>JAUXUW010000202.1 GCA_030684635.1 Dehalococcoidia bacterium
CTACGGCTGGCGCTCGCCTGCGACATCCGGCTTGCCTCCGAGACCGCGACGTTCCGGAACCCCGGTGCGGAGTACGGCCTGGTGGTTGGCGCCGCCGTGCTGCCTCGCCTGGTCGGTGCGTCCCGGGCGAAAGACTGGATCTTCACCGCCCGCACGTTCGACTCCGCCGAGGCCCTCTCGTCCGGCCTCGTCAGTTCGCTGCACGCGCCGGAGGACCTGCTACCGGCGGCGCTGGACATGGCGGCACTCATTGCCACCCGCTCCACGGAGGCCGTCCAGCAGGCGAAGCGCGTCGTCGACCTCGCCTCGCTCGATGAGGTAGCGCGGGTCGAGGAGGACGCCGCGAACCGCCGCCTTCGGGGCAGCCCGGAGCAGAGCGAGCGCTTCCGCGACGCGACGCGACGGGTGACGGGCCGCTAGCCGCGGGCGCAGGAGGTGTGAGTGATGGCAGGCCCGCTCGACGGCATCACCGTGCTCGACTTCACCTGGGCGCTCGCCGGGCCGTACGGCGTGATGGTCCTCGCGGACCTCGGCGCGGACGTCTGGAAGGTCGAGACGCCGTTCCAGAATGAGAAGCGCCGGGGGAACGGCCCGTACGTCCATGGCGTGAGCACGTACTTCTTCTCCGTGAACCGCGGCAAGAAGAGCATCATGATCGACCTGAAGGCGCCGGACGCCACCTCGGTCATCCACCGCCTCGTGAGACAGGCGGACGTCCTGACGGAGAACTTCTCGCCGGGGACCATGGAGCGCCTGGGCTTCGGCTACGAGGCGCTGCGCGAGGTGAACCCGCGGCTGATCTACGCCTCCACCTCCGGCTTCGGCCAGACCGGCCCGTACCGCGACCGGGGGGCCGTGGACATCATCGTGCAGGGCATGGGCGGCCTGATGAGCACCACCGGCCACGAGAGCGACCCGCTGCCCTCGCGCGCCGGCTTCTCGATCGGTGACATGGCCGCCGGCATGTTCACCGCGATCGGGGTGCTCTCCGCGCTCGTGGAGCGCGGGCGGAGCGGTGTCGGACAGCACGTCGATGTCGGCATGCTGGACTGCCAGGTGGCGCTGATGGAGAACCCGATCATCCGCTACTTCGCGACGGGCGAGGTGCAACCACGCGCGGGCCTGCGCCACCCCCTCGCCACCCCGCACCAGGCGTTCCCCGCGAGCGATGGCTGGGTGGTGGTGGCAGGCGTGAAGGACAACAACTGGCAGTTGTTCTGCGGCAAGATCGGCATGGACGCGCTCTCAGTTGACGAGCGCTACTTCGAGAACGCGCAGCGCACGAAGCACTACGACCTCCTGGAGCCGATGCTGTTCGAGGCGTTCCGGAAGCGCCCGGTCGCCGAGTGGCTGGAGGAGCTGGGCGACGAGTTCCTCGTTGGCCCGCTCAACACGATCGCGGACACCGCGCAGGACCCGCAGGTGCTGGCCCGCGACATGATCGTGGAACTGCCCACGTGGACCGGCGGCACGCTCAAGGTGTCCAACACGCCGGTGAAACTCTCGCGCACGCCGGGCGGCGCCACCCGCGGTGCCGCGAAGCCGGGTGAGCACAGCGTGGACATCCTCGCCGATGCCGGGTTCTCGGCATCCGAGGTCGACGACCTCCTGGCGCGCGGCGTGATCGCGGTGGAGCCGGCCCCGTAACCGGCCAACCTGGCCCGGGCGGCTTGCCGGAGGGCGCATAATCGCCCGAGGTACACCGGTCATAGCAAGGGGAGGCACGGCGATGCCGACCGTTCCGATCAACGGCACCGAGATCTACTACGAGACGTATGGCAGCGGGTTCCCGCTCGTGTTCGCGCACGGCGGTTTTGGCGGGCTGGGTACGGGCGCGGGCGGCAACGTCCCGGCCTGGGTGGAGCGGTTCAGCCAGCACTTCCAGGTGATCCTCCCGGACCGCCGTTCGTCCGGCCGTTCCGGGTTCCCGGACGTGCCGCACACCATGTCACTGTTCGCCAGCGACATCCGCGAGTTGCTCCGGCACCTCGGCCACGAGCGGGCCTTCGTCTGGGGCACCTCCGCCGGCGGCCCGATCGCGACCACGTTTGGCCTCGACCACCCCGATGCGGCCGCCGGCCTGGTCATCGCCGAGACCGCCCCGTGGCTGTCGCAGGATCCGACGCTCCTCAGCAAGCTGCGCGAGCGCATCGAGGTCATGGCCGCGCAGGGCGTGGACGCGGCCTACGAGGCGCGGCGCGAGGGCGGCACGGTCGGCCTCAACCTCTTCGCCGCGCAGCGCCCGGCAGCGTCCGAGGAGGAGCAGCAGCAGCGCGACGCGCGGCGCGCCGCAATCCAGGCGCAACTCGCGCAGGTGCCGAAGGAGGAGCGCGTCTTCAAGTACGGCGCGGAACTGCGGACGTACGCCGCGCACCTGGACTTCGATGCCACCGCGCGCTTCCACGAACTGAAGATGCCCGTCCTCATCGTCTACGGCACCGGCGACACCGTGTATCCGGACGTGCCCTGGACGAAGCTCGCCGAGGGCATGCCGAACGTGGAGGTCCGCCTCTTCGAGGGCCAGGAGCACGGCGCTGCCAGCAACACGCCCGAGGGCGAAGCGGCGATCCTCGACTTCCTCCGCCGGCACACCCCGAAGGCGTAGCGCATCACCTCGCTGCCGCCGACAGCAACGCCGCCCGCGAGGGCGGCGTTCGCGTGTGTGCGGTGTCGGGGAGGCGTCAGGGCTGCGCGGCGGCCGACGCCGACGACATGATCGGGGTGCGGCTGGAGCCGACCCACTTCGCGACCAGCACGTCCCGCGCGAGGTAGTCACCGAAGCCGCTTGCGCCGTACACGATCTCGCCGCCGCAGGTGTAGAGCGTCAGCCACTCCTCGTGCTTCGGGCGGTCGCTCGGCCAGAGCACTTCCCTCATCGGCATCTCGGTCACGAGGTAGCGGGTCACGCGGGCGACCTGGTAGTGGCGGCGTTCGCCGCCCTCCATGTCCAGGTAGATCTCGTCGCCGATGCGGGCGGTGTGGAGCAGGTAGAACGGGCCCTGCTCGTGGTTCCAGGACTCGTGCGCGGCGAAGACGGAGTTCTCCGCCTCGCCCGGCGTCCCAAACTCGTAGCCGCCGCTGCCCGGGATGTACCACCCGACCGCGTGCGTGCTCTCTTCGGCGCCGGGCGCGTCCATCATGCCGTCCGTGACGCCGAGGGTAGTGATGTGGTGGTCGAGTCCCAGCGACGGCGCGACGATCCGCACGATGCGCCCCTCGTTCGGCAGGGAGGTGTACGTGCTCGGAGCGGGTCGCGGGAAGCCCTCGGACGCCGGGTTGGAGAGGCCTGCCGCGTCTCCAGGCGCGATCCGTTCAGCGGGGATCGGCCACGGCACCTCGGTGGGCTCGGGTGTGGGCGTGGCCGTCGGCGTCGGGGTGGAGGTCTCGATGGTGACCTGGATAGCGCCGGAGGCCTGCGCCTCGCCGCTGCACGCGGTCAGGACCCCGGCGGACGCGCACAGCGCCACGATCGCGCTCAGCCGCACCCAGGGGTGCAGGCGCGCGAGCCGCCGAGGGGGTGACGGAACTGGGGACTCCGACGTCACGTTGCTGCCCTGCCGCGACGATCGCAATGTCCTCAGTCGCGCGGCCCGCAACGATCGCGCTCAGAGGAAGGCTCGGTGCTCCCCGACCACCTGCAACCTACGGTGTGCTCGCGACAGATGCAAGGTCGAAGGCCCGGCTAACTCGCCTCCGCCCGACGCTTCACGCCGGCCGCTTCCATCTCCATGAAGCGCCGGCCGGTGCTGACCATCATCCAGCCGAATAGCGTCACCGCCAGCCCCGTCGAGTCCATGATCAGCGCGAGCGTGCTCCCGCCCTCGCGAGGCGTCACGGCGTGCGTCGCCACCATGCGCGCGCCACCACCGCTGGTCTCCCAGGTGAACGACTTCCCCGGCTCCACCGACGTCACGCGCCAGACGCGCGTGCCGAACTTCGGCTGCGAGATACGCGCCTCGCTGCCCACCGCCAGCGGGCCCGGCTTGAGGAGCGTGACGGAGTTCACGGACTCCGTGATCTCCGGCCACTTCTCGACGTCGCTGATGATCGAGTAGACGCGCTCGGGCGCGGCGTTGATGTCCAGGTGGTGTTCGACGTGCATGAGGAGCCTCCGTTCGACCGTGCTCACGCCGATCGTAAAGAGCGCTCCGCGAGTCGGGCAACGGGGACCGCCGCCGGCTAGGGGCGCCGCGAGGCCTCCCACGTGAGGCGCGCGGCCTCGGTGGCCGCCTTGAGGCGCTCGAACTCCGCCATCACCTCGGGGGTCACGACCTCGGCAGCGCGGGCCCCGAGGACGTGCAGGGGGTAGTAGCGCTCGGAGTAGGCGCGCTCGTGCGTCCGCGCCGCCTCGTACGCTCGGCGCTTCGCCAGTCGGTCTTCTTCGGTCATGTCAGCACCTCTTGAGGGAGACGGTACGCGATCCCCCGTCACAGGTTCGGACACAGGAACGCCGCCCCGGGAGGCGGCGTCCTGTGTGCTGTGGCTCGGTCGCCGTCGCTACGGCTTGACGATGATGTCGGGTCGAGGCGGCGCTACCTTCGCGGCCTTCTGGGCCGCAGCCTTCTTCTTACGCTTCTCAGAATCCTTCGGGCTTTTATCGCCCATGACGAACCTCCTGTGTGGTCGGGGATCCACCGTACCACCGCGCGGTGCGCCCCGTTCACAGACTCGCCGCGCGCGAGGCGGATCGGCGTACCGTGGGAGCAGCGCGAATGGAGGCCACATGCCGAGCAAGGTCCGGACTCAGCAGGAGATCGACCGCGAGGTGCAGCGCGGCGTGGAGGAGGATGCGCGCAAGGCGCCCACCGAGCAGCGCCGCGTGACCGTCGTCCTCGCCCTCAACGCCGCCGAGTTCCAGCAATGGTGCACCGACAACGGCAAGAACCCGCGCGACCGCAACTTCCTGATGGCGACGCCCGCCGTCACACGCGGCCTGAAGGACGCCCACCTCGAGATCACCGCCCGAGGCATGTGGCGCGCCGACATCCACGTCCTGATGCAGTCGCTCGTCCCGGTCCTCGACCACCCGTCACAGCGCCGCCTCGCCGCGATGGGCTGGGGCCAGCCGGTTCCGTAGGGTGGGAGGTGTGTTAGTGGGAGCAGGCTTGAAGTCGAACGCCGCGCTCGCAGAGGTGTGTCGGTCCGCGCGCGCTGTGGCGCGGACCGTGGCCTTCTGCCTGAAGGTGCTGCCAATGCTCCCGTCTCAGCCGATCGACTGGGCGACGAAGCGTCCGGTCGTCGAGCGAGTGACCTATCCGACCGACCGCGGCCCGGTGGAAGGTGACCTGTACCGGGCACCCGGAACCGAGCGGATTCCCGGCATCGTGGTGTGCCTCGGCGTGGTTCCGTTTGGCGTTGATCATCCCCAGGTGGCACGCCTCGGTGAGGCGCTGGCGCGTGCCGGCTTCGCAGCGCTCCTCTACTGGTCTCCCGCGATGCGCGACCTCCGCCTCGATGCAGGCGATGCGGTCAACTTCGCGCGGGCGTACGGATGGCTCGTTGAACAGCCGTACATCGATCCGGCCAGGAGCGGACTTCTGGGGACGTGCGTTGGGGGTGCCTTCGCGCTGATCGCAGCGAGCGACCCGCTGATCCGTGACCGCGTGGTATTCGTTGCCGCCTTTGCTCCGTACTCCTCGATGTGGACGTTCGCGCGCGATATCGCCAGTGCGACGCGCATGGACGGGGACGCGCGGGTGCCTTGGCAGGTCGACCAACTGACGCGGAACGTATTCATCCGGTCCGTCACGGACGGTCTCACCCCGGATGAGCAGGCCCGAGTGCGGGCGGCGGTGGAGGATCCCACGCAGGCGCTCGCGCCCGACGGACTCTCAGGGGACGGCGCGGCGGTCTACCGGCTACTCACTGCCGGCGACTTCGACGAGACAGTGCTTGCCCTGGAAGCGCTACCGGCAGCGTTGCGACAGCGCCTCGATGCCCTGTCGCCGCTGCCAGCCGCGACGGAGATCACGGCGCCGATGATCGTATTCGCCCATGACCGCTCGGATCTGGTCATACCCGTGTCTCAGTCGAGGCAGTTGCAGCGGGCCCTTACTGGCCGTGCGGGGGTGCATTACACGGAGTTCGACCTGTTTCAGCACGCGACGCCGCGCAGCCTGCCGGTGTTCCGGCTCGCCCGGGAACTGGTCCGGTTCTTCCGTTACACCTATCCGCTCTTCCGTGTCTCGGTGGGTTGATGGTCGCTGAGCCTGCCCGGTTCCGATCCCGGGTGGTGTCAGGCCGCTCGTTCCACTGGTAACGGCCAGCAACGACAACGCCGCCCCGTGAGGGGCGGCGTATCAGTTCTTGCTGGCGACCCTGATCGGATTCGAACCGACGGTCTCCACCGTGACAGGGTGGCGTGTTAGGCCGCTACACCACAGGGCCGCAGAAACCGGACGCATGTAACGGTACGGGCGGTGGGGAGATTCGGTCAACGTGCCGCCGGCCCTGTCCCGCGCCTCGCGCGGCATCTAGACTGGGACGCAACGCACTGGAGGTTCCGACATGTCCGAGGCACCCCGACGCCCCCGACGGATCACGCGCACCACGACGTCCGGCACCACGGTCGCGCCACGCGCGCGTGAACTGCGCTCGCCGGCGAGCCTGGCACGGGAGTCCGCGTACATGGTCACCGAACTGAAGCGCGTCGTCGGCGTCTCCGCGCTCTGCTTCGGCATGCTGGCCGTGCTGGCCGTCGTCGACCGCCTCCAGTAGCCCGCGCGCCAGCCGCGACGCAGGCCTCGATGCGTCCGAATTAGCGGAGGCGGTTCGAGGCGGCGGCGATGCCGAAGCCGACGATCGCGAAGCCCACGAGGTCGCGCACCGCGACCTCCCACGACGCCCCCGACAGCACCACGCGCACGCCCCACGCGGCGACCAGCGCCGCCACCGCGATGCCGATCATCACCGGGCCGCGCTTGCCGCCGCTGGCGCGCGTGATCGCCTCGGCGACCAGCGTGCCGGCGCCGGTGCCCATGAACAGCGCGAAGAACAGCATGAAGAACGATGACCGGCCGGTCGGCGGCAGGATGAACGCGCCGAGAACGCCGAGCGGCAGCGCCACGGCGATGCCGCCGGCCACGGCCCGCGCGATGTGCGAGAAGCCGATCGTGTACATCGGCAGGCGCTTCATCTGCGCGCAGTCCGGGCAGCGGATGCCGCCGGGCGAATGCACCATGCACTGCGGGCAGATCGGCGTCTCGCAGCGGCCGCAGGTGAGCGCCGTCTCCACCGCGGGGTGACGCGGGCACGCGACGATCGGGCTAGGCACGCTCGGGCTGGGCGAGGTCATCGGGCGGCCTCCGGGATCGTGCAGCCGCGCTCGGCGGCGAACTCGAGGATGTGCTCGACGCCGTCCGCGGTCAGGGGGTGGTCGCCGGGCTCGTGCTCGTGCTCGCGGTCGAGGCCGTGGAAGTCGGAGCCGCCCGTCGGGAGCAGCCCGAGGCGGTCAGCGAGCGCGCGCAGCGAGGCGACCTGTGCCTCGTCGTAGTGGCGGTAGTACACCTCAAGCCCGTCGAGGCCGGCGTCCGCCAGGGATTCCGCTACCGACTCGTAGCGGTCGGTGAACGGCGGGTGGGCGAAGACGGCCAGGCCGCCGGCCTGGTGCACCAGCGCGACGGCGTCCGCGGGCGAGAGCCGCGCTCGCTCGACGTAGGCGGGCGAGTTCCGGTCCAGGTAGCGCGCGAACGCCTCGTCGATGTCGGCGACGTGCCCCGCCTCGATCAGCGCGCGGGCGATGTGCGGGCGGCCGATCGAGGCCTCCCCGGCGATCTCGCGCACACGTTCCCACGAGATCGGTGCGGCGAGGCCCGCGAGCGCCGCGACGATGCGCTCGCCGCGGCTGATGCGCCCGGTGCGCATGCGGTCCAGTTCGGCGCGGAACGCCGCGCGCGTCGGGTCGATGAACAGGCCAAGCAGGTGCACCTCGGTGCCCGGGACGTCGCACGAGAGCTCCACGCCGGGGACCAGCCGCATGCCGGGGTGGCGAGCGACGGCGGCGCGCGCCTCATCGAGCCCGTCGAGGGTGTCGTGGTCGGTGAGGGCGAAGACGCGGACGCCATTCGCGGCAGCGAGGTCAACGAGGTCGGCGGGGCTCCTCGTGCCGTCCGAGCGGGACGAGTGGCAGTGGAAGTCGCCCGTGCTGCGCCGCGTCACGCGCGTCCCTTCGCGGCCCGACTCACCGAGGTGGCTAGTGGGCGACTGCGGAGGCGCGGGTCTCCCGCACCACCGTCACCTTGATCTCGCCGGGGTACTGGAGCGTCTCCTCGATCTTCTTCGAGATGTCCCGCGCCATCCGGCTGGCGCCCAGGTCGTCCACGCGGTCGGGCCGCACGATGATGCGGATCTCGCGGCCGGCCTGCACGGCGAAGGACTGGTCGACCCCCTCGAAGGAGTTGGCGATCGCCTCCAGCGCCTCCAGGCGCTTCACGTACTCGTGCGTGGATTCGCGGCGCGCGCCCGGGCGGGAGCCCGAGATGGCGTCCGCGATGATCACGATCAGCGACTCCACCGTTTCCGGGGCGACTTCCTCGTGGTGGGCCTCCACGCAGTGGACGACCTCGCGCGGCACGCCGAAGCGCTTGGCGATGTCCGCGCCCAGGCGGGCGTGCGTGCCCTCCATCTCGCGGTCGACGGCCTTGCCCAGGTCGTGGAGCAGGCCGCCCATGCGGGCGACCTCCACGTTCGCGCCCAGTTCGTGTGCGAGGGCGGCGGCGAGCCAGGAGGTCTCGATGCAGTGGCGCAGCTGGTTCTGGCCGTAGGAGAAGCGGAACCGGAGCTTGCCCAGGGTCTTCACGACCTCCGGGTGGAGGCCCGTGACCTCCGCGTCCACCAGCGCCTGGCGGCCCGCCTGGTCCACCATCTGGTCGACCTCGCGCTTCGCCTTCTCCACGGCCTCCTCGATGCGGGTCGGCTGGATGCGGCCGTCCTGGATGAGGCGGGCGAGGGCGACGCGGGCGATCTCCCGGCGGACCGGGTCGAAGCCGGAGACGGTCACCACCTCCGGCGTGTCGTCGATGATCAGGTCACAGCCGGTCGCCGCCTCGAAGGCGCGGATGTTGCGCCCCTCGCGGCCGATGATGCGGCCCTTCACCTCGTCGGACGGGATCGGGACCACGGAGACGGTCGTCTCGGCAGTGACGTCGGAGGTCATGCGCTGCATGACGGTGGCGAGGATCTTGCGGGAGCGGGTGTCAGCCTCGGCGCGGGACGCCTGCTCCATGGAGCGGACGCGGCGGGCGGATTCCTCGCGCAGTTCGTCGTCCAGGCGGCGGAGGAGCTCCTGGCGGGCCTCCTCGGCGGTCAGGCCGGCGACGCGCTCGATCTCCGTGCGGGCGCGGGTGCGCGCCTCCTCCAGTTCGCGCTCGGCACGCTCCAGGGCGGCGGTGCGGTCACGGACGGCCTGCTCACCCTGCTCCAGGCTGGCGCCGCGGCGCTCGAGGCCCTCCTCGCGCTGCTCCAGGCGGCGCTCCGTGCGGGTGATCTCGCTGCGGCGCTCGCGGACCTCAGCCTCCAGCTGCTCGCGGCGCTCCAGGATGCGCTGCTCGGCATCCAGTTCCACCTTGCGCGCGCGATTTTCGGCCTCGTCGACGGCGATCCGGGCCTCTTCACGGGCCTGGCGGATGACGTTGTTGGCGCCGGTGCGGGTATACAGGAAGACGCCGCCTGCGCCGAGCACGAATGCTGCGACGCCGACGAGCGCGAGAACGACGGGTTCCATCGGGGACTCCGATTCAGGAATAGAACCCCGCGCCGCACCGTCAGAAAGGTCAGAACAGGTGGTCGCGTTGGGTGTGTGTCAGATTGGACGCCAGACACGTCCGGCGTGACCCCATCGTAACACGGGCGAGACTTCGCCTCAGTTCCGCGGCAGGTGTGCTGCGGGCCGCCGGTGGCGGAGCGTGACCGGCGCTACTCGGCGTCCAGGCCGGTCGCCGGGCCACCGCCGACCTCCGCGAGGGCCTGGCGGGAGGCCTCTCGCGCGACGGAGTCGCCAAAGCCGCGGCGGCGGAGGAAGTCGTGCAGGCGGCGGGAACGCTTCGGCTCCTCCAGGTCGCGGAGGCTGCGGGCGCGCTTGCGGGCGGCCTCTAGCGCGGCGGCCGTCTCGTCGTGGGCCTCGATCGCCTCGCGGGCGATCGGGTCGGCGACGCCACGCTGCTGCAACTCCATGCGGATCAGGGCGCGGCCGCGGTCACGGGCACGCCCGCTGCCGACATAATTCCGCGCCCAGGCCGCATCGTCGAGGTAGCCGAGCGTCCGCATCCGCTCGACTGCGTGGTCGATGACGGCGGGGTCCTCGATCCTCGTGGCCAGGGCGGTTCGGAGTTCGCGCTCGGTGCGGTGGCGGCGGGCGAGGAACGTGAGCGCCTCCCGCACGGCCAGCAGCCGCTGGCCTTCACCCGTGAGCGTGGCCCAGTCGGCATCCTCGAACTCTACGCCCGCGCGGACGCGGTGCATGACGACGGTTTCGAGGGGGAGGAGGAGCGGCAGGTCGCCGCCGTCCAGAGTGACGGCGGCGACCCCGCTCTTACGAGGTTCAACGGCGGTGACGACCGGGCTCATGCGGCACGCACATAACGGTTGCGGAGTTCATCGTGGAGGCCAGTGACACTCCAACTCAGATCTCGGCTCTTGTGGGATTCTCCATCCCGCGTCATCCCGAGCGTGAACGGCTGCGTCATTAGCCGGTCGAACACCCACCCAACCGGGACGATCACACTTGCGGCGAGATCAGCGGGAGAGTCCTCGTCCCGGGGATCGACAAGTGCGAAGTGGGCTCCAACCTTGTTTCGCCAAGTCAACGCTGTCCCGAGTACTTGGCTCGCATACCTTTGGATGGAGCGACGATCGCCATCGAATGCGAGCCAACCTACCAATTGCACATACTTGGTCGCCGAATTGGCGTACCAGTCGAACCAAGACGGAACTAACCCCATGGGGATTCCGTCGAACATCGGACCGTTGCCCCATGCGTAGGCGGTGTAACCAGATCCCATCTGCGATCGGATCTGTGCCTCAGCTTCTGCGACCCACGCGGCAACTTGCACCATGCCCTGGCCGAGGGTCCTCAGGGCATGGAGTTCGTTTACGCGCTGACCGACGGCCTCGTCGCTGAGTTCGAGGCCCTCACGGTGGTCGAGGATCCGCGGTGGCACCGAACCTCCCTGACTACGCGTCGATCGAGAGGGCGGCCGGGTCTTCGACATCGACCTCCACGTCGTCCGACATCATCGCCGCGGCGGGAGCACCCTTCAGGCCGGCGAGCGCTCGGACGCGGGTCTCGATCTCCTCGCCGATGGCGAGGTTCTCGCGGAGGAACATGACCGCGGCCATGCGGCCCTGGCCCAGGCGGAGGTCGCCGTAGGAGAAGAAGGCCCCGGCCTTCTTCACGACCTCGTACTCGACCGCGAGGTCGATGACGTCGCCCCAGTGGTTGATGCCGTGGAGGTCGCCCGTAAACATAATGTCGAACTCGGCCTGCCGGAACGGCGGGGCGACCTTGTTCTTCACGACCTTGCAGCGGACGCGGTTGCCGATGAAGGTCTGGCCGTCCTTGAGCGACTCCACGCGGCGGATGTCGATGCGGACGGAGGAGTAGAACTTCAGCGCGCGGCCACCGGGGGTGGTCTCCGGCGAGCCGAAGATCACGCCGATCTTCTCGCGCAACTGGTTGATGAAGACGAGCGAGGTGTTGGTGCGGGAGACCGTGGAGGTCAGTTTCCGCATCGCCTGGGACATCAGGCGCGCCTGCAGGCCGGGCAGGGAGTCGCCCATGTCGCCGTCCAGCTCCGCGCGCGGCACGAGGGCGGCGACCGAGTCGACGACGACGATGTCCACGGCGCCCGAGCGGATCAACGCTTCGCAGATCTCCATCGCCTGCTCGCCGGTGTCCGGCTGGGAGATCAGGAGCTCGTCCACGTTGATGCCGCACTTGGCGGCGTACTCCGGATCCAGCGCGTGCTCGACATCGATGTAGGCGGCGGTGCCGCCCTTCTTCTGGGCCTCGGCGATGATGTGCTGTGCGAGAGTGGACTTACCGGCCGACTCAGGGCCGTAGATCTCTGTGATGCGGCCGCGCGGGATGCCGCCGATGCCGAGCGCGATATCGAGCGAGAGGGAGCCGGTGGGGATGGAGGAGACGTTCATGGCGGCGGTGGAGTCGCCCAGCCGCATGATCGCGCCCTTGCCGTGCTCCTTGGTGATCCCCTCGATCGCCTTGGCGAGCAGTTCGGCCTTGGTGCCCCCGGTGTCCTTGCTGTGCTTTTCGGCGCTGTGCTTCTCGGCGGCCATGGCGCGCGCTCCTGTTCCCGTGGTCCGGGCGTCAGGCCCGGGGAGTTGTGGCAGCCCCCGCCGCCGTTCGGAACAGTAATAGAACGCGTGTTCTCTGTCAACGAGTCCTGTCAACAGATCGTTGACCGCGTTCGACCTCTCCTTGCCGTGCGTTCAGGATAGTCCCATGCCGACCGCCCCGGAGCCCCCGCCACACACGAGGATCAGCGTCCGCCTCACCCCCCGCGCTTCGCGCGAGGAGGTCGTCGGCTTCCGAGACGAGGTGCTGGTCGTGCGCGTGAGCGCGCCGCCGGTGGAGGGCGCCGCGAACGAGGCGCTGGTGCGGCTGCTGGCGAAGCGGCTGCGTGTGGCGAAGGGCGCGGTGCGGATCGCCTCAGGCGACACGTCCCGCACGAAGGTCGTGGAGATCGAGGGGCTCGACGAGGCGACCGTGCGGGCGCGCCTCGGTACCGCCGGGGGCTCAGTGGATCGCTAGGAGTACGAGAAGAGTACGTTCGCCATGAAGAACAGGGCGATCATGGCGATCATGGGGGTCAGGTCCAGTGCACCGACGGGCGGGATCACACGCCGCAGCGGGTCGAGCACCGGGTCCGTGATCGCGTTCAGCGTGCGGAACACCGGTCCCTCCTTGTCGATGGGGAACCAGGACAGCATGGCGCGGGCGAAGATCGCGAAGGCCAGGAACTGGACCAGGTAGGCCACCACCAGGACGAGTGTTTCCATCTGCCTACTCTCCCAGTTCCCGTGCGCGCTCGTACGCCGCGTCGATGGCCGAGTCGATCGCCGTGCGGAAGGACGCCGCCTCCAGCTCCGCGATGCCGGCTGCCGTGGTGCCGCCCGGCGAGGTGACGGCGTTCCGCAACGCCGCGGGGTGCTGCTCCGTCTCGATCGCGTACGCCGCCGAGCCCTGCACGGTCGCCAGCACCAGCGTCTGCGCGTCCGCGCGCTTCATCCCCTGGCGCACGGCCGCGTCGATCATCGCCTCGATGAACAGGTAAACGTAGGCCGGGCCCGAGCCGTGCACCGCCGTCGCGAGGTCGACCTCGTCGTCCGAGTGCGCCTCCACGGTGGCTGACGCCACGGCGCTCAGCACCTGCCGGACGCGCTGGAGCTGCTCCGGGGTGACCTCCGGCGCGGCGTAGTAGACGGCAGCGCCCTGGCCGATCGCGGCAGGGAGGTTCGGCATCACGCGCACGCAGGCGCGGTGGCCGGAGTAGCGGCGGACGTCCTCCAGGCGGACGCCCGCAGCGATCGAGATCAGGACGGCGTCGCGGGAGATGGCGCCCTGCAGGCCGCCGGCGACGTGCGAGAGGTCCTGGGGTTTCACGGAGAGCAGCACGACGTCCGCGCCAATGCAGGCGCTCTGCGCGTCGTCCGTGACGCGCACGCGGTGCTCGGCGAGCGCGTTACGGCGCGCCTCCACC
>JAUXUW010000204.1 GCA_030684635.1 Dehalococcoidia bacterium
CCGGCGTCGGTCATCGGGCGCCTCCCTTCGTCGGACGGGCATCGTTGGGCGCGCCACCAAAGGCGCCGGCTGCAGCGAGCCGGTCCATCGAGGCGCGGTCGTGCCCGAGCGAGGCGACGACCTCGTTGGTGTGTTCGCCCAGCAGCGGAGCGCGCTTCGACTCCCAGAGGCCGTCCGAGAAGTGAGCGGCGACGGAGGGGTACTTGAGGGTGCCGGCGGTCGGGTGCTCGATCTCGTGGAAGAAGCCGCGGTACTGGAGCTGTTCGTTCTTGAAGAAGTCCGCCGGGGTGGAGACGTACCCGAACGGCAGGCCCAGCGCCTGCGCCTTCTGGTAGATCTCCTCCTTCTCGTGGGCGAAGAGCCACGGCAGCATCAGCGCATCGATCTCGTCGCGCAGTTCTGCCTGCGCGCCGGAGCGCTGGTAGCGCTCGGTCGCCAGGATCGGCTCCTCCATGAGCGTGGCGATGTTCGCCCAGCGCCGCAGCGGGCCGGAGACCACGCCGACGAAGCCGTCCGCGCACGGGTAGATGCCCCACGCCGCGCGCGCGCCGTTGCCGGAGCGCGGGTAGATCTCGCCACCGTAGATCCAGTACATGTCCGTCATCTCCAGCAGCGAGGTCGTGTGCTCGAAGACGGAGACGTCGATGTGCTGGCCGAGGCCGGAGACGCCGCGCTCCCACAGCGCGGCGAGCGTGGCGATGTAGGCGTTCTGGCCCGTGCCGTACTGGCCGATGTAGCCGCCGTTCTTGAGGGGTTCGCGGTCGGGCTCGCCCGTGATCGACATGAGCCCGCTCAGCGCGTAGGTCGTGATCTCCCAGGCGTGGTACTGCGCATACGGGCCGGTCTGGCCGAACGGGGTGATCGAGAGGTAGACGAGTTCGGGGAAGTCCGCCTTCAACTGCTCGTAGCCGAAGCCGATCTCCGCCAGCGCGCCCGGCCGGAACGACTCGATGAGGACGTCCGCGGTCGCGACCAGTTCGCGGAGGACGGAGCGCCCGTCCGCGGTGTCGAGGTCGAGGGTGACCGAGCGCTTGCCCTGGTTCAGGTAGAGGTGCAGGGCGCCGGTGTCCGGGTTCGGGTCGCCACCGGCGAACGGGCCCCAGTGGCGGGCCGGGTCACCATCGGGCGGCTCGTCCTTGATCACGTCGGCGCCGAAGCCGGCCATCACGCGCCCGGCGTACGGCCCCGCGACGTACTGGGACAGGTCCACGACCCGCGTCCCGACCAGCGGTCCATCCATGCGTTCCCCCGACCCTCGATGTGTTGCTTATCGCCGCCATCACCACGTGCGCGGTGACCCCACCGGGCTGGCGCAGGCATTCTAGTCACGATTGGGGGATGGGGTAGAGGGGCTTGTGGGATGCACGTCGGATGCAGGTGCGCCGTGCCAGACGCCCTGCAGACGCGTGTACCCCATGACGTTGGGGCCTTCGTGATACCGATTGCCGAAGACGTCGAAGTAGGTGGTGCTCCAGACGAGACGATGAGACCCCGGGGTGGCGGTCAGCGCACCTGAAGCAGGAAAGACTGTCACCCCAACCGAATGCTCGCGGTCGCGTTCGGCCACGTCGAGATGGCCGGAGTAATGCCTCGGGTTTCTTGCGACCCTCTCTGGGGTGATTCCTGAGGTGTCCGCCCAAGCGGTGACGCGAACGTCAAGAGCGACACCGAATCCGACGTTCCGCACCATGAACTTGGGTGGCAGATCAGGGCCCTCGGGCCGAACATGGAGTGCCGGGCGCTGGGAGAGTTGCTGGTCTCTCCTGATTCTGTCGAGTTGTAGGCCCGCTATGCCAACCAGCCCCAGTGTGAAGAGCGCCGTGGCGTAGGTCGCCCAGGACTGGACCGCATTAAGACGTTGTTGGAGTTCCGGGCGTGAGGAATCGAGATGTGCCCATGAAGCCACGATTACCGAGAGAATCGAGAGAAAGGTGAGGGCCAACGCGAGTGCACCCCATCGTCGCAGGAGTCTCACAAGCACCCGCAAGTTAGCTCTCCTACAGCCGGTCCCACCGGACTCCACCACCGATGTTTGCGTGCTCGTAGATCCGGCTCACGGCCAGAAACTCGTCGTCTCAGGTGAAGGTGGGGCGCAGGAGTTCGTCGACGTCCTCCGCGTAGACCTCGGCGGGGGTGAGGCCGTTCAGACGGTTCAGGAGCCGCGCGGACGACCGCTGCAGGCGCCGCAGCGCGACGAGGGGTGACCAGCGCACGGCCCTGGCGGCGGGCGTCCGGGGAGTCGGGATGGCTCGGGTCATCTGGTTCCCTCCGGCATCACAGGTAGCATACCGGAAGTAAGCGGGCGCGTGTGGGGCCCCCGGCGCGGTGGGATGATGCGCCCCGGTCCGTCTGCGGGAGCCCGAGGGGGTGCGTCGTGGTCTCAGTTTCGCCCGTCACGATCGAGGCGATCCATGCGGCCCGTGAGCGGATCCGCGGGCGGGTGCGCGAGACGCCGGTGCTGCCCAGCACGCTCCTCTCCGACCGCCTGGGGGCGGCCGTCATCCTCAAGTGCGAGAACCTGCAGCGCACCGGCTCCTTCAAGGCGCGCGGCGCGATAAACGTGCTGGCGAGCGCCATCGAGGCGGGGCGGGCGCTCTCGGGCGTGGTCGCGGCGAGCGCGGGCAACCACGCACAGGGCGTGGCGCTGGCGGCGGCGGAGCACGGCATCCCCGCCACGATCCTCATGCCCCGCGACGCGCCACTGCAGAAGCAGGTCGCCACGCGCGACTACGGCGCGACCGTGGTGCTGGTAGGCGGTCCGCTCTCCCAGGCGATCGAGGAGGCGCGCACGCTCGCCTCGGAGCGCTCGATGCTGTTCGTGCCGCCGTTCGACGACGCGGCGGTGGTGGCGGGGCAGGGCACGCTCGGCCTCGAACTGCTGGAGCAGGTGCCGGACGTGGAGACGGTGGTGGTCCCGGCCGGCGGCGGCGGGCTGCTGGCGGGCGTCGCCATCGCGATCAAGGCGGTGCGACCCGGGGTGCGCGTGGTCGGCGTGCAGACCGCGGTGATGCCGGGCATTGTCGCCTCGCTCCGCTCGGGCGCTCCCGTCGCCGTCGAGGCGGCCCGCACCGTTGCGGACGGCACCGCCGTCGCCGGCCCCTCGGCGCTCACGTTTGACCTCATCCAGCGGCACGTCGACCAGGTCATCACCGTCCCGGAGGAGGCGATCGCGCGGGCGATCGTCCTGCTCATCGAGCGCTCGCGGCTGGTGGTGGAGGGCGCGGGCGCCCTCGGCGTCGCCGCCGTGCTGTCCGGCGCGCTCGCCGGGGTCGTCCCGTCCCCGGGCAAGACGGCGATCGTCCTCTCCGGTGGGAACATCGATGTCACCGCCCTCGGGCGGATCGTCGCGCGCGGCCTGCTGCTGGAGGGTCGCCAGTGCACGCTCACGGTGGCGGCTGCGAACGTCCCCGGCGAACTCGCGCGCATCACCCGCGCGATGGCAGATGCCGGCGCGAACGTGATCGAGGTCCGCCACGAGATCGTGACCCCCGACCTCCCGCTCGGCGTCGCGCGCCTCACCTTCCGCCTCGAAGTCACGGGCGCGGAGGCGTTCGAGGCGCTCCTCGATACGCTCGAGGCGCACGGCCTCCGCGAAGGCGTCGCCACCGACCTCGCCACTCCCGCCGCTGCTGCCGCCGCCTGGTAGGTCGCTCGCCGCGACCGGCAGGGGCTGCCGCCGGGCTCGATGCGGTTTCGACTGGCGCGAGCAGCGCTCTCTCAATCCGCTCGTCCTGAGCCTGTCGAAGGACGGGACACCTTGCTCGCGTCGACCGCGCGCCCGTGGAACCCTCGGACAGAGCGGGGTACGCAGGCGCTTCGAGGCGTGGTTTCACCAAGGCGGCGGTTCGACAGGCTCACCGCGAACGGATTTCGGATCGGGGCAGGCGGACGCGGTCTCTGAGCCTCCGTGGCTGCGTCCCGGCGAGCGGCTCTGCCGCCTCGCTCTCAGTGCGGGGGCGAAGCCTCAATGGGGGTGCAACCCCCATTGAATTTCATCCCCCTCGCCCGGGGGCGAGGGGGCAGGGGGAGTGGGCCGGGCGCGTAGCGCCCGCTACAGCCTGACTCGCCTGGTGCGCGCGTCCACCACGGGTCCCCCGCTCACGAGTTAGGGTCGGCCGAGCAGCTGGTCGACCGGCGCGAAGTCATCACGCAGCACCCTCGCATCGTCCGCGAAGTCGCGGGCGCGATCGCCCGACCACACCAGGTCGCCATCGTCCGCGCGCGCATCGGCCAGCGCCTGCAGCGCCCCCGCATCGAGCGGCGCGTGCGAGCCGACGAGGACGAAGTTCCCGCCGCCCTCACCGATCAGGTGGCGGAGCGGTGCGATCACGGCCACGTGCTCGAACACCTCGAGGAATGTCGCCGCCTCCGCCTTCGCGAAGCCCAGGGGCGGGTAGTCGATCACGTTCACCACGTAGACGCCCCCCGGCCTCAGCACGCGGTCGACCTCGCGCATGAACTCGCGGGTCGTCAGGTGCCACGGCACGCTCAGCCCGCCGAACGCGTCGCCGACGACGAAGTCCGCCGAGTCCGAGGGCTGGTCCGGCAGCGCCAGCCGCGCATCACCGACCTCGACGCGCAGGTCCGCCGAGGGCACGAGTCCCAGTTCGCGCTTCACGAGGTCGACGAGCGCCCCGTCGATCTCGAAGACGGTGGAGGTGGAGCCGGGCCGCACCGCCGGCACATACCGGGGCAGGGTGAAGCCGCCCCCGCCGATGAACACCCCGTGCAGCGGCCCCTCCGGCAGCAGCGACAGCACGTCGGCAACACCTCGCGCGTAGCGGAACTCGAGGTAGGTCGGGTCCTCCAGGTCGACGTAGGAGTGGCGGAGCGTGTCCAGCCACAGCAGGCGCCCGCTCGGGCGATCTTCGTCCAGTTCGACGGAGGCGCAGAAGTAGTTGGTCTGCCACTGGCACGGCCCGTCCGCCATGCCGAGGCTGGCGGTGGCGGCGAGCGTGATCAGCACGCCGCCGATGAGCGTGGCGCCGGGCAGGGTGCGCCGGAGCATCGGCAGGCCGGACAGCACCAGCAGTGCGCCCAGTCCCAGCACCAGCGGGCGCGTCGGGAGGGCGGCGACGAAGACGAAGCCGGTCAGGAATGTGCCGGCGAGCGCGCCCCAGGTACTCACCGCGGAGAGCGAGCCGACCACCGTGCCGGTCTCGTCGAGTGACCTCAGCCGCAGTTTCACGACGAGCGGCGGGATCGCGGAGAGGAGGAAGGATGGCAGGAAGAACGCGCAGGTGGTCAGCGCGACGATCTCCATCGGCCCGCCGGCGCGCATCCACGGCCCCAGGCCATCGACGATCGTCGGCACGGCGAGCGCGAGCACGCCCGAGGCGATGAGGGCGGGCCCGAGCAGCGCGCGGGGGTCGGTGCGGTCGGCGATCCTCCCGCCCATCCACGAGCCGCCGGCGATCCCGGCCAGCACCACACCGATGATGCCGGTGAACGTCTCCAGCGTGACGCCGATGTACGGCGCCATCAGCCGCCCCGCGAGGATCTCAAGGACCAGCACGGCAGCGGAGGAGTAGAAGACGAGCGCCCGGGCGAGAAGGAGTGACATCGCCGGCCAGTGTCCCACTCGCCGAACGCGAGCGGCAGGGGGCGCCTCGTGGCGGTGATGGGGTGGTGACGCTCTGCCCGGTAGCGTTTGTAGTTAGTTCACCGCGCATATGACAGGGATCCTGATTGTTCCGACGCTCCCTGATCGCTCTCGGAATCGGGATCGCCCTCGTCGCGACCGCGTGCAGCAGGGACGACACCGACGGCACCGCCACGCCGACAGCGACCGAGACTGCGACGGCGGCTGCCACGGCCGCACCCACGGAGACCGCATCGGCCACCGCGCCCGCGCCGGCGAGCCACCTGGACACCTCGTATGAGATCGAGGGCCAGGTCGTCACCCTCGTTGGCGGTGTGGCAGAGGTGGAAGCCGCCCCCGGCTCAGCCTTGAAGATCACCACGCGCGTCTTCGGCAACGAGGCGATGGGCGACCTCAACGGCGACGGTAAGGAGGACATCGCGTTCCTCCTCACGCAGGACGGCGGCGGCAGCGGCACGTTCTTCTACGCGGTCGTCGCCCTCAAGACGGCCGATGGGTACACCGGCACCAACGCCGTGCTGATCGGCGACCGTATCGCCCCACAAACCACCGAGATCCACGGCACCGAGTTGATCGTGAACTACGCCGACCGCGCCCCGGGTGAGCCAATGACCACGCCGCCCTCCATCGGTGTCTCGAAGTACCTCAAGGTCGTGGACGGCAAGCTTGTGGAGGCCATGCCGGGCGCGTGACTGGGGACGGACGGGACCGGCAAGGGGAGTCCTGCGTACCCCCGCCCGCCGGACGTTCGTCGGTGCGCGGGGCCGGTGGTTGGTGCGCAAGATGGAACGGCGGACGGCGACCCGGGAGTAGTAGGGAGAGACGATGATGCTGCGAACGTTCAGAGGTCTGTGGCGAGGCGGTCTACTGGCCGGCGCGCTCTTGCTGGCGACGGTGACGGTGGCCAGTGCGCAGACGCCGGGCAGCGGCTTCGGCCCAGGGCCCTTCAATGAGGCGCCCCCTTCTGGCGGGGGTGTTGGACTGATGGTGACCGACCGCGTCCAGGACCGCGACCAGTTGCTCAGCAACCTGCGCCTCCAGGAGTGCGACCCCCGCTTCCTGGGCGTCACCTCCGGGGGACTGTGGCACATGTTCACCCCCGGTGCGCCCGACTGGGTGAACCGGAACTTCCCGACCGAACTCGCGGCTGGTTCGCCGTTCTACGTCGCCTGCACCGGCGTACGCCCGGACATCCGCCTCGACGAATCGGACAGCGGGACCACCGTGACCGTGGACGTGGGCGACCGCGTGCTGGTGGTGCTGGAGTCGAACGCGTCCACCGGCTTCACCTGGGTGGCGGGCGCAGCGCCCGCCGCTGCTGTGCTGGTGCCGGTCGGCGAGCCCTTCTATGTCGCCTCCACGTCTGGCCTGGTCGGGGCGGGCGGCTACCAGGTCTTCGACTACCAGGCCGTTGCGACCGGGTCGACCTCCGTCGCGCTCTCGTACCTGCGCACGTTCGAGTCCGTACCGCCGGCCAGTACCTGGTCGGTCGGCGTGACCGTCCGGTAGCGACCGTGCGTCAGTCGTAGAAGTGGGCTGCCGCTTCCGCCGCCAGGGCGCGCTTCGTCGCCTCGTCCATCGGCTCGAGGGAGGTGGCGGTCGCCACGTTCTCCGCGATGCGGGAGGGGTACCGCGCGCCCGGGATGGCGACGGTGACGCCCGGGTTTGAGAGGACATAACGCAAGAGGTTGGACGGGGTCAGCAGCCCGTCGTACCCCTCCGAGAGGCGGCGGCGCATGTTGCTGGTGCGGCCGGAGCCACCGACCGGGCGCATCACGATCACGCCCACATCGTGCTCCACGGCCAGGTCGATCAGCGGCGCGGTCTCGGTGAAGAACGCCGAGTACTCGAGCATCACGGAGGAGAACGCGTCGCTCATGATGATCTCGCGGGCCAGGGCGGTGTTGTGGGTGGAGACGCCGATGTGGTCGATGAGCCCGCGGTACTGGGCGATCTGGAGGCCCTCCAGCGCCCCGTCCGGGGCCATCACCTCCGCCCACGCCTCCGGGGTGGAGATGTCGTGCAGTTGGTAGAGGGCGATGCGCTCCACGCCCAGGATGCTGAGCGAGCGGTCGACATCGCGCTGCGCGCCGTCCGCCGTGTGGCGGAACGTCTTGCTCGCCAGGTACACGTCCGCGTTGGCCCGGGCGCGGAGCACCTGGCCGAGCAGGAACTCGCTGCCCTCGTACTCGCGTGCGGTGTCGATGAAGTTGATGCCGGCGCCCAGCGCTGCCTCGATGGTCGCGGCGGCCTCCGGCGAGTGCGGCGTGTCCATCGCGCCGAGACCCAGTTCGGTCACCATCAACCCGGTCCGCCCGAGGCGTCTTGTGCGCAATCCCGTCACGAGGTTCTCCGTTCGACCCGCATCAACAGGCTACCTCGTAGCGCCGGGGGAACCGATCCGCTCGGCCGTGCGTCATGATGGGGTAACCGCCACCTGAAGGGGGCTGCTGCATGCGCCGATCACTTCTTGCCCTGTTCGGGGCGCTCCTGGTGGTTTCCGTCCTGCCCTCGGTCGCCGCGGCCGCGCCGGAGCCGCTGGTCAGCGGCAACCCGCCGCGCGGCGCCGGTGTCGGGACGGTGTTCGTGACACGCGAGACGACGCCCGACCAGGTCGTGGCCGGCATCGCGCTGCTCGGCTGCGAGGCGTCCGTCCTCGCGACCACCGAGGCCGGCGACTGGCGGCTGTACGTCCCCGGCGCGCCCGCGTGGGTGAATGCGCGTTTCCCGGCGCTGGGCACGGGCGACCCGCTGGTGGTGCGCTGCGCGGAGCCGCGCCCCTACCGGGTGAAGGTGTACGAGTATGCGTGCGCTTCCGGGCGGTCCTTCACCGCGCACGTGGAGCAGGTGCCCGGGAACCGGGTCATCCTGGAACTGGACGGTCGCGTGCTGTCGCTCACGCAGCGCATGTCCGGCTCCGGCATCCGTTACGCCACCGCGGACGACGCCGTCTGGTACCTCGCGAAGGGTGACGACGCGACCATCGAGGAGCACGGCGTCGCGACCTACGTTGACTGCGTCGGCGCGCTCGCCGTGCCGTCGGCTGCGGAGGTACTTGCGGCCAACGCCTGGACCTGGCTGGGGACGACGCAGGGTGCGGTGAGCGTCACACCGAACACGGTCGGCGACACGCGGTTGACGTTTGGCCAGGACGGCAGCCTGGGTGTCGGCACGGACTGCAACTCTTACTTCGGCGTGTACAACGCTGGCGAGACGTCCATGTGGCTGGACGTGCAGGGCGGCACGCTGATGTTCTGCCCGGATGAGACGACCACGGAGACGGAGGTCATCCAGGCGCTTGCGCAGGTGACCTCGTACGCGCTCGGCGGCGCCAGCCTCACGCTGTACCTCCCCGGCGGCCAGATGAACTTCACGGCCGCCGCAGAGTGAGCGCGCCCCAGGGCGCGCCCGTGACGCCGTCGTGCGTCCTCGGTGCTAGGGTGCTGGCATGTCATTCAAACGCGGTGCCCGCCTCGATCCGAGCCAGGTGCGTGACGTCCGAGGTCGCCGTGGCGCCGGGATGGCGATCGGCGGTGGACTCGGCGGCATCGTGCTACTGATCGTCGTCATGTTGCTTGGGGGCGACCCCGGGGACATCCCGGTCGACGCCCTTGGGGGCGCTTCCGGAGGCCAGTCCGCCGTCCCGGCCACTGACCTCGCGGCCGAGTGCCAGACCGGCGCCGACGCGAACGAGCGGGAGGACTGCCGCATCGTTGGCTTCGTGAACAGCGTCCAGGCGTACTGGTCCGCCACGCTCCCGGGCTACGAGCTGGCGCCGACCACGCTCTTCACCGGCTCCGTCGCTACCGCCTGCGGCAACGCTACCAGCGCCGTGGGGCCGTTCTACTGCCCGGCGGATCAGACCGTCTACATCGACCTCGGGTTCTTCGATGTGCTCACGGCGCAGTTCGGCGCAGCAGGCGGCCCCTTCGCGCAGGCGTACGTGATCGCGCATGAGTACGGCCACCACGTCCAGAACCTGCAGGGCACGCTCACCTCCACCGGGCGGGACGAGGGCGCCGAGGGTGACGCGGTGCGCGTCGAACTCCAGGCGGACTGCTTCGCCGGGGTGTGGGCCGGCAACGCGGTCGCGACCGGCTTCCTCGAGCCGCTCACGCGGGAGGACATCGCGCAGGCGCTCGACGCCGC
>JAUXUW010000207.1 GCA_030684635.1 Dehalococcoidia bacterium
ACCAGCGAGGTGACGCGGCAGTCCCACGGGATCAGGGTCATGGAGGTCGGGCGGGGGAGTTGTGGGCGGAGCCGGCGGATCGAACGGAGACGGTCGCCGCCGTCCTTTGCCATGGGCACCACGCGGATGAAGGTGCCGACCTGGTCGCTGCTGCGCGTGTCCACCACCAGGGTGCGGTTCAGGAACGTGAAGTAGAAGCAGATAACCTCAGCCTCGGAGATGTTCTGACGTACCGCGTCCAGGTCCAGCTCAAGGCCACCGTCGATCATCCTGCCGCCCTTCGACCTCTACTGTGCCAGACTCGCGCTACTGCGTCACCAGCCGGAGGAAACGGTGGCGCCCGACGCGCACCTCGTCCCCCGGGGACACCTCAAGGTTCGCGTCGTCGACGCGCTCACCGTTCACCTGCACCCCGCCCTGCTGCACGAGCCGGCGCACCTCGCCCTTGCTCGCCGCCAATCCCGATTCCGTAAGCACGTCCGCAAGGGCGGTCGGCCCCGACAGCGCGTGCTCCGGCATCTCGTCCGGCGTCTCGCGGCGCTGGAAGGTGGACTCGAAGTACTCGCGCGCGGTCGCACCCTCCGCCGGGCCGTGGAAGATGCCGACGATCGTCTCCGCGAGACGCTTCTTCGCGTCCATCGGGCGGAGCGCGCCAGCCTCCAGGCCGGCGCGAACCTCCTCCACCTCGTTCGGGTGGAGCGGCGTGACCAGCGTGAAGTAGGTGGCGATGGCGTCGTCCGGGATCGACATCGTCTTGCCGAACATGTCGGTTGGCGACTCGGTGATGCCGATGTAGTTGCCGAGCGACTTCGACATCTTCTCGTGGCCGTCCGTGCCGACGAGGATCGGGAGCGTGATGCACACCTGCGGGCGGTGACCGTTCGCCTCCTGCAGCTGGCGGCCAGCCATCAGGTTGAACGTCTGGTCGGTGCCGCCGATCTGGATGTCCGTGTCCATGTGGTCGGCGTCGTAGGCCTGCATCATCGCGTACAGGAACTCACTGATGTGGATCGGGTCGCCACCCTCATACCGCTTCGCAAAGTTGTCGCGGCGCAGGAACTGGGCCACGGTGAACTGCGCGGTCAGGCGGATCACGTCCGCGAAGCCCAGTTTGGAGAGCCAGTCGCCGTTGAAGGCGATCGTCGTGCGCTCCGCGTCGAGGACGGCGAATGCCTGCTCCGTGTAGGTCTTCGCGTTCTCCGCGATCTCCTCCGGCGTCAGCATCGGGCGCGTCCGGTCTTTGCCGGTGGGGTCGCCGATCAGCGCGGTGAACGAGCCCACGAGGAACGTGACCCGGTGCCCGAAGTCCTGGAACTGGCGCATCTTCCGCAGCGGGACGGTGTGGCCGAGGTGCAGGTCCACCTTCGTCGGGTCGAAGCCGCAGTAGACGCGCAGCGGGCGGTCTTCCTCGATGCGCGCGCGCAACTCGCGCTCCATCGTCACGCGGGTCGCGGGATCGCCGAACTCCGTGCCGGCCATCAGCACGCGCATCTGCTCGTCCACGGGGGCCATGCGGCGCGCGGTCACGCGAACCACTCCCGCGTCGCGGTCACGTCACGGCGGATCTGCTCCACGAGCGCCTCGAAGCCCTCGAACTTCTGCTCCGGGCGCAGCATCGCCAGCAGTTCGATGGTGACCACCTGTCCGTACACGTCGCCCTCGAAGTCCAGGAGATGCGTTTCTACGCGGCGCTCCGTGCCGTCGTTAAAGGTGGGCCGCGTGCCGATGTTGGAGACGGCGTCCAGCACGCGGTCGCCCACGAACGCGCGCGTCACATACACGCCGTTCGGCGGCAGCGCGCGGTCCGCGCTCACGCCGATGTTCAAGGTGGGGAAGCCGATCGTCCGGCCGCGCTCGTCGCCGTGCACCACGGGGCCGCGCACCGCATAGGGCCGCCCGAGGAGCGCAGCGACCTCCTCCATCCGCCCATCCGCCAGCGCCTGGCGGATGCGGGTGGAGGAGATGCGTTCGCGGCCGTCGTGGTCCGGGAGCAGCGGCACCGCGAGCACCTCGAAGCCCTGCTCGCGGCCGATCTCCGTCAGGACGGGCACCGTCCCGGCACCGCCGCGGCCGAGGCGGAAGTCCTCGCCGACGACCAGCAGGCGCATGCGCGCCTCTTCGACAAGCAGGCGGGTGAAGTCCTCCGCAGAGACCTGCTGGAGTTCAGAGGTGAACTGGAGGACTGCGACGAAGTCGGCGCCGACCTCGCGCAGCAACTCCACGCGGCGCTCCAGCGATTCGAGGTAGACGAGCGGCACGTCCGGCCGTAGCACGCTCAGCGGGTGCGGGTGAAAGGTGACCACGCCGCCGGTCAGGCCGCGGGCGCTAGCCTCTTCGAGCATGCGGGCGACGAGCAGGCGGTGGCCGCCGTGCACGCCGTCAAAGACGCCGATGGAGAGCGCGTGCTCTCCCGGCGTCGCCACGCGGCGCAACTCGTCACGGACGAGGAGCACGGGACCCACTTCCCATCGCGCGCGCCGCACGGGCGCGTCCGGCGCATGCTAGCCGCCCCGCCCGCGCGTGCCTACACACCGGCGAAGTCCTCCTCTGCCTGCGCGAACAGCGGCGCCTCCGCCCCGTCCAACCGTACCAGTTCGATGTCCCCGAAGGACTCGGACTGCCGGGCAGCCAGATAGCGCTGCTTGATCAACTCCAGCACCGCCATGAAGTCCACGATCACCATCGTCCGGGAGGTGGCCGACTCGATCAGCCGCCGGAAGGACATCGTCTTCGAGGTCTCCAGCGTCTGGACCATCTTCTGCATGCGGTCGCGGAGGCGCACCGGCTCGCGCCGAACCTCTGGCGCCTCCGGCTCTTCCTCCGGCATCCGCTCCAGCACGTCTCGGATCAGGTCCACGAGCGAGGAGAGCGTGACGGCGCCGAGGCCGGTCGGGAGCGGCACCTGCGGCGGCGGCACCTCGCGGCGGTAGGTACCGTGACCGACCTCGCGCTCGCGGAGGAACTCGGCGGCCTGCTTGAAGCGCCGGTACTCCTTCAGCGCCTCGATCAGCGCGCGGATGTCGTCCTCCGGCTCCTCGTCGTCCACGGCCGGCTGCTCCTCTTTCGGGAGCAGGGCGCGCGACTTCAGCAGGAGGAGGCGGGCGCCGATGCCGATGAACTCGGCGAGCATCCCGAGGTCGATCTGCTCGCGCCCGCGCAGGTGGCGGAGGTACTGCTCCGTCACCTGGAGCAGCGAGACCTCCGTGATGTCCAGGCGGTTGTCCTCGATGAGATGGAGGAGCAAGTCGAGCGGGCCGTGGAAGACGGGGAGCACGAGCTGGATCGCCGGTTCGGGCTGGGCAGCAGCCGCCTCCGCACTGGCGTCGTCGGCGCCCTCCGCCACAGCCTCCGGGGTGCCCTCAGCGGCGGCCGAGCCCTCGGACGCCTCGGCGGCGGCCTCGGCTGCGACTTCCGAGGCGACGGCGGACGCCGCGTCCTGCGGCTCCCCCTCGGGAGCCGCAGGCGCGTCGTGGTCGTGCTCGATGGTCATCGGACGGCGGGGACTAGGAGCCCACCGGCACGGCGACCGGCGGCTCCGCAAACGGGCGGCCGAGGGCGATCGCCAGGGCTCGGCACTCGTTCGCCAGTTCTGCGAAGTTCCCCGGAGTCAGCGACTGCGCGCCGTCGGACAGCGCGTGGTCCGGGTTCGGGTGGACCTCGATCTCCAGTCCGTCCGCGCCCGCCGCGAGCGAGGCGAGCGACATGGGCTTCACCAGGTACCACTTGCCCGTGCCGTGCGACGGGTCGGCGATCACGGGCAGATGGGACAGCCGGCGCAACAGCGCCACGGCGTTCAGGTCCAGTGTGTTGCGCGTTGCCGGCTCGAAGGTGCGGATGCCGCGCTCGCAGAGCATCACGTTCGGGTTGCCCTCGGACAGGATGTACTCGGAGGCGAGCAGCCACTCCTCGATCGTGCCGGCCATACCGCGCTTCAGCAGGACTGGCTTGCCGGTCTTGCCCGCCTCGCCCAGCAGGACAAAGTTCTGCATGTTGCGCGCGCCGATCTGCAGGATGTCGGAGTACTGCGCCACGGCGTCCACGTCGCGGACGGACAGCAGCTCGGTAATGACCGGCATCCCGAACTCGTCACCCGCCTGGCGGAGCAACTTCAGGCCGGGCACGCCCAGGCCCTGGAAGGAGTACGGGGAAGAGCGCGGCTTGAAGGCGCCGCCGCGCAGAACGTGCGCGCCGGCCGCCCGCACGCCGGAGGCGGAGGCCCACAACTGCTCCTCGGTCTCGATCGCGCACGGGCCGGCCATGAAGACCGGGTGGCCGCCGCCGATCTTCACGCCGTGGCTCAACTCAATCACGGTGTCGTTCGGGTGCACCTCGCGGCCGGACAGCTTGTACGGCTTCGAGACGCGGATGACCTCATCCACGCCGGGCATCATCGAGATGTCGTCGCGGTGGTCCTGGAGCACCTGGCCGAGGCCGGCGATGACGGTGCGGGTGACGCCGAAGACGGGCTGGCCCTTCAGGCCGAACTCGCCCAGACGGGTCATTACGGCTTCCGCCTGCTCGGGCGAATGGTCGGGCTTCATGACAACGATCACGGGGGCTTACTCCTCGTCGTCCACCAGGTCGCGGCGAAGTGCGCGCGCCCCGCGGAGGTAGATGTGCTTGATCTCGCCCAGCGGGCGGTCCGTGTTGACGTGCATCAAGATGCGCAGGCACTTCGCCAGCGACCCCGGCACGTTCATCTCATGGACGCAGGAGAGGGCCACCATGGTGTACCCCTGCTCCCGTGCCGCGACCGCGGGGAACTCCGCGTTCAGGTCTGGCGTGGTGCTGAAGATGATGCTGGCGACCAGGTCGGGGTCGACCTCGTTCGCCTCCACGATGCGGGTCAGCAACTCGTGCGTCGCCGCCAGGATCTCCTCGCGCGTGTTGGTGGCCACGGTGGTGGCGCCACGAATACCGCGGACCAGCATGCTGAGGATCTCCGTTCGCTCGTCAGACCGTTCCAGACCGTCGCGGGCTCGCCTGCTGCTCGCCGGGACGTGTGATGCGGGGGCTACGAGCCAAACGAACCGGTCGTCGCCCGGACGGGGACGGCAGCGGTCGCCTGGCTCCACGTATACGTGGAACCTCCGAGGGCATACGCCTCGACGCGACGGTTACCGATGTCCAGGGTCACGACCGGGGATCTCCTCCAGGAAGGCCCGGACACGCGCCGGGCGCTGCTCCCTTGGTGTCTCCGCCACGATGTTGACGAAGGCACTGCCGACGACCGCACCGTCCGCCAGTTTCCCGACCGCCTGGACGTGTTCGCGGGCGGAGATGCCGAAGCCAACGGCCAGCGGCAGATCCGTCAGGGCTCGAACACGGGCGACGAACTCAGGCAACTCAGCCGACAGTTCGCGCCGGGCGCCGGTGATCCCGACGACGCTCACGCAATAGATAAAGCCGCTCCCGTGTGCCGCGACCAGACGGATGCGCTCGTCGGTCGAGGTCGGGGCGAGCAGGTACACCATGTGCAGCCCGGCCGCCCGGGCGGGCCGTTCGAGTTCCCCCGCTTCCTGCGGAGGGAGGTCGACAGTGATGAGACCGTCCACCCCCGCCTCGACGGCGTGCTGCACGAACCTGTCCACCCCGTACGCGAACAGCGGGTTGGAGTATCCCATAATGAGTAATGGTGCGCGAACCCCACGGGCGCGCAGTTCACGCACCGCGGCGAACACCGTTTCCGTCGTACAACCGTTCGCAATCGCCTGCTCATAGGCGCGCTGGTTGACGGGCCCGTCGCCCATCGGGTCGCTGAACGGGAGGCCGAGCTCGACCGCGTCCGCCCCGCCGGCGACCGCCGCCTCGATGATCTCGACGGTGGCGTCCAGTTCCGGCCAGCCCGCCGGGATGAAAGGGATGACGGCCGGGCGGCCCTCCGCGCGGGTCCGCGCGAACATCTCCGCGATGCGGTCGGTGGTGGCGGTGGTGCTCACGAGGTGGCTCCTGCGATGGTCACGGCAAACGAGACGGCATTAAAGATCGCGTGTGCGGCGATGGGCGTCCAGATCGAGCCGGACTTCCGGTAGATCCAGGCGAACAGTACGCCGATCACCCAGAACGGGAGCACCACGCTCAGATTGAAGTGAAAGAGGGCGAAGCCGAGGCCGCTGAGGACGTACGCGACCCGCGTCCCCTGCAGCGTGTCGAACGCCCGGAACAGGAAGCCGCGGAAGAACAGCTCCTCGCAGAGCGGCGCCGCCACCACGATGCTTAACCCCAGCGCCGCCCAGACCGACGCCGTCCGGGCTGCCGACTCCGGGAGCGCGTTGCCTTCCGCGAACCGTCCGAGGTCCGCGTTGGTGTATTTCTCGATCAGAGCGATACCGATGCCGTAGACGAGAATGACCGTCCACGCGCCGAGTACGCCGATGCTGACAAGCCGCCAGTTGTGCGGCGCGTCGAAGCCGAAGTCGGTGCCGGTGATGCCGCGCCGGAGCGCCAGCAGCAGCACCAGCACGCCCAGCCAGACCTCGAACCCGAAGCCGATGATCGCGGAGAGCAGCGCCGCTGCCGCGTCTTCCGCCGGATTGCCCACATCGAGGACGGTCGCGAGCGCGACGCCGATCCCGATCAGCGCGCCGAGGCCGACGAGCACGAGCAGCAGGCCGAGCGCCAGGTCGGACGGGCGCCAGCCCAGCGGCGTCCACGGCGGTGACTGCGAGGGACGTTCGATCGCCATACCTCGAAGGCTACCAGCGGCCTCCGCCGTCCGCGACGGCCTCCCCATACGCCGATAGGATGGAGGCGTGCCGCACCGCCCTCGCATCACCCACGTCATCTATGACCTCGACGGGACACTGCTCGACACCGAGCCGCTGTACCGCCAGGTCACCACGACCATCCTCGCCCGGTACGGCGTGCCGCTGGACCCGGCGGTGCGGGCGCAGATGATCGGCCGCCCCACCTCCGTCGCCTCGCGCATTCTGATCGAGGCGACCGGCATCCCGCTCACGCCCGAGGAGTTCGCGCACGAGCGCGAGGAGGCGCTGGCGATCTTGTTCCGCGACGTCCTCCCGACGCGCGGCGCGCTCGCGCTCACGAGGCATCTACGCGCCCACCGCATCCCGCAGGCGATCGCCACGTCGTCCTCGGTCCGCTCGCTCGCGGACAAGCGCGTGGCGCACGACGCCTGGTTCGGGGAGTTCGAGGCGATCGTGACCTCGGAAGATGTCGCGCACGGCAAGCCGGCCCCCGACATCTTCCTGGAGGCCGCCCGCCGCATCGGCGCGACGCCCGAGGCGTGCCTGGTGTTCGAGGATGCGCCGCTCGGCGTCGAATCGGCACTCGCCGCGGGCATGTCGGTCGTTGCGCTCCCCGAAGCGGGCCACGAGACACTCGTCACGTCGGCCCACCTCGTCCTCGACCACCTCGAGGCGTTCGACCCGGCGGAGTGGGGACTCCCCGCGCGGGGTTAGAGGGTCACACCCAGGGCCGACTAGCTGCCGGTCAACACCTGGAGGTGCAACGCCTGCGTTTCCGGCGACGGGTCGGCGCCAAGTTCCTCCGCGAGCAGGAGCCGGCAACGCTCGTAGGCGCGGAGCGCCTCGGCGCGGCTGCCTGCCGCGAGGTGAGCGCGCATCAGGATCTGATAGCCGATCTCCCGGAACGGGTCGCGGCCGAGCAACTCCTCAGCGAGCGCGACGGCGATCCCGGGCTCGCCGTTGTTCAGCGAGACCATCGCGAGGCATTCGGTCGCGCGGCTGAGCAGCGCGAGCAGATGGGTGCGCTGCTCGTCTACCCAGGAGCCGTCCTCGCCGGGGAGGAACGGGCGACGGGCAATGTGGTAGGCCACACTGGCCGGCCCATACGCCACGCGGGCATCGCCCGCCTGCAGTGCCGCCTCCGCGTCGTGCACTGCCTGGGCAGCGGCCCGCACGTCAATCCAGGTGCCGGGCGCCAGCCGGAGTTCATAGCAGCCGAGGGCCGACACGAGGATCCCGCGCGGCAGGCCAGCATCGCGGAGCAGAGTACGCAGGCGGCTGATGATGGCGCTCAGTGCCGTGTCCGCTGATGACGGCGGCTCACCCGCCCACAACAATTCAATGAGCTCCGAGCGTGGAACGGGCGCGTCCCGCAGCGCCAGTTGGGCGAATGCCAGGCGCCCCTGGCGTCCCGGGAACTTTCCCTGGTCCACTCGCCCGTGCGGCGACTCGATCGCCACTCGGCCGGTCAGGTAGACACGCGTACCTTCGTCGAGCACGGGCTGCAAGGTTTCTCCAAACTCGTCGCAAGGACGCACCAAACCGCCCGCAGACAGTATCCCCTACAACACCGAAAGCAGGCACGGGCGGACCGCATAGACGGCGCGGGTCCGCATCCGGCCTCGCGAGAAGGGGAGTACATGATGACAACCACGGCCAACCGCAACGGAGTCGACGTCGCCCGGCTCGTCCAGACGATCGAGGCGATCAACGGACAGCCCTCCCTGGCGCTGTTCCAGTTCCGCTCACACACGACATGGGAGAGTGGCGGCCGTTCTAAGACGACGTTCCAGGGCTTCTTCGGTGCCGGCCAGGAAGACACCTCCCGCACGCAGCCGCTCACCCTCATCGGTGATGAGCCCCCGGTGCTCCTCGGCGACAACATCGGACCGAATGCTGTCGAGGCCGTGCTTCACGCGCTCGCTTCATGCCTCAGCGTCGGCTTCATCTACAACGCGGCGGCGAAAGGCATCGAGATGCGCGCGCTCGAGTTCGAGCTGGAGGGCGACCTGGACTTGCGCGCATTCCTCGGCCTGTCGGCGGATGTCCCACCGGGCTATAACGGGATCCGCGTGCGGTACCGCGTTGACGCCGACGCCAGCCCGGAGGAACTCGCGGATCTCTGCAACTACGTCCAGCGCACCTCGCCGGTGATGGACATCATCACCAGGCCGGTCCCCGTGACCGTGGAACGCATCAGTTAGCAGCCGGCGAAGTGCCCGAGGGGAGTCGTAACGTGGAACCGATCCAGGAGATGACGGCCGCAGACCTGAACCGTGACATGCTGCGCGAAGAGGTGCAGACGAAGTACACAGAGGTCGCGCGGAACCCATCTAGCGGCTTCCATTTCCACACCGGGCGGCCGCTCGCAGCGATGCTTGGGTACGACCTGGCCGAGGTCGACCGGCTCCCCTCGGGTACCATCGACTCGTTTGCGGGGACGGGTAACCCACTCGGCATGGGCGCCCTGCGTCCCGGCGAGCTGGTGCTGGATCTCGGCTGCGGCGCGGGCATGGACACGCTGCTCGCGGGGCGACAGGTCGGACCGAGTGGCCGTGTGTTTGCCGTCGACATGACCGAGGCGATGCTCGAAAAGACCCGCGCCGCCGCGGTGGCGCTCGGCCTTTCACATGTAGAGACGCGTCGGGGCTACGCCGA
>JAUXUW010000213.1 GCA_030684635.1 Dehalococcoidia bacterium
ATGACCTCGCCGCCGGCCATGATCCGCGCGCCGAGCGCCCCACGGGTGAGGACGACCCGCCGCGCCGAGCGTGCGAGCGCGTCCAGCGCACCCTGTGGCCACGCCTCGATCTCCTCTTCGGAGAGAAACACGGTCACGTTCGCCCGCGCAGCGGCGAGGAGCGCTGGCCCGGGGGTGGCGTGGTGGTGCACGACGCCCTCCGCGTCCGTGTCGCGCTGGAGGCCCTGCGCCAGCAGCGCCGTCTCCGCCTCCGGCCAGCGGTCGAGGAACGAGGCGATGTCGATGTCATCCGGGAGCAGGGGGGCGAGCACCAGGGTCTCCGGCGTGCCCCAGGAGGTGGGGATGTCCGCCGCGGAGAGCGTGCGGCCGGGCCGAGCGAGCACCCGCAGCCGGCGACGGCCAGCGGGGAAGTCATGGGCGAAGGTCTGCGTCGCGCCCGGGACGACGCGGACCTCGTGCCCGGCGAGGGCTTCGAGGTCCGCGTCCGGGCCGACGACGGTCAGGATGCGGGCGGTGAGGCCGAAGGAGGCGGCGACGCGGGCGGCGTACGAGACGCTTCCGCCGGGCACCCGGCGGTCGCGCTCGAACAGGTCAATCGTGACCGGGCCGATGATCCAGCAGGCGTCCGCAGTCATCCTCGGCCACCCTCGGGTGTCATCAGTCAGTCAGCGGGCATGACCTCGACCTGGCGGTTGTCACCCGTGCCCACGCTCTCCGTCTTCACGCCGGGCTCCTCGCGCAGCGTGAGGTGGATGATGCGGCGCTCGTACGCGGGCATCGGCTCCAGGGTGATGACGTCGCCCGTCTCGCGGACCTCCTGGGCGATCTCCTTCGCGAGATCGATCAACATCTGCTCGCGGCGACGCTTGTAGCCCTCGATGTCGATGCCGAAGACCGGCGCCTTCTGCTGGCCGCGCGCGACGATGGTGTTCACCACGTACTGCAGCGACGCCAGCGTCTCGCCGCGACGGCCGATCAGCACGCCGAGCTCGTCGGAGGTGTCGTCGTCTGCGCCGAAGATATCGAACACTTGTTCGATAAGGCCGATGCCGTCACCGTCCGAATCAGGCACACGGGCCGTGATCTCGGTCGTCGTGAGGCCCAGTAGCGTCAGGATGTCGCGCAGGGTGCTCCCAGCGAGGTCCATATCGTCCGCCGGGTCAGCGATGGGGCGCATCGGCAACTCGTCCGGGGTGCCCGGGATCTGCACTTCGTCGTCCGGGTGCACGGAGGAGCCACGGGCGCGCGGGGGCGCGTCCTCGCGGTCACGGTCGCGGCCGCCGGAGCGCTCGCGACCGCCACCACCGCCGCGGCCACCACGGTCCTCGCGGGGGCCGTTCCGGTCGCGGCCGCCACGGCCACCGCCGC
>JAUXUW010000218.1 GCA_030684635.1 Dehalococcoidia bacterium
CCGCGCGGCCTGACGGCGGCTACGCAGATCGCGCGCCATCGCCGACACCATCACGCCCACCTGCCGCGGTTCGTACAGCGACAGAGGGGCGGCGCGAAGCGCCTGGTAGCGCTCCCGCGTGACCTCATCGAGCTCGGCGAGGCGATCCGCGAGGTCGGCGTCCGCCAGCCACGCTGCGAACACCAGCCGGTTCAGGGAGTCCTCGAACAGCCCGGGGTCCAGCCCCAGCGCCGTGCCTCGTGATTCGTGGCGCTGGACGATGACCTCCAGCAGCTGCGTTTCGCCGTCGCGGGGGGCGGCGGTCGCCTTCTTGGCGGCCTTCACCTCCGCCGTTGTCGCGACGGGGCGGGGCTGTGGGCGCATCGCCTGCGCGGCGTGCAGCCGCTGCTCTGCCATCAGGCGCGTCACCGTCGCCTCGTCCACCGCGGCGAAGCGCGCGATTTTCTGGACATAACTGGCGCGCACGACCTCATCGCCGATGCGCCCGAGGTAGGGCAACAACTGCTCCACGGCGCGGGAGCGGGCGCGGGCGTCCGCCGGGTCCACGCCGCCGGTCACCACCTCGAAGAGATGGTCGAGCACCGGCTTCGCGCCGGCCACCAGTGTACGGAAGCGCTCCGTGTCCTTGCGGACCAGCGAGTCCGGGTCTTCGCCGGCGGGCAGGGCGACCACGCGGATGTCGGCGTCCAGGACCTCCTGGTAGGAGATCAGGCCGCCGAAGCCCAGTTCCACCGTCCCGCGGCGCTCCGCCACGCCGGCGGCCACCTCCACCCCTCGCAGGGTGGCGGCGGAGCCGGCGCTGTCGGCGTCCAGCGCCAGGACCACGTTGTGGGTGTAGCGCTTCAGCAGTTCCATCTGCTTCTCGGTGATGGCGGTGCCGTTGGAGGCGACCACGTTCTCGAAGCCGAACTGGTGCGCCCCGATCACGTCCATGTAGCCCTCCACGACCACGGCGCGGTCCTGGCGACGGATCGCGTCGTTGGCGCGGTCGAGGCCGTAGAGATTCGCGCTCTTCTCGAAGAGCGGCGTCTGCGGCGTGTTCAGGTACTTCGGCTCGTCGCCCGGGCGCATGGCGCGAGCGCCGAAGCCGATCAGGCGGCGACGGGCGTCCCGCGTGGGGAACATCAGCCGCCCGCGGAAACGGTCGTAGGCTCCCCGATCGCCCTCGATGGCGAGTCCAGCCTCCACGAGGTCGGCCTGCGTGAAGCCGCGCGTCACGAGGTGGTCGATCAGCCCGCTCCAGCCCTCCGGTGCGTAGCCGAGTTGCCACGTTTCGATGGTGCTCTGGTCCAGCCCGCGGCTCTCGCAGTAGGCGCGGGCATCCGCGCCGTCCGGCCCGGCCAGGGCGGCCTGGAAGTAGATCGCGGCGGCCTCGTTCGCGGCCAGCAGCCGCTCGTGGACCTCGCGCTCGGCGACCTCGCGCTGGCTGGGGGCGCGCAACTCCACGCCGGCGCGCTCTGCGCAGAGGTACAGGGCTTCCTTGAAGTCGAGGCCTTCGATGCGGCGGACGAACTCGATGACGTCGCCACCGGTGGAGCAGGAGCCGAAGCAGTGCCAGGTTTGGCGCTCCGGATCCACGACGAAGGACGGCGTCCGCTCGCTGTGGAACGGGCACCGAGCCTTCCAGGAACGCCCCATCTTCTTCAGTTCGGGGACGTACCCGGAAACGACATCAACGATGTCGAGGCGCGTCTTGATGTCGTCGATCTGGGTCATCTGTCTATGTAGACACCAGATGGGCGGGATCGTTACGCGCGGGCCCCGCGAATCGCCCTCAGGCCGGGGGCGGCTGGATCACCGGGATCACCGGTGGCGGGGTCGCCGGCGGCCGGGCACGGATCCGCTCCGCCGCCGCCTGCTCGCGCGTCTCGATGCCGGCGACCAGCGCCCGGGCGGCCTCCGGCGCGAGCCCGGCGGCGTCGAGGGCGCGCAGGGTCTGGTAACGGGCGCCGGCCAGGCCGTGGACCACCTGCGGGGGCAGCGGGCGCTCGGGCGTGGCTACGGTCACCATCTCGCCGCGGAGCCGCGCGACGTCCGCCTGCTCCTCCGCGACCAGCCCCGCGAGCAGCCGCACCACGGTCACGCCATCGCCCAGGTTGGTCGTGAAGTCGCGCTCCGTCACGCCCTCCAGCGCCGCGAGCAGCGCGGCCCGGGACGCCTCCAGCCGCGCGCGCAGGCGGGCGCGTTCGGCGTCGTCCAGGGGCGGCGGGTCGGTACTGGTCACGGCGTCCTCATGCGGCTCAGCGGGGGTAGGAGTTGTTCGCGATCACCGCGTCGTCCACGCCATCCGTGGAGAGGCGCACGGCGATCTGGGCCAGGCTCAGGCCCTGCAGGGTGGGGAAAGCGGCGCGGATCGTCCCCTGCGGGGCGACCGCCCCGGAGACGATTTCCCGCCCGAGCAGCGTGGTGCTCGGCAGTGCTTCGCGCACGCTGATCGTGAACGCGGCCGAGATCGGGATCGGCGAGTTGTTCCGGATCACCACCACCAGGTGCCCGTCCGGGCCGTCCACCTCGACGCTGGACACCTCGAGGTCGTTCGGGACGTCCGGTTCCACGATCCCGTCCCAGGTGTTGTTGTCCGGGTTCTCCTCCGCGAGCGGCGGGTCCAGCAGGACGCGGACACGGAGGGCGCCCCGGATCTGGATCGGGTACCCCGGCACCCCACCCTCCAGGCTGTCTCCCGCGCGCAGTGGCTCGCCCGGGCGGGCGACCTGCAGCGTGACGGGCGCACCATCGTTCACGGAGACCAGGAACGTCCCGGAGGCATCGCCGGCGCCGCTGTTCAGCACGCTGACGTAGAGCCAGTTTCCCCGGGCGAAGGCCGTCTGGATCACCAGGTCAGGGAGGTCCGGCGTGAACGTGGGCGCAGCCACCGCGCCGCCGCCCCTGGGGTCGGCGAGCACCGGCAGATCCTCGACGACCACGCCCGCCACCTGGGAGACCGGCACCCACCCGATCACGGTCGGCCGCGCGGACGGACCGAGGGCGAGCCACCCGCCATCGGCCGAGCGACCAAGCACCCGGATCGACTCGTGCTGTAGGAGCCGAGCGACGATCGCGACCTGCGCGCTGGGCGCGGAGCGCAAGTCGACCGCCTGAAGGAGCCGGAGCGGCCCGTCCGTGGTCGCGCTCGCCGTGGTCGTGGGCGTTGCCGCGGGTGCCGGGTCGGCGTTGCCCCGGCCGAACACGACGAACGCCGAGGCGCCGAGCGTCACGACGATGGCGACCATCATCACCGCCCCCGCCAGTTCGAAGCGGCGGCGCTCCTCGATCACCTCTTCGAGCTGCTCGTCAGGCTCGTTCATCCACCGGTCCCCACCAGCAGCACACGCCGCGTGTTGTTGAACTCGCTGGCCTCTTCCACATCGTTCGCCGGGTCGACCTCGATCACATAGAGGCCCGTCGCGGTCACCACAGTGCCCGTATTGATCGAGGCGCTCCGGCCCGGCCCCAGCGGGGATGCCGCCAGGTCGACATCCAGCACACCCACGATCTCGCCATCCGCGGTCGTGATGCGCAGGCCGACCTGGCCCGCGAACGGCGCGCGGCCCACGTTCGTGATGCGCACGGCGAGTTGCCCGGTGGACTGGACGTCCGCGCTGCTGACCGTCAGGTCCGGCAGCGCCTGCGAGTCGAGCAGGCCGCCGTCGACCTCGCCGTCCTCCCCCTGGATGAGGCTGGCAACGGCCGGCACGGCGGCCAGGTCAGGCAGCGCGGCAACGACCATGTTCGCGGTGGGGACCCAGCCTTCCAGCGTTGACGTCACGGGGTAGATGATGCGCAGCCACTCGGAGTCGTCCGTCCGGCCGCTCACGCGCACCGTGCGGCCCTCCGGGACGATCGCCACCAGGTCGGCGGTGCGGGTGGGGCGCCCGTACATATTGGAGGTGAGCGCGACGATCGCGACCGGCCCCTCGATCACTGTCTGAGTCGCTTCCGGCACGGCATCCGACGACTCGCCCTCGCTGGCATCGATGAACCAGATCGCGCCGATGGCGACCCCCGCGACGATGACGATCATCAGCCCGGCGATGGTGGGTGCGCGCAGCAGAGCCCTCCCAACGATCGGTGCGGACGCCCCGCGTCCCCCATCCTATCGCGGCTCTGCTGTGACTACGCGATGAGCCTCAGGGCGCGCGCCCGATCGAGCGCGTATCCGTCCGTCATCCCGGAGACGTAGTCCGCCGCACGGCGCCACGCCGGATCGTCCGGGAGCGAGAAGCCGCCGATCTCTCCCGGGTGGGCCTCGTAGTGGCGGTACAACGCCTCCACCACCTGCTGCCCGCGACGCGCGTCCGCCAGCGTGGACTCGTGCAGGTAGACGCGCGTGAACATGAACTCCCGCAGCGCGTCCGTGGCCGCCAGCACGTCCGCGCCCAGCGTGATGCGCGGGGTGGCGCCCTCGAACGTCTCCGTGGAGGCAACGACGCAGTCGCCGACCAGCGTGGCGATGCGCGCCGAGTGGGTGCGACCGAGGACGGCGTGGACCTCGCGCGGCAGGTCCGACTCGGTGATCAACTCGGCGCGGATCGCGTCCTCGATGTCGTGGTTCAGGTAGGCGATCGAGTCCGCCAGTTTCACGATCTGGCCCTCAAGCGTGGAGGCGAAGCCCCACGCCTCCGCGGCCACGGACTCGCGCGTCTTGGAGTGCTTCAGGATGCCCTCACGCGTCTCCGCCATCAGGTTCAGCCCGGCGCCCCCGTGCTCCAGCAAGTCCACGATGCGGAGCGACTGCTCGTTGTGCCGGAACCCGCCCGGCAGCAGCGCCGCCAGCGTTTCCTCGCCCGCGTGCCCGAACGGGGTGTGCCCGAGGTCGTGCCCGAGGCCGATCGCCTCAGTCAGGTCCTCGTTCAGGTTGAGCGCACGCGCGATCGTCCGCGCGACCTGCTGCACCTCGATCGTGTGCGTCATCCGCGTCACCACGTGGTCAGAGTCGGGATGCACGAAGACCTGCGTCTTGTGCTTCAAGCGTCGGAAGGCCCGCGTGTGGATGATGCGGTCGCGGTCCACCTGGTAGGCGCCACGGAACGGATCGGCCGGCTCGGGACGCGCGCGGCCGGCGCTCCCGGCCTCTCGGGCGGCGAGCGGGGACAGCGTCGCCTCGCGCGCGTCGAGGACGGCACGGACGTGTTGGAGGGCGGTGAGGCGGTGCTGGTTTTCCATGCGGATCTCATCCACCATAACTGTTAAGACGAGTATACGGTACGGCCAGATCAGGCCCGCCGCGCCCTCTGCGGGGCGGGTCAGTACAGGCCGTCCGACGTATACTTGGTGGCACAGACCGCGCTGGGGCGGGGCGAACCAGCCAGCGCCGGAACTCCGATTCCCCATATCGAGGCCCCTCGCGGGACGTCAGATCCGCGCGTGGTTGTGCCCCTGAATGCGCGAGCAAGTCGCCCGTCGCGGCGGCATTGGAAGGCAGTTCTCCATGACGATCGCATCCAGGGAGACGGACGCTAGCCGGCCGCTGGAGCAGATGGTCTATTTCTTCGGCGATGGCCTGGCCTCGACCGCGGAACGGACTCTGCTCGGCGGCAAGGGTGCGGGGCTCGCGGAGATGAGCAGTCTCGGCATCCCAGTTCCCCCGGGAATCACGATCACGACCGAGGTCTGCAACGCCTACTACGCGCTCGGCGCGCGCTTCCCTGACGGCCTCGAGGCGCAGGTCCAGGACGGCATCCGCCGCATCGAGGAGCGCGTGGGCGCCCGCTTCGGCGACCCCGCGAACCCGCTGCTGCTGTCCGTGCGCTCCGGCGCCCGTGTCTCCATGCCGGGCATGATGGACACGATCCTCAACCTGGGCCTGAACGACACGACGGCGGCCGGCCTGGCCGCAAAGTCCGGCAACGCCCGCTTCGCGTACGACTCCTACCGCCGCTTCGTGCAGATGTACGGCGACGTGGTGCTGGGTGTCGCGAAGCAGTCCGAGACCGACCACGACCCGTTCGAGGTGCTGCTGAACGCGAAGAAGCGCCTCCGCAACGTGAAGGACGACACCGAACTCGGCGCGGATGACCTCCGTGACCTCGTCGCGGAATACAAGGCGCTCGTGCTGGAGCGCACCGGCAGACCGTTCCCGGAAGACCCGACCGAGCAGCTGTGGGGCGCCATTGGCGCGGTGTTCTCCTCCTGGGAGACGCCTCGCGCCGTCGTCTACCGCCAGATGCACGGCTACCCGGACTGGTGGGGCACCGCCGTCAACGTGCAGGCGATGGTCTTCGGCAACCTGGGCGAGGACTGCGCCACCGGCGTGCTCTTCACCCGTAACCCCTCCACCGGCGAGCGGCTCATCTTCGGCGAGTTCCTGGTGAACGCGCAGGGTGAGGATGTGGTCGCCGGCATCCGCACGCCGAGCCCGATCACGAAGGCCTCCCGTGGCGCCGGCGACCCGCCATCCCTCGAGGAACAAATGCCCGAGGTCTACCGCCAGATCGCGGAGGCCTGCGAGCGCCTGGAGTCGCACTTCCGCGACATGCAGGACATTGAGTTCACCGTGCAGCAGGGCAAGCTCTGGATCCTCCAGACGCGCTCCGGCAAGCGCTCCGGCCAGGCGATGGTGAAGATCGCCGTGGACATGGTCCACGAGGCCCGCCTGACTCAGAAGGAGGCGCTGATGCGCCTCGACCCGGAGCAGTTGAACGAGCTCCTGCACCCGGTCTTCAAGCGCGACACGAAGCGTGACGTGATCATGACCGGCCTCGCGGCGTCACCCGGCGCCGCCGTCGGCAAGGTCGTGTTCACGCCCGGCGACGCCGTGCAGTGGGCCGCCCGCGGCGAGGACGTCATCCTCGTGCGAGACGAGACCAGCCCCGAGGACATCGAGGGCATGAAGGACGCGCGTGCGATCGTGACGGCACGCGGCGGCATGACCTCGCACGCGGCGGTGGTCGCGCGCGGCATGGGCAAGTGCTGCGTCAGCGGCTGCGCCGGCCTGCAGATCGACTACGCGCACCGCGAGTTCCACGTGGAGGTCACGGGCCGCGGCACCGTGATCGTCCGCGAGGGCGATGTGGTGTCCGTGGACGGCACCACCGGCGAGGTGATGCTCGGCGCGCTCGGGCTGGCGGAGGCCGTCTTCCCGCCGGAGTACGACGAACTGATGGGCTGGGTGGACGAGCAGCGCACCCTGCGCGTGCGCGCCAACGCCGACACGCCCGAGGACGCCGAGCGCGCTCGAGCCTTCGGTGCGGAGGGCATCGGCCTCTGCCGCACGGAGCACATGTTCTTCGGCGCCGACCGGATCCTGGCGATGCGCCAGATGATCCTGTCGCAGTCGGAGGAGGAGCGCCGCGCCGCCCTCGAGAAGATCCTGCCGTACCAGCGGGAGGACTTCGTCGGCATCCTTCGGGCGATGGCCGGGTTCCCGGTCACCATCCGTCTACTCGACCCGCCGCTGCACGAGTTCCTGCCGCACACGGCGATCGAAATCACCGAACTCGCGGCCGCCCTCAACCTGCGCGCCGCCGACGTGGAGCAACGCGTCGAGGGGCTCCGCGAGTTCAACCCGATGCTGGGCCACCGCGGCGTCCGCCTGGCGGTGACCTACCCGGAGATCTACGAGATCCAGACCCGCGCCATCATGGAGGCCGCGTGCGCCCTCCAGAAGGAAGGCGTAGAGGTGCACCCGGAGATCATGATCCCGCTCGTGGGGATCGAGGCGGAGCTGGCGTCGCTCCGGCGCTCGACGATCGAGACGGCGGAGCGGGTCCTCACCGAACAGGGCCAGCGCGTCGAGTACACCGTGGGCACGATGATCGAGTTGCCCCGGGCGTGCGTGGTCGCGGACAAGATCGCGGAGCACGCGGACTTCTTCTCGTTCGGCACGAACGACCTCACGCAGACCACGTTCGGCCTATCGCGTGACGACGCCGGGCGGTTCCTGCCGTCCTACATCAAGCAGCACATCCTGGAGCGAGACCCGTTCGTCGAACTGGACCGCGAGGGCGTGGGCGGGCTGATCAAGATGGCGATCGCGAAGGGCCGGGGCGTGAAGCCGGGCCTGAAGGTCGGCATCTGTGGCGAGCACGGCGGCAACCCGCCGAGCGTCCACTTCTGCCACGAGGCGGGCCTGAACTACGTGTCCTGCTCCCCGTACCGCGTGCCGATCGCCCGCCTTGCGGCGGCGCAGGCCGCGCTGGGCGAGGCCGCCCCCTCGATCACCGACTGACCGAGGGCTACCGGCGACGCTTCTTCGAGGGCGGCTTCGGCCGCCCTCGTTGCGTCCGCGGCGCGCGTGAAGCGCGCGAGGCACGCGGCCCCCACGCGACCAGCGCGGTGAGGACGCCGAGCACCACCGATACCGGGGTCATCACGGCCTGCTCCACGCCGCTCTTCGACATCAGGTTGCCGAAGGCGTTGAGGAGCAGCAGGAAGGCCAGCGCCCCGGCCACCCGGCGGGCGAGGCGCACCCGGCGGGACTGGTCAGCCAGCGGCCTTGCAGCCAGCAGCATCACGCCCGCCGC
>JAUXUW010000224.1 GCA_030684635.1 Dehalococcoidia bacterium
AGAGGCTCACGCCGCTAGAGATGGAGTTGCTCACAGCGTGCTCCGTCCTTCCCACCTTCGACCTGGAGTTCGCGCAGTCGCTCACCCACAACCAGCAGGCCGGGGCGGCCCTGCACGAACTGGCGCAAACCAACCGGTTCCTGACCCGCCTGGGCGACGGCGCCGGGGAGGGCGAGTGGTACCGCATGCACGCGCTGGTCCGTGAGCACCTCCTGGCCCGGCTCGACCGGGAGCAGCGAGCGCGCCTCCAGGAACTGCGGCGACAGGCGGCGGCGATCTGTGGACGCCGGGGCATGCTGGTGGAGGCAGTGAACCTCTCCATCGACGCCGGGGACTGGGCGGAGGTCGTCCGCGAGTTGTACGACACCCGCGAGGCGCTCTACCAGCGCGGCGAGTGGCGGACGCTGGCCGGGTGGATCGACCGGCTGCCGGAGGGCGTGGTGGACCAGGAGATCGACCTGGGGCTGGTCCGGGCGCGCCTGGCGGCGAAGTTCGGGCAGCGGCAGGAGTGCCTGGCCCGCCTCGACCGGATCGAGACGCACCCGCTGCAACCGGAGCAGCGCGTGCGCGCCCTGCTGTACCGGGGCGTCGCCTACCGGGACATGGGCCGGCTGCCGGACGCCGTGGAGTCCTGCCGCCACGCGCGGCAGATTGCGCTGGAGAACCTGGACGACGACCACCCCGTCTACGCAGAGGTCGACTTCGAGGAGGGCGTGGCGCTCGCACGGGCAGGGCAGTTGCCGGCCGCGCGCACCCGCATCGAGTCCGCCGCGTTCCGCTTCGAGGAGCGGCACGACCAGTACAACTCCGCCGAATCCCGGAACACCCTGGGGAACGTGCTGTTCGAGATGGGCGACCTGGCGATCGCCATGTCGGACTACACCACGGCGCAGCGTCGGTGGCGCCTGCTGGCGGACCCGCAGGCCCAGATTGCCACCATGAACAACATGGGCAACGTCCAGCACATGCTCGGCGAACTGGAGACCGCCCGCGACACCTTCGAGGCGGTGGTCGAGCGCGCCAGCCGCATCGGCCACCACCGGTACGAGGCGTACGGCAAGGAGGGCCTCGCCAGCGTCGAGCGCGACCTCGGGCGGCTTGAGAACGCGATCACGCTCTACACCGTCGCGATCCACGAGGCACAGGAGATCGACGATCCGAAACTGATCCTTGCCGCCACCTTCGGGCTGGCCATGTGCTACCGGGAGCGGGGCGAGTTCCCACGGGCGCGCACACTGCTGGAGCATGGGCTGCGGTCGGCGGAGCAGGCGGGAGCCCTGCTGCACCAGACGCGGTTCCGCATGGGCCTCGGCGCCACGTTGCTCGCCGAGCAGGCGTTCACCGAGGCCACCCCTGTGCTGGAGCAGGCCGTCGCGGAGGCAGAGGAGGCCGGGGCGCTGCGCGAGCAGGCGCTCGCGCGGATGCTGCTGGCCGCCGCCTGCTTCCAGGCCCGCCGCCGCCAGCCCGCCCTGGAACATCTGGAGAAGGTGCACGAACTGACGCTGGTGCTGGGCTATGACCAGTTCCTGCTGGCCGACGCAAGACAGATCACCGAGGTGATCGAATACGCCGCCGCCCGTCGCATCGGTGGTGAATACTTTCGGACGCTGGCCGTCCGAATCCGGCCCTCCGAGGCCGGCGAGCACGATGCCGAACTGCCGGCCGCGTTCCGGATCCGCGCGGAGGCGTTCGGCGCGCCCCGCGTGAGCGTGGACGGGCGGCTCATCGCCGACATGGAGTGGCGCAGCGAGCGCAGCAAGGAACTGTTCTTCTACCTGCTCCACCGCGGCCGCCCGCTCCGTAAAGAGGAGATCGCGGTCGAGTTGTGGCCGGATGTCACCCCGAAGCAACTCAACAGCCAGTTCCACACCACCCTCTACCGCCTCCGCAAGGCGATCCACCCGCAGGTGGTCGTCCAGGCGGGCGGCGGGTACCAGGTGAACCCGGATTTCGACATCTGGTACGACGCGGCGGAGTTCGAGAAGGGGATCCAGCAGGCGGAGGAGAACCCGCCGGGGAGCGAGGACTGGGCGAACGGCGTCTCGAACGTTATCCAGCTCTACCACGGCTCCTTCGCGTCCAGCTTCGAATCTGACTGGGCGGACGCCGCTCGTCAGAAATACGAGGCGATGTTCCTCTCTTCCAGCCTGGCACTGGCCTCCGCGGCGCTCCGGCGCGGCGACGCGGCGGAGGCCGCCCGCATGGCGGAGGCCGTCCTGGCGGCGGACCCGCTGAACGAGGACGCTACCTACCGCGTGATGCAGGCGTATGCGCACCGGGGCAGCCTGGACCTCGCCGCGCGGGCGTACCGGCGCCTCCACGACGCCATGCGGGATGAACTGGGTGAGGCTCCCTCGAAGCGCGTGCGGGCGCTCTATGACCGGGTACTGTCCGGCGAAGCGCTGGATGAACCGATCGACTGACGCCCGCTGGCCGACTTTTGGCCTGCGGGGTCAAGAAATCTAATCAAATCTGTGCATCGGGCCAAAAATCAGCCTCTCTAAACGAGACCGGTGTGATCTGGTCAGAGGTTGGTCAGAGGTCCCCTCGTACTGTCCGCATGTCAAGTGCAGACAGCGCCGTCGACTCCAATCGCGGCAAGACATCGGGGAGCCAACAATGCGCCGCTTCATCACCTCCACCATCGCCACCGCCTTCGTCGCCGCCGCGTTCGTCGCGACTGGTGCGTCGGCTCTCGCCGAAGTCATCTACCCCTGGTAGCGGGCGAAGGCCTCATTCAAGTGCAACGATTCGACGTCGCCTTACGTCGATCGTTTTCGACCGGGGAGCCGTCGGACCCCTCCCGTACGGCTTCCTGGTCGCCTCAATTCATGTCGGAGCGAGACGACTCTGTCTCCTCGCTCGATGTGCTGGTCGGGGAGATCGCCGATTTACGGCCACTCCCGCCGGTTGCCGCACGGGTGCTCGCGACTTCTGACAGCGAGCACTTTTCCGCCCATGAGTTGGCCCAGGCGATCTCCTCCGACCCCGCTCTGACCGCGAAAGTCCTCCAGCTCGCCAACTCGGCCTACTACGGGTTCCCGAGGCGGATCAGCACGGTCCGTGACGCCGTGGTCCTGCTGGGCTTCCGCGCCATCCGTTCTGCGACCCTGGCAGCGTGCGTCGTGGAGACAATCCCCCGCGGTAGCACGCTGGATCACACCGCCTTCTGGCGCTTCTCCGTGACGGTCGCCCTGCTCGCCGAGACCCTGGCGCGTGCCTCCCACCGGCACGCCGATGAGGCGTTCAGCGCGGGGATGCTCCACAACATCGGACGCCTGGCGCTGGACCAGGCGAGGCCGGACGTGCTTCGCAACTGCGTGACCCTGGCCCGTCAGGAAGGCATCAGCCTGGCGGACGCGCAGCGCCGCCTGCTGGGCTTCACCGACGCCGAGGTCGGGGGCGCGCTGGCGCTCCAGTGGAACTTCCCACCTGATCTGGCCATCGCCGTCGCCCAGCACCAGGCGCCGCTCGCATCGCTGGACGACCCGAACGGGCTCGCCGCGCTCGTGGTCCGTGCGCGTACCTTCGCCCGTTCGCAGGGGCTCTGCGACGGCCTGGAATCGCCCGCCCTCACCGCCCCCGCGAGCGAATGGGCGTCTGCTCCGCTTGCCCCCCTGCTCGAGCAAGGTGGCGGAATAGACGGCCTGGTGCAGCGGGCGGCGGTGTTCCTGAACACTGCTGCGGTCAGTCGGTAGCCCCCTCGGGTCCGGATCCCCGTCAGCGCCACCCCCCGGCCGATCGGAGTGTGACGTGTCCCCTGTCCCCTCCTGGCCTCCCGCATCACCGCGCGTGATCTACTTCCGCGACCCCTTCGGCACCTACTACGCGGTGGAGGTGTTCACGCGCTCGGAGTGGCGGGATTCACTCCTGGACCCACCGGCCCGGGATCTCGCGGACGTGCGTCTCCTGCTCCTGGGCGCTGCCGAAGCGCCGCCGGTGCCGCTCCCTGCCTGGTTCGCCGCGTCCTCGCTCTCCATCGACACGCCCGAGGTGGCGTCCGCGGCCGCCCGGGCGTGGCCTCATTCGCCCTGGTTTCGCCCACCCGGCGAATTGCCGGAGGCGTACATCGCGGCTGGCTTCCAGGCGCTGTGTCCGCCTCACCCGCCCTGCGAGGTCGGACCACACGCCCGTGACTCCCTGGTGGCGTTCCTGCGCGACAGGCCGGGCGTTCTCGGGCGGATCGCGGAGGAGGGACGGGACGGCTTCGACCGCGGACTGCGGGTGCACTGGCGTGACCCGGCGGCGTTCGCGCGTGACATCTTCCAGGAGCGGCTTCGTGATGCTGGCGCCGCGCGTGCGCTGAACACCATCGCCGCGCTCGAAGCCGCGCTCATCGCCCCGGAAGGGGTCGAGTACCTCCCCCTGTCTGAGGATCGCGCGGACCTGGGTTCACGGCTCGACTTCGAGCGCTACTTCCTGGCGCCGCGGGACTTTGACGCCGCGGTCGCAGAGGCGACCGACTGGGTCGCGCGCTACCGGCGCCAGGCGGACGCTTACCATCACCGCCTGGCCGACGAGGGGCTCGAGATCCTGCGCGGGGTGACCCAGGCGGTCTCGGCTCTAGAGGTGCTCGACCGGTTCAACCGCGCCAGTCGTCCCGTCGGGCTGGAGGCGAGTCGCCGCCTGCTGACCTCCGTCGAGTCGATCCAGGCGCTCATCCGCGCTCGCGGCTCCGGGTTGCCGGCGGGCATCATGCTGGGCCGGGCACCGGCAGAGTTCGCCGAGGCGCGCCTGGCGGCGGCAGCAGTCCTGGCGGCCGTGGATGTCCAGCGCCGCCGGTCGAACGCACGGCCCGCTGCGGCGGACCACACCGCGTAGCGGCCAACCGATGCGTGCCCCACCATTCATGGGGCGACGCTACCCGGCGTCTCGCAGCAGGAGCCGCCGTTGATGCCCGACCTCTATCACCTGCCAGCCGGACCGGTTCCCCCGAAACGCCTGAACGCGATCGTCGAGATCCCGCGCGGGGGCCAGGCGAAGTACGAATACGACGCCACGCTGGGGCTGTTCCGCCTGGACCGCGTGCTCTTCTCCTCCGTCCACTACCCGGGGCATTACGGCTTCATCCCCAGCACCCGTGCCGGGGATGGCGACCCGGTAGACGTGCTGGTCTGGGGCTCGTTCGAGTCGCACACCGGCGCGCTGGTGGAGGTGCGCCCCGTGGGGATGCTCCTGATGCGGGACGAGAAAGGCGACGACGAGAAGGTGCTCTGCGTCGCGACGGCCGACCCGCGGTACGCGGAGGTCCAGGAACTGCCGCACGTCCCGCCACACTTCCTCCGGGAGGTGGAGCACTTCTTCCGCATCTACAAGGACCTGGAAGGCGCGGTCGTGACCACCCTCGGGTGGGAGGCGCGCGGCGTTGCGGAGCAGTATGTGCTCGACGCGATCGAGGTCGTGCGCAAGGAGCGGGCAGAGAAGCAGTAACCCCCGATGTGGAGCGGCGGAAGGGCGGCCCCGCGGCACTCCAGGCCGCCCCTCCACCTGCGCCGGCAGCCGCGATTACGCTGCCGGACGGTCTGTATCAGCGGCCGCCCTCCGGCCGACCGCCAGCGCCCTAGCGCTCGTCGGCCGGTCGCCAGTCGCCGTCATCCGGCGTGACCGTCCGGTTCGCGAGGGCGCTCGGCCCCGCATTCCACAACTCCGGCGCCCAGCCGTCGGAGGCGGACTCAAACCGCCGGTGCGCGTCGCAACGCTTGCATGTGCCTTCCACGCCCCGGACGCCGGCCTGCGGCGGGTCAATCACCCAGTGGTGGACGCAGTTCGGTTTCCCACCGGTGATCACGGTGCAGGTCGGTGCCTGCGGGGTGGCCGCGCCACGCCCGCCCGCGCGATAGGCCGCGGTCCGAGGGTTCCCCGAGTGCTTCGTGCTGTTCATGTTCTCTCCCATTCAGCCTGGAAGTTCTGGGCTGGACTCCATTGTGACGCGTTTCTGTTCATGTTTGTAAGATGATATGACTAAGAAACGGTGAATATTGGGGAGGAGCGCCTAGGCAGCCCGGGAGGCCCGGTTCGGAGCGGTGGAAGCGGAGAGCCTCCGGAGGGGCCTAGATGCCGGTGGCGACGTCTGCGAGGCGCAACTGTTGCTCCGTCGGCTCGGCGCAGCAGTACCAGGCCTCCGTGAGCGAGGGGACGAACCGCAGCGGCACCAGTCCACGCGGAGGCCGGGGGCGCCCAGCGGCCGCGTAGGCGGCGGTGCGGATGCGCTCAAACGTCTCGACGGGATCCTCGATCGAGCCGGGGACGGCGCAGACACCGTCGTCGTCGCACTCCTCGCCGGTGGCGGGGATGGCGGCCTGTTCCACGATGGCGGCAAGGGTCGCCTGCAGCGCGTCCACGCGCGGGTCTGGGTTCGCCCAGGTGTAGGTCAGGTGCTCGGCGTCGAACGGCCCCAGGAGGCCCTGTGCGTCCAGGACGGCGTTCAGGGGCGAGCCCGGCGGCAGGAGCAGGCGCAGCGTGAACTGGACGGGTTGCACGTGCCGCTGCAGCCCGTGCCCCGCGACGAACTCGATCATGTCGATGAGGTCGTCCAGCGTCGCCCACGGGGTGAAGGCGACCCAGGTTGGACGGATGGGGAGCCCGGCGCCGGCCGCAATCGCGAGCGCACGATCCATGTCGGCGCGGGTGTGCCCCTTCTCGAGCAGCCCGAGGATGCGGTCGTTGCAGGATTCGAACGCAGAGGTCACCCACAGGCAGCCGGTCTCGCGCAGACGGGGTAGCACGTCCTCGTGCTCGATCAGGTGCTCCACCTTCACCGTGACGTCGTAGGACACGTCCGGCCAG
>JAUXUW010000229.1 GCA_030684635.1 Dehalococcoidia bacterium
CGTCGCGCCCTCCGCGGGCCACCGCCCGCTGAGCGCGGCGGCGGCCCGCACGGTGCTGGCGGCGGAGGCGGGGTCCGTGCTGAACGCGGAGGTCGTTGGGCGGACGCTCGACGTCATCCCGGCATGGCCACTCGGCGGCGAGGTACGACTGCGCGGCGGCCAGCATGACGGTGCGCACGCGGTGGTCGTCGCGATCGACCCGACCGCGCCGGAGCGGCCGGCGGTGCGTGTCTTTACTGACAACCGGAGGCAGCCGATCGCGCCGGTCGACCTGAACCTGGGGGCGCTGCCGGCGGTGTCGCTGGAGCCGGTCGACCTGCCGGCGGACATCGTTGGCGCGGCAGTCGGTCGCTAGTGGGTACGGGCGCGGAGTGCTGCTGACTCCACGCTGAGTCCCTCGACGAGCGCTCGATGCGCCTCAAGCACCCGCTGCACCACCTCGGCGCGGGGCAGGTTCTCGCCCTCACCGGTCGCGCGCACCTTGAACTCCACCACGCCCGCGGCCGTGTTGCGGCTGGAGACGGTGAGGCGCAGCGGCATCCCGATCAGGTCGGCGTCGTTGAACTTCACGCCCGGCCGCTCGTCGCGGTCGTCGAAGATCACGTCGAGGCCGGCGGCGCGCAACTCCGCGTAGAGCGCCTCCGCATCCGCCTTCGCCGCGTCGTCGCGGTCCAGCCCAATGCCCACCATGTGCACGTCGTACGGGGCGATGCTCGCCGGCCAGCAGATGCCGGCCTCGTCGTGGTTCGCCTCCACCGCGGCGGAGAGGATGCGCTCGACGCCGATGCCGTAGCAGCCCATCGTCGGCATCACCTGGCCGCCGTCCGCGCCCAGGACGTTCACGTTGAACGCCTTCGTGTAGACGTACTGCAGCCGGAAGACGTGGCCCATCTCGATCCCGCGCGACGAACGAAGCGTGCCGCCACAGCGCGCGCAGCCGTGCCCGGCCCTCGCGCTTGCAATGTCGGCCGTCGGCGCCTGCCAGTCCCGCCCGAGGTTCACGTTCCGCAGGTGCCATCCGGGCTTGTTCGCGCCGGCCACCAGGTTCGGGGAGCCTTCCAGCGAGAGGTCGGCGATCACGCGCACGTTGGAGGGCACACCGATTGGTGAGGCGTACCCTGCGACCAGGCCGTACTCGGCGACCTCGGAGTCCAGCATCGGGCGGAGGTCCACGCCCCCGCCGAGCGCGTTCATCAGCTTGACCTCGTTCACCTCGAGGTCACCGCGGACCACGGCAAACACGGGCGTGCCGCGCCCGCCCTCTTTCGGCGTCGCCATCATGAAGACGGCCTTCGCGGTCTGCGCCGGGTCGATGCCCAGGAACGTCGCGAGGCCTTCGATGGTGGTGACGCCGGGCGTCTCCACCTCCTCGGTCGGTTGTGAGGCGGCGGCGGCCGCTGGCGGGCGGATGAACTCCGCCTTCTCCGTGTTCGCCGCGTAGTCGCAGGTGTCGCAGTAGACGATCGTGTCCTCGCCGTACTCCGTGAAGAAGATGAACTCCTGCGAGCCCTTCCCGCCGATGGCGCCGGAGTCTGCCTCCACCGCCACGGTCGGCACGCCGCAGCGCGCGAAGATGCGCCGGTACGCCTCGAACATCGCCTCGTAGGAGCGGTTGAGGCCGTCGTCGTCCGCGTCGAAGGAGTAGGCGTCCTTCATCGTGAACTCGCGGACGCGGATCAGGCCGCCGCGCGGGCGCGCCTCGTCACGGAACTTCGTCTGGATCT
>JAUXUW010000210.1 GCA_030684635.1 Dehalococcoidia bacterium
GCGTGGACCTGGACAAGATCGCGACGAAACTGGAGCAGACGCGCTTCGAGCCATACGGCGTGACCTCCAACCCGGAGATCCCGTTCGCGACGAGCATCCTGGATTATGTCTTTCGCTGGCTGCGTCTCCGCTTCGGCGACCCGGACGCGGCCCCTGCGATGCACTCCTCCGGCCTCACCTGCCCCGACTGCGGGCAGCAACTGCAGGCCGTGGAGCAGTGCCTCACCTGCGCCGCGTGCGGCTTCTCGCGGTGCTCGTAGGCCGCCTGACGCTGGCACGGGTTTAGACTGATCTGATGCAGGGATACCCGCCGCCCGACAACGACCCGCCCACCTCCTGGCGCGAAATCTTCGCGATGATGGGCGTCATCTTCGAGATCCTCGCCGGGCCGATGGTGATCATCGTGGGGGCGCTCCTGCTGCTGGTCGCGCTGTTCTTCGCGGCCACCACGAACGTCCTGCTCACCATTCCGATCTTCGCCGTCCTCGGTGCCGGCATCGCCTATCTTGCCCGCAAGGCACGCGAGGACGAGGCCGCGGCGATGAAGGAGATCGAGGCGGGCCGCTTCCCCCGCGGCAGCCGCCGCCCGCCGCCGGGTCGCTGAGGCTCCCCCGCGCCACGAGAGCGCCACGGGGCACGCCGCAGCGGTAATCTGCCTCGGTGACGCCACCCATACCCAGCACCGCCGCTGAACCCATCGCCGCACGCCTCGCGGAGGTCCGTGCGCGCATCCATGCGGCCTGCGAGCGGGCCGGTCGCGCCGCCTCGGAGGTCACGCTCGTCGCCGTATCGAAGGGGCATCCGCTCGAGGCGTGCGCCGCCGCCGTCGCGGCGGGGACCCCCGACCTGGGTGAGAACCGGGTGCAGGAGTTCGCACCGAAGGCACAGGCGGCGGCCGCAGCCGGAGTCGCGGCGCGCTGGCACTTCATCGGCCACCTCCAGACGAACAAGGTGCGCGACGCACTGCCGCACATTTCCGTCTTCCACGCCCTGGACTCCACCCGCCTGATCGAGGCGATTACACGCGAGGCGGCACGCCTCGGGGACACCGGCGCGGCTGCGGCCCGTCCGCTGCCCTGCTACCTTGAGGTCAACATCGGGGGGGAACCGCAGAAGCAGGGGATCGCCCCGGGACAGGTCGGCGCGCTGCTCGCAGCGGCGGCGGACTGTCCGGCGGTACGGGTGGACGGCCTGATGACCGTCGCGCCTCGCGCTGGCGATCCTGAGCAGGTCCGGCCGGTGTTCCGTGCGCTGCGCGAACTCGCGGAAGCGCACGGGCTGACGGGACTCTCGATGGGGATGACGGACGACTTCGAGGTCGCGATCGAAGAGGGCGCCACCCTGATCCGGGTGGGGCGCGCTATCTTCGGTGACCGATCCGGATAGAGCAGGACGAGGGGTACCCCGTGCGTATCGGGATCATTGGCGGCGGCTTCATGGGCGAGGCGTTCCTCCGCGGGATGCTCCGCGGCGCCGTGGCCGAACCGGGCGACATCGCC
>JAUXUW010000240.1 GCA_030684635.1 Dehalococcoidia bacterium
CATCACTTTCTATCCCCCTCCCCGCGCAGGGGAGGGGGCAGGGGGAGGGGACGCCCCACTCCCCTCAACCGCGCCCCCGCCCGCCCCCGGCGGCCGCGCCCACTCGCCACCTCCAACCCCCCGTCAGCACCGGCGGCAGCGCCCGCCCGTCGCGGCGAGCGACCGCCGGTTGGCAGCCAGCCCGTGTACGGCTATCATCCGTACATCAGAGAAGGCGCGACATGATCACCGACGGACAGCGACGGGGACGCATCGAACTCCGCACCACCGACGAAGAAAAGCGCCTGCTGGCTGCTGCCGCCGCGCACGAACAGATGGACCTCACCGCATTCGTCCTGCGCGCTGCCATGCCCGCGGCCCGCGAAGCGCTCGAACGTGCTGAACGCATCGCCCTCTCGCGTCGAGATGCCGAGCGCGTCCTGGAACTCCTCGACCACCCCGCCCCACCCACCCCCGCGCTGCTGGCCGCCGTCCGCCGACGACGCGAACGCGAACGCGCCGCCCACCAGCAGGCGTAACGGCCCGGTGGACTGGCGCGAGGAACCCATCGCCCGTCACCATGACCGGCGCGCCTTCCGCTGCGGCGTCCCGGACCTGGACGACTACCTCGCCCGCCATGCCCGCCAGAATCACGAATCCGGGGGCGCCAAGACATTCGTCGCCGTCGCTGCCGCCGGCGACCCGCAGGTGCTCGGCTACTACTCCGTCAGTCCCGCCTCGTTGGACTACCCCACCGTCCCCGCCTCCGTCACACGGAGACTCGGGCGGTACCCCGTCCCGGTGTTCCGGCTCGCCCGTCTGGCCGTGGACGAACGCCTTCACGGCCAGGGCCTGGGCGGTGACCTTCTCCTCGCCGCCGGCGCACGCGTCCTCGCCGTTGCCGCGCAGGCCGGAGGCGTCGCGCTTGCCATCGACGCGCTCGATGCGGCGGCCGCGCGGTGGTACCAGCGCTTCGGCGCCGTCCCGCTCCTGGACGACCCCCTCCGCCTCGTGCTGCCGCTCGACGTCATCGCCGCCGCCCTCGACGCGCTCCCGGACGCCTCCTCAGGCCTCACCCCCGCCCCCTGAACCCCGCCCTCTCGACTCGCCGCAAGCCCTCGCCCCCCCTCACGCCGCCCGAGCTCCGAGTCGGGGGCGGACGCAGCCCCGCCCCAGCGGGGGCGAAGAGCGTGATGGGGGTGCAACCCCCATCACTTTCTAACCCCCTCGCCCCGGGGCGAGGGGGAAGGGGGGAGTGGGGCGCCGCGCCAGCGGCGCTACAACTGCCCTCGCATCAACCGCGCCCCCTCCAGCCACCGGCGGCAGCGCCCACTCGCCACCTCCACCGCCCCGTCAGCACCGGCGGCAGCGCCCACTCGCCACCTCCAACGCCCCGTCAGCACCGGCGGCAGCCCCCGCCCGTCGCGGCGAGCGACCGCGCCGAGCGAGTTAACCTCCAGCGAACCGGGGCGTTATCCACATTGCAGCAGAGGGATAGACGCGGCACGAGACCCGGCGGAACGAATCGCCCTGCGGACGTACACTCGTACACCCACGGGGCGAAGGAGCGGCACCCATGCCGGACCTGCCGGGCTCGTTCAGCAGATATCCCTCCAGGCAGGCGGGGTTGCAGGCACACGTCGAACGCACGCTCGTCGAGCGCGCGCAGGCGGGTGAACAGCAGGCCGTGGGCGATCTGTACGACGCGCACGTAGGCCCCCTCTACCGCTTCTGCCTCGCCCGGGTCGGCAACGAAACCGACGCGGAAGACCTCACGGAAGAAATCTTCCTCAAGGTCATGCGTGGCATCCGCGGGTTCGAGTGGCGGCCGATGGGCGCGAAAGACGATGGCGAAGAGCGCAGCCCCTTCCGGGCCTGGCTCTTCCGGATCGCCCGCAACCACGTGGTCTCCCACTACCGGCGCACCTCGATCCGTCGAGACGCCGGCGAAGTCCCGGAGACGATTGAGGACGGAGCGCGCGGGCCGGCCGAACTGGCTGAACTGCGGCTCACCATTGATGAGGTCTTCGCAGCCGTCGAACGGCTGCCGCAGTCACAGCGGGAGGTCATCCTCCTGCGATTCGGGTCCGGCCTCTCCGTCGCCGAAACGGCGGAAGCGCTGGAGAAACAACAGACGAACGTGAAGGTGCTCCAGCACAAGGGCATCAAGCGGTTGAAGGAACTCCTGGCAGCGGACGCAGCAGCGGCAGAGGCCAGCCTGCTCCTCCGGCCAGACTTCGGAGCACGATGACGGACGGGCGAGGCGACATGCAGCACGGCGACGGAGAGCCGCTCTCCATGCCGCCGCACGTCTCAGACGACGACGACATGCTCATGACCCCCGCCGACATCGCGGAAGTCATGCGCATGGACGAAGCGCTCGCGCGCCTCGAGGCCGGCGGCACGCTCGACCTCGACCGGCGCGAAGACCCCGCGCTCGTCGCGCTCCTCGACACCGCCGGCGGCATCCGCCATGCGCTGGGCGACACCACCGAGACGCAGGCCTTCCACTCCTTCCACCAGCGCTCCCGTGCCGCCCTCCTCCACCAGCTGGAGGTCGACGCGCGGCCGGAAACCGTGATCATGTGGCGCCGCGGGCGCCTGCTCACCGGCCTCGGCGCCGCCGCCGCCAGCATCGCCCTCTTCGGCTTCACCCTTGGCGGCGGCACGCTCCCGATCGACGCGGACCCGACCACCCCCAACCTCACCGTCGCGCGCAGCGAGTCAGAGTTGACCCGCCTCTCGCAGACCATCAACGACATCCAGCAGCGCACCGCGCTCGGCCAGACCGTCCCCGCCCCGCTGCTCCACAGCGTCGTCGAGAACGCAGCCAGCCTGGCGAGCGCGATCGAGAGCAACCCGACCCGCTTCGAGCGCAGCGACGTGGTCGCCTTCGCGCAGGCCGTGCAGGCCAGCGCGGTCGTACTCGAAGCCGCCACCCCGGAGGAAGGCGCGCAGGGCGCCCTCACCGCCGCGCAGCGCGCCGCCCGCGACGGCGTCGTCGTCGCCACCCGCTTCCTCGACGCCGACCCGACCGCCACCGCGACCCCCGAGGCGACCGAAACCCCGGCGGCCACCGCCACCGCCACCCCCGAGGCGACCCCGGCCGCGTCCGCGACCCCGAGTTCCACCCCGGAGCCCTCCTCCACGCCGGCTGCCACCTCGACCGCATCCCCGACCGCGACGCCCGCGCCCACCTCCGGCACCCCGGACGGCACCGTCAGACCCTAGTCACCTCCACCCCGCCACCACTACGCAGCAGGCCCGGATCACCCGGGCCTGCTGCGTGTTCTGCGCATCTCCACGGTGCGGCAGCCGGCGGGGGCTACTCCGCCAGGCGGATCATCAGCAACTGGCCGTTGTTCATCACGCTCAGGGTGTTCACCCAGGCCGGCGCGCCCCGGATATATCGGTCGAATCCCAGCGGTGCGCGGAAAGCATAGATCGCCGCCACCTCCCTCCCGTCCGCGGCGAAGTGCGCGAAGCGCGCCGGGAAGCCGTTGGGCCCCTGGTACTGCACCAGCGCCAGCCCCGGCCCGTCCGGCAGGTCGCCGACCAGGCGCGCCTCGGACGCCCCGGACGGCAGGAACGGCCCCACGCCGAGCAGCGACCCGAGGTCCAGGCGGCGCGCCCCGGAGCCGTCCGGCACGGCCGGCAGCCCGACCGACCGCAACTGGACCAGCGCCTCCAGCCGTTCGCGGCGCGCGTCCGGGAACGCCTCCTTCAGCAGCGCCATCACCCCGGCCACATGCGGCGCGGAGGCGGACGTGCCCGCGAACCCGGTGCCGGAGGTCGCCACCCCGGTGGGCGCCAGGATGTTTGGCTTCTGCCGCCCGTCCATCGTCGGCCCGCGCGAGGAGTAGGCGGCCTCCTGCCTCGTGGCGGTGGAGGTGAGCGCCCCCACCGTCACCACCGCCGGGTGGTCCGCGGGCTGGGACAGCGAGCCGGCGGCCGTGGAGAACTCCAGCGCGCCGCCCCGGTCGGGCGAACCCACCACCATCAGGTCGAACGCCTTCGGCACGTCGGAGCGCGCCTGCACCACGCGGACGCCATACGTCCCGGAGCGCGTCGCCAGCACCTGCAGGCTCTCCACGGGGTCACCGAAGCAGTTCTGGATGCCTCGCGCGGCCCGCACCAGCGCGCCGTCCGGGCCGAACAACTCCAGGTCGTAGTCGGAGCAGGAAGCGCCCCAGGCGTCATCCCAGCGCAGCGAGATGGTGATCAGGTCGCCGGCGGTGAAGGTGTGCTGGTTCGTCTGCGCCGTGGGGCCGAACTCGTGCACGGAGTCCCGGTCAACGTCACGGAACGTGGCCGAGTAGTGCTGCTGCGCCCAGTTGCCCGCGGCCACGGCCCACGCGATCCCCGCCGCGGTCGCCCTCGACACGATCTCGTTCACCGTGCCGGTGCCGTCGCCCGGGCCGTTGTGGATGTACCCGAGCGAGAAGGAGATGACGTCCACGCGCTGCAGGATGAGGAAGTCCACCGCCGCGGACAACTCCGTCAGCGTGGAGAAGTTCACCAGCGTCAGGTCCGCGCCCGGCGCGATCTGGTGGATCACCTCCGCCGACCGGCGCCCGTGGTCCGTCCCCCCGTTCAGGTTCCCGTCCGACCGAAACGACCGCGACATCACACTCGGCGGGAGCGTGGTGTCCAGGGCCGCCTGCAGCCCCTGGAACCCGGAGTCCAGCACCGCCACCCGCGTGCCCTCACCCGTGAAGCCCGCCGTCTGCCAGCGCGGCACCCCGATCAGTTCCATCGCCGGCACCACCTGCAACGGCACGGCGAACGCCGGGCCATCCACCCGCACCACGCCCGAGGCCGCCCGCAGCGCCGCCTCCCCCTCCGGCGTCACCTGCGCCTGGATGCGGCCGCCCGACTCCACCTCGATCTGGCCACCGAGCGAGAGCACCAGCGCGCGGGCGTCGTCCACGGAGTCGACCGCGACCACCTCCACGCGGACGTGACCCGCGGGCGCGCTCGCCTCAGCGCTCGCAGCGGCACGCTCGACGTCAGCGGGCAGGGGACGGAGGGACGAGTCGGGCGTGACGGCCAGCAGCGCACCCGCGCAGAGTGCGAGTAGCGCGACGGCGCGTGCGGAGACCGGCGACAGCATGCGCGTGTCCGAGGGGTTCCGTGAGGTGGTAGGAGCACCCGCCAGAACTCCGAGTGTACCCGAACCACGCCCGACCGCTGTGTCGCGTGACCCCCACGACATGGGTGCGATAGTGGATCTATGGCCCTCGACCCCGTCCTGCACATCGACACACTCTTAAAAGATCACGGCTTCGAGCGCATCGCCTCCCTGCAGGCCGCGCGTGCCGTGCTCATCGAGGCCGGCCTCACCAACGCCCGCAAGCAGAACATCGCCGCCGACAAGCGCGACCGCGTCACCGAGGTGGTCGAGGCGCGCATCGCCCGGTACTGCGGGCAGGTCACCTGCCTCGCGCTGCTGGAGCAGGACGGGCGGCGCCCGGTGGAGGTCGCCTCGAAGTGGTGCGAGGTGTGCGGCGGCAGCGACATCGCCCGATCGGTGAACCAGATGGCGGTCGACCTGGTCGCGGCGAAGCGCCCGCGGCTGCTCGTTGTGGGCGGGTCGCCCAACGCGCACACGCAACTCCGCACCTCACTCGCGGGCACCGGCGTGGAACTCGAGACAGTCGTCGGCGACCGGCCGACGGGGGCGAAGCGCGCGAAGGAGATGGCGGAGCGTGCGGACGTGGTGGTGATCTGGGCGAACACGATCTTGGACCACAAGGTCTCCAGCGTCTTCACCGGCGTCGCGCCCGGCCGTACCTTCACCTGCGCCCGGCGCAGCGTCTCCGCGCTCGCGCAGGAGGTCTCCCGCCACGTCCGGGGCGGCGTGTAGCCGCCTGCCGGTACCTTCCCCGCGCCCGCGCGGGACGGTACGCTGCCCCGCAGCACCGAGGGGTGCCCACCTGACCCGATTGACCTCGGCCGCCCCGGCCACGGAGGATCGCCCGTGCTGACGAAGATCTTCGGCCGCGCCAAGATGTCCTACCGCCCCGTCGCCAAGCAGCCCCCGCGCGGCGCCTGCTGCGTGGGCCGCGACCTGATGCCGCGCTGGCGTGGCCCCCAGGTCATGGAGGACGACTCGAAGGCGATGGGCTTCGTCTGCCACCGGTGCGGGCGCGAGTACCTCCCCGAGGACGTCAAAGGCCGCCGCCTCGTCCGCGACGAGTAGCCGAGCCCAACCCTCCGTCTGAATGCGAAACGGCCGGCGATGAGCCGGCCGTCTTGCTGCGCCCGCGCGCGGCCCCCGATTACGCCTCGGACGGTGGCTCGTCCGGCCGCGTCCCGGTCACCGGCACCGGGTTCGGGTCGTGCTTCCAGACCAGGTAGGAGTAGACCACGGTCCACGCGAGCCCCAGGCCCATGACCACGAGCGAGGCGATCACGAACCACTCCCGGCGGACCACCGCCATCGCCATCAGCAGCAGGCCCGACCCCGCGAACACCCGCCCCGCCAGGCGGTGCGTCGCATCCCAGGACTTCGTGCTCGCCAGCGTCCACGGCGTCCGCACGCCGGCGAAGTAGTTGGGACGCAACTTCCCCAGGACGTTCCCCATCACGACAAACATCACGCCGACCGCCGCCGGGATCATCCAGCCCGGCCCCTCCGACCAGCCGAAGGCGGCCGCGATCAGCGCCGCCTGGATCACCGCCATCAGCAGCAACACGGAGAGACGGATCGCCCCGTAGGCCCCGGCCATGGAGGCGTAGTTGGCGCGCCCCGGGTCGATGCGAGGGATGAACGCCAGCAGCAGGTAGATGAAGACGGTGACCGCGGGCATGATGCCCAGCGCCTCCCAGCGGTTGCCCCAGCCGTCCACCTCGCCGCGCGCGTTCCAGTGCATCGGCACTGGCTCGTCCACGAACGGCCACGCGATCGCGGAGGCGGCGACGATGGCGACCACCAGCGCGATGTGCGGCGCCTCCCGCCGCCACGACCACGTCAACGGGTTCCCTGCGTTCACCTCAGACCTCCCGCCCCGCGTCGCGGCCGAGGCACCCGGCCGCCCGCGCGCACCATCTCCATCACCGCGGACAGCGCCTCTTCCAGCACGGACAGCGTCGCGCTGTAGACCAGCCGCGCGCCCTGCCGCTCGCTGACGATCAGCCCCGCCTGCCGCAGCACCGTGAAGTGGCCGGACATGGTGGACTTCGCGAGGTCGAACTCGGCCGCGATCTCGCCCGCGGTCATCGGGCCGCGCTCGGACAGCAGCCGCAACACCTCGCGCCGCGTCGGATCCCCCAGCGCCCGGAAGACATCGTCGGTGCCCATCAGCGGCCGTCCCCCTCGTACCGGGCGCGCGCACGCCAGGCGAGCGGGAGCAGGACCACCGCCACGATGAACGACACCACGATCTCGATGATCACCGTCCCCTGCGCGACAAACTCGCCACCGATATCGAACAGCGCGAGGGCGACGAGCAGCGTGGGCGCCCAGGCCCACCAGCGCCAGAGCCCGAACGCCGCGACGGCGAACAGCACCGCGACCACGCCCCCGCTCACCATCAACACCTCCCACGGCGGCACCACCTGCGTGCGCAGGTCGAACCGGTTGGCGGCGAACGCCCATGTGATGAACATGTGCTGCACCGTCTTCTCGACCGCGATCACGAGCAGCAGCCAGTCCGCGACGGAGCGCCGGGGTGGCGCCATGCAGACGCTCCTTCGTTTATTCGCCAATGACCGAATAGTACGACGCGGCAATCTATACTGGGAGGGTGACCGACGACCCCCTGCTCCAGCCGCCCCCCGACAACCTTGAGGACCGCCCGGTCGCCGAGGCCTCCCGGCTGCTCATGGGCGGCCCGACCGTGCTGGTGACGACCACCTGGCGCGGCAAGGCCAACGTCATGCCGCTCGCGTGGCACACGCCGCTGTCCTCGAAGCCCCCGGTGATCGGGATCTCCGTCGAGCAGTCGCGGCACAGCACCGAGATGATCTCGCACGCGCAGGAGTTCGCGCTGAACTTCCCGAAGCGGCCCTACCTCCACCACGTGCAGTACCTGGGCGCGCTCTCCGGCGAACACATCGACAAGATCGATGCCGTCCAACTCGCGACCTTCGCCCCGACCACCATCACCGCACCGCTGATCGCGGACTGCGCGGCGTGGATTGAATGCCAGGTGGTGGAGGCGGTCCCGATCGGCGACCACATCCTCTTCGCCGGCCTCGTCACCGCCGTCCACGTCGACCCCCGCTCCTACGCGGACGGCCGCTGGAGCCTGGGCGCGGAGGAGCACCGCCCGCTGCACTTCGTCGGCGGCAACATCTACTCCTCCCTCAGCCAGGCGCTGGAGGCGCGCGTCCCGCGCGACTTCGAGGCGCCGGAGCGCATCCTCCGCCAGCGCATCGAGGAAGAACTGGAACTGACCCGCGAGGCGCGCGAGCGGCACGAGGAGCAGATGGGCCTCCTGGAGCGCGAGATCGAGCGGGGCAACGTGGTGGACGTCACCGCTCTGGAGATGCCCGTGCCCCCATCCGCCAACGACGGCGAGCCACCGCTGGACCTCTCGAAGGGGTTCATCCTCGGCGGGTAGCCGCGCCGTCTGGACGCGCGACGCAGAGCGAGGGTCTACGGCAGCGTCGTCGCCATGACCTGCATTGACTCCGCACTCACCCAGCCGGACGCCACCGCGCGCACCACGAAGTAGTAGGAGGTCGCCGGCGCCAGCGTGCCGTCCGTGAGCGTGAGCGTGCCCGCCCCGACCGATCCCACCAGGACCCGGGCGCCGGCGGGCGTGTCTGACCGGTAGACGTCGTACCCCGTGACGAAGGCCGTACCGCTCGCCGTCCACTGGAGGCCGACAGACGTCTGCTGCTGGTCGACGACCACCAGGCTCGCGGGCGGCTGCACCGTGGCGGTGCTCATCACGCCGGTGTTGGTGGCGGCATGGCCGAAGAGGCCCAGCGAGTCCGTGACGGTGACCACCTGTGCCGCCACCGCGCAGGCCGCGAGCGCGAGCCACATCAACACGAGTTGCGAGCGGGCGGGAGACCATCTCGGCTCGGGATGCGCGTCAAACATGAGAGGTTCCGATTCGCCACGGAGGGCGGCGACTAGGTGGCCGAGCTTACGGGTTGTTCGTGGTCTGCTCCGCGCTCAGCGTGAACGTGGTGGTGGTCGTGGCGCTCTGGAAGGCGTCGCCGGAGGCGAGCGGGAACTCCGCGCGGAAGCACAGGGTCTCCGAGCCGCCCGCGATCAGGTCGCGGTCCCCCGCCTGCGCGCCCTGCGCGACCGACCCGAACGCCGCCGCCGAGAGCGCCCCCGAGTAGAGCAAGGCGCCGTCCTGCGCCACGCAACTGGTCCCCAGCGTGCGGATGTTCAGCTGCATCTGGGCCGCCAGCCCCTTCGCGTCGTCGTTGGTGGAACTGGAGGTGAGCGCGTAACGCAGCGGCAGCGAGCCGTTGTTGGTGACCACGAGCGACGTCACCGAGGTGTCGCCGGGCGCCATGTTGGCGACCACCAGGAACGCCGTGTCGGGGGCGTCCGAGATGGACACCGAACCCGTGGACATGACGTTTGCGGCGTTGCTCTCCGAGTCCGCGAACACCGCGAGGCTTTCGACGGTCATCGAAGCCCCGAAGATGCTCGTAAATGCGAGAGCCAGCAAGAGACGGGCAACCATGGCCTGACCTTTTCCTCTTGTGGAGTATCGGCAGGCGCTGGCGGGACGTGAGGACGCTGAGTCAGGGGGAACCCTGATCTTATGTGAGAAGCCCTAGGCGGCCGATGAGCGGCCCCGGGCGGCGGAGGACACGGACTCCCCGTCCCGCTCCATCACCGAGAGTGCACCGGCGACAAACGCGCTGCGCTCCCCGGGACGCTCGTCGTCCAGCGCGCCCACCGACAGCGTCGCCCGGATCTCCTGCTCCCGCGTCTCGCCCATCTCGGCAAGCACGCGCAGTTCGCCCGACCGCTGCTGCATCAGCGACACGGCCTCCGCGAACTGGTCGGAGCGCAGCCGGGCCAGTACCTGCACCATGTGCCGGCGCATCTGCCCGAGGAGCGCGTCGATCGAGTCGATGTCGCCATCGAGCGGGGTCAGCATGGCGTCGAGCGCCTCGGCCTCGCGGCGGAGTGCGCGGCGCACCGGCATTTTCGACTCCTCGATCGCGGCGCGGACCTTCCGGACACGCGCGCGCTCGTCGGCGATCTGCTGCTGGAACGGCCCCTCAAGCATCGACGGCCCGGTGCCGAGTCGCTGAATCAAGGTCTCCAGGTTCGCCTCGATCTGATCGGCGTAGTCGGTGAGCGGCTGCAGCGACCGGGCCAGAGAGACCTCGAACTCACGCTCGCGCTCGCTCAGGTCGCGTACCAGGCCTTCCACCGGCTCCAGTTCCTGCTTCACGGAGGTAGCGAAGGAATCGGAAAGCTGCCCCAGCGCCAGCACCGCTTCGTCCATGCGCCGTGCGCGACGCGGAAGGGCCGGGACGTCGCCCGCCGCCTCGCCGCGCTCTGCTCGGCCGGCGCCCTGCGCGCCAGTGTTCTGTGCGAAGCGCGTGCTCTGGGAGATGCGCTCGCGGAGCCCACCCGCGGACGGCAGTCGCGGCCGCTCCATCCGGACGGTGCGAGGGAACGCCGGCACGCGCACGGACAGCAGACGCCGCAACGAGCGGCCTGCCGTGCCGCGTTCGACGGCCCCGGGCGCGACGTCGACAGGTGCGCTGGTGTGCGCCATGCGCAGCAGCGAGGAGCCCGCAAGCCCCACGATCGGGAAGACGATGAGGAGGATCTGCCCCTGCAACGTGCGGAGGAACGACAGGACGTGCCCCGCGAGCGGCACGGTCAGGCGCGCCGTCGAGACCAGGTGATCGCCTCGGAGCGGCTCGGCGTCCGCCGTGGCGTTCGCGTCACCCTGCGTCCAGATCTGCACCGCCGACCCTTCACCCTCCACGCGGATCACGCGGTGGGTGACCGGGGTGCTGGGTGAGTCGGTGCGACGGAAGGTGATCACGTCGCCGGGGTTCAGCGCGGTGGGCGCCACGCGCTCCGCGTTCACCAGCGCGCCGGCCGGGACCGCCGGGGCCATCGACCCGCCCGTCACTACGAAGAGGTCGTATCCCAGCGCCGTGGCGGAGAACGCCAGCAGCGTCACGAACGTCACCACCGAACTCACCACGATGAGCAGGTACCGCGCAAGGCGGCCACCCAGGGCGAACCAGTGGGACGCGCCCGCGGGATTGAAGCGAGAGGCCATGCGGCGCGCAGGTGATTGCATCGTGTCCAACATCGCGCTCTCCGTCGATCTGCTCGAGGCTCACCGACTCAGAGCGTGATGCCGTGAGGCGCACGTCTGAATCAGGAGTTACCCGTAGACCGGAGGGAAGTCACCCCGACTTCCCGATGGTGCACGCGGCCTGACGGACTGGCCACGCGCGTCACGCTCCGCGGGAAGTGGCGCCCAGGGCGTATTCCATGAACACCATCCCGTACGGGTTACGGGCCGGCGGTGCGACTTCCGCGTAGCCCAGCCGCCGGTACCACTGGATCACTTCTTCGCGTGACGGCATCACGTCCAACACCACCTTCGCGAGCCCTGCGTCGGAGGCCAGCGCGTGCGCGGCATGCATCAGCAGCGTGGCAGCGCCACTGCCCCGGTGGCCCGGGCGTACGAACAGGCGGCGCACTTCCGCAGTCGCCTCATCCAGCACCCGCAGGCCCACGCACCCCACCGCCTCGTCGCCCTCGATTGCCAGCAGCAGGTCGCCGGGCGGGCGGTACACCGCTCCCGGGTCGACCTGCTCGTCGCGCAGGCTGACTGGCAGTTGCTCTGGCGCAGCGACCGATGCGCGCCCCGCTTCGACCTCCGTTGCGGCCAGGTACTCAAAGAGCAGCCGCTGGGCATCAGGCAGCCGCCCGTGGCTGAGGCCGCTTGCGATGGTGATCGCCACGTCGCGCCCTAGAACCCTTCCGCCTTGTCGATGAAGCCTTCCAGCGGTTCGCCGGCGCGGAAGCGGGCGACGTTGCGGCAGAACCGATCGAGGTTGCGCTGCAGGCGCAGCTGGCTCGCGCCCGCGGTGTGCGGCGTCATGACGATGTTCGGCGTGCTCCACAGCGCATGGTCCGCAGGCAGCGGCTCCTCGTGCGCCACGTCCAGGCCAGCGCCGCCCAGATGGCCGCTGCGCACCGCCGCCACGAGCGCGTCCGAGTCCACGATCTCGCCGCGCGTCACGTTCACGAACACCGCCCCGGGCCGCATCGTCGCGAACGCACGCGCATCAAAGATCTGGTGCGTCGACGGCGTAAGCGGCAGGCCGGAGGCGACCACATGCGAGCGTGCCAGCAGTTCGTCGAAGCGGTCGGTGCCCCAGACGTCCGGCACCTCGGGTGAACCCGCCACGTCGTGGTCATCGACGGCGATGCACTCCATCCCGAAGGCGGCGGCGCGACGTGCAATCGCGCGGCCGGTCCCGCCGAAGCCGACGATCCCCATCGTCAGCCCCTCGAGTTCGAACTCCTCCATGCGATACGCGACGCGGCGCTCCCACGACACGGAGCCATCCAGGATCGCGACGGCGATCCGCCGCGTGATCGCGAGCAGCAGGCCGAATGCCGTCTCCGCCAGGTGGCTGCCCACCAGTCCCTTGTCGCCGGAGATCATCACGTCAGAGAAGAGCATCTCCGGGAACAGGTACGCGTCCGCGCCGGCCGTGGTCGCGTGCACCCATCGGAGCCGCTTCGCCGCCGCCAGCAGCGTCGGATCGATCCGCCCCAGCAGCACGTCCGCCTCGGCAATCGCCTCCAGCGCTTCGCCGTAACTGTCAGCGACGGTGATCGAGGATTTCGGGCCGGCCGCCTCCCGGATCTGCGCCAGCATCTCCGCCGACACCATCGGCATCTGTAGGCCCGGGATGATGAGGATGTTCATGCGCGAGAGGATAGCGGCTGGCCTGCACGCCCACTCGCACGCACGCAAACGGGGCGCCTCGCGGCGCCCCGTTGCTTCGTCCTGCCGGTCGTGGCGAGCGCCTAGGCGCTGACCTCTTCCGTGTCCACGTCGCGGTTCCCGTCGAGCGCGTCGACGGGGGACTCCTCGCGGATCGCGCGAGGGCGGCCGGGGGCCACGCTGATCAGGGCGCGGTCCGCCACGTCGGCCTGCTCCAGCACGGCGCGGGCGTAGTCCGACTTCCCGGCGATCTGCTCCAGCGAGCGGCGCAGTTGCTGCACGCTCCGGCCGATCTCGCCCGGGTCGGTGGAGCCGGCGTCCGCCATCTGCGCCAGCGCGCCCTGCCGGCCGGCCAGGTATTCCTTCACCGCACCGAAGGTCTCGGAGCGCATCGCGTCAAGCATCCGCATCATCACCCGACGCTGCTCCGCCAGGTTCTGCTCCAGTGCCTCGATGTCCGCGTCGAAGCGGGAGAGCGCAGACTCCACGGTCTCGCGCTGCTGCTCGCCGTACTGCAAGAACGGCGTGCGCTGCTGGTCGATCTGGTCGCGGGTCTCG
>JAUXUW010000244.1 GCA_030684635.1 Dehalococcoidia bacterium
GTACCGGGCCGCCTCGCGCGGCCCGTTGCGTGTCCGCAGGGCGTCCGGGAGCCCGCGAGAGGCAGGCGCGCACTGAGTGCGGATCTACCTGAGGGTGGTCGGGGACTGCAGGCCCCAGTGTGCATTGTCCTGGCCCACCCGGCGCGGTGGCCTGGTCGGGGCGAGGCTGTTGCCGTTCAACCGGAACCCGATGGCCGGAACCTGTACCAGCGTGTGGTTCTCACCGACAGGTAGTTCGTGCAGCAACTCTCGGGCTGCCGGCTGCCCTTCCGCTAGCAGCTCGCCGATCGACCGGACTCGGCTCGCGGGAACGCCCGCCTCGTCGAGTAGGGCTTCCCACTCGGCGGCGGTCCTGGCCTTGAAGGCCGCCTCGAAATTCGCGCGGAGCGCGTCCTGATGCTGGCGTCTGATCGCCGGGTCGGCCCATCGCGGGTCGCTGGCCCACTCGGCGTGACCGAGAGCACGGCAGAGATCAGTGAACTGTCGTTCGTTGTTGGCTGCCAGCATCACCTGCAGCCCGTCGGATCCCTTGAAGCACCCCGACGAGGGCGCCTGACTGGCGGCCTCGTTGCCCAGCTTGGGCATGTCGACGCCGGTGGTCGCGGTGGTGACCACGTTGCTCGCCATCAGGTTCAGCGCCGTGTCGAGCATCGCGACGTTGACCGACTGACCCGCCCCGGTGCGATCTCGTTCCCGCAGCGCGGCAAGGACGGCGAAGGCGGCATTGAGCCCCGTGGCGTAGTCGATGTACGGAGCCCCCACCTTCAGCGGATCCATGTCCTCTGTGCCGGTGGTCTTCATGATTCCGCACATTGCCTGGACCACATGGTCGTAGGCCGGGCGATGGCCAATCGGCCCTTCCCCGCCGTACGCCGAGATCGAGCAGTAGACGATCGCGTCATTCCGCTGCCGCACTGCTGACTCCCCGATGCCCAGGCGCTCGGCCACGCCGGGGCGGAAGTTCTGGATGAAGACATCGGCGCCGGCAGCGAGTTGCAGCACTGCCTCGACGCCCTCGGGATCCTTCAGGTCGATGGCGAGGCAGTCCTTGTTTGAATTCTGAGCACAGAAGCCCAACCCGAGATTCTGAGCCGCCAGGTCGGCGAACGGGCCGAGGGATCGGGCCAGTTCACCTTCCGGTGGCTCGATCTTCAAGACCTCGGCGCCAAGCAGCGCAAGTTGATAGGTGCAATACGGCCCGGCGAGGACCTGCGTAAGATCGATGACGCGGATGCCTGAGAGTGGTGCAGGGCGTGTCATGCAGAGACCTCCAACCCGGTCAGCCTGCGAGGCTGGCCCGGTGTCGCGGAGTAGTTGGGTATGCGCGCATCATGACGCAATCAGAGCCCCCCGGTGCGTGCCCTTGCCCGGCGGTACACTTGATGCATGGCTGACACGCCCGACGGCGCCGACCCGAAGCAGGCTTACCGTGACGCCTACGCGGACTGGCAGCGCCACCTGGAAGGCGTCCACGCGCTGCTGCTGGAGGGCAAACGGATGCCTCCCGAGCAGATCAAGGGCCTCCTGAACCGCGAAGCCCGCGCCAAAGAACGCTATGACGCCGCGCGCCGCCGCCTGCTCGGGGTGGAGGAGTGACGCCCGTCGCGCCCGCTGCCGGCCGCCGCAGCTGGGTGGGGCGCGGCTACCCGCGCTCCTTCGTGATCGGAGCCACGTTCTCGATCGCGTGGTCGCCGTGCATCGGACCGATCCTCGGCGTGGTGCTGACGCTCGCGGCGACCTCCGGCACCGCCTACCAGGGCGCGCTGTTGCTCTTCTCCTACTCGCTGGGTCTCGGCGTGTGGTTCCTGGCGATGGGGGCGTTCTTCGGCTGGCTCTCGCCACGGCTGCGCCGGTTGAACCCGCACCTTGAGAAGCTCATGATCGCGAGTGGTGTGCTCTTCATCATCGTGGGCGTGCTGATGCTCCTCGGGGAGTTCGAGCGTATCGCGACGTATTTCCAGCGCTTCGGCTTCTTCTTCGACTCCACCGCGCAGACGGAACAGGATCTCGCGACCGGGCTGGAGGGCTGGCTGGGGCCGGCGATCGCCTTCTTCGGGGGCGTCGTCTCGTTCCTCTCGCCGTGCGTGCTGCCGCTGGTCCCCGCCTACCTCGTGAACATCGCCGGCGAGGCCGTGCTCGGCACGGCGGAGGGCGGCCGGGCTGCGCGCGTGCGCGTGATGGGCAACGCCGCGGCGTTCGTGATCGGCTTCACGGTGGTGTTCACTATTGTCGGCGCGTCCGCCGGGCTGGCCGGCAGCCTGATCACCGGGCAACTGGACCTGCTGACGAAGATCGGCGGTGTCATCCTGATCGTGTTCGGCCTGCAGATGACGGGGCTCGTGCGGATCCCGTACCTGGACCGGACGTTCCAGATCGGCTGAACGCGCCTCGCCACCGAGGGGTAGACTGCGAGCATGGCCGGACGACCTGACCCCGAGGGCATTGACCTGGACGCGATCCGCCGCGTGGTGGAGACGGCGGACGTCTTTGTCATCCGCTTCTCGATGATCGAGCAGCGCCTGCTCGTGGATGCTCGTCCCGACTCGGACGGGCTCCCCTATATCCGCCTGGTGCCGCCGGTGACCTCCGCCGAGGAGCGCTACCGCTTCCTCCAGAAGGAACGCCCGGGGATGCCGTTGCCTGACCAGATCACGGTCTTCCACTGGCCGCGCTCGATCCGCTCGCTCCGCGAGGCGGGGGTGTGGGCGGACATTGAGCGGCGGATGATGTCGGTGGGCGGCGAGCCCGCCGTCGACCGGGCCGCGCTCGCGTTCCGCGAGGGGCTGCGGCTGGAGCGCGCGGACGTGGTGGCGATGATCCGCGGCGGCGAGGGCTACCAGACGCTCTGGACGCGCACCGAGTCCTCCTGAACCTGACCCCGCACGATGCTACCCTCAGCCCCGGCGAGCGCCGTTGAAGCGCGCCGCCCGGAGGCCATGCCGTGGACGTCATTGACCTGCGATCCGACACCGTGACCCGCCCCTCGCCCGAGATGCGCGAGGTGATGGCGCGCGCCGAAGTGGGCGACGACTTGATGGGCGAAGACCCCTCGGTGCACGCGCTGGAGGAGGTCGCCGCCGCCCGCATCGGCAAGGAGACGGCGCTGTTCGTGCCCAGCGGGACCATGGCGAACTTCGTGGCGCTGCTGACCCACTGCGGGCGCGGCGACGAGGCCGTGGCCGGGAGCGAGTCCCACATCCTGAACCACGAGGGCATGGGCGCCAGCGTGCTGGGCAGCATCCCCGTCCGCGCTGCCCGCAACGACGACCGGGGCCGCGTGGATCCGGCGGAGGTGCGGGGGCTGCTGCGGGAGTCCTGGCCTCGGACCGCGGTGGTCTGCCTGGAGAACACCCACAACCGCTGCGGTGGTGCGGCCCTGACCGCCAGCGAGATGCGCGCCGTGGCGGACGTGGCGCATGAGCGCGGGGTGAGGGTCCACGTGGACGGCGCGCGCATCTTCAACGCCGCCGCCGCGCTGGAGACGGAGGCGAGCGCCCTCGTCGCGGAGGCGGACACCGTCTCGTTCTGCTTCTCGAAGGGCCTCGGTGCGCCGGTCGGCTCCGTGATCACCGGCCCGCGCGAGTTCATCGACCGTGCCCGCCAGAACCGGCGGCTGCTTGGCGGCTCCATGCGTCAGTCCGGGATCGTCGCCGCGGCGGCGCTCTACGCGCTCGAACACAATGTCGAGCGCCTCGTCGAGGACCACGCGAACGCCCGCCGCCTGGGCGCGGCGATCGCGGAGATGCCGCATGTCCGGATGGACCCGGCGGGTGTCGACACCAACATCGTGTTCTTCACCCTCGAAGGGGTGGACGGTGCGGAATTCCGCCGCCGGCTGGCTGAGGAGGGTGTGCTCTGCACCGGGACATCGACGCAGCGGGTACGCATGGTGTGTCACCTGGACGTGACGGCCGCACAGATCGAAGCAGCGATCCCGCGCATCCGCGCGGTGCTCGAGTCGCTCCCCGCCGCCTCGTGAGCCTCCGCCGCAGCGCCCTCGCGGTTGCCGCCGGCGCGGTCGCGCTGGTCGGCGTGGCCTGCGACGGCGCCACGCCCAGCGCTCCGACGGGCGACGTGTTCTCCGCCGCCCCGTGGGCGAGCGGAAGTGAACGCCTGGAGTACGACCTCCGCAACAGCGACGGCGCCCTGATCGGCCACGGCACCCTCACGACGACCGTCGAGGGCGACCGGGTGATCCTCGGCCAGCAATATGTGGAGGTCGACGCTGCCGAGGGCCGCACGCCGGCGACGGACACGGTGCGCGTGGTCGTGGACGCGGCCACCTTCCGGCCGATCGAGGGCTCCCGTGAGGTCATGCGACGCACGGAGGAAGGCGCGCTGCGCGCGGAGGGCTATGTGTGGTCTTACGCCCTCGACGAGCAGGGCGACGTGCGGATGACCTCCGTGCACACGGAGGTGGGCAAGTCCGACGAGGACTCGCTGCGCGCACGCGACCACCACTACGACAACGAGTCATCGCTCTGGCTGTGGCGCACGCTGGCGTTCGAGGAGGGGTTCAACCAGAACTACGTCTCCGTGAACCCGATCGAGCGGAGCCAGCAGACGGTGAACCTGCAGGTGCCGCAACTCGAGACGATCACCGTCCCGGCCGGGAAGTTCGAGGCGTGGCGGCTGATCTTCCGCAACGGCCGCGCTGTCCGCACCGCGTGGATCAGTGTGGACGCGCCCCATGTGGTGCTGCGCTGGGACAACAGCGACGTGGTCTTCGAACTGACCGAGGCCTCCGCCTCCGGGAGGGTCGAGTCGGGCGGTCGATAGCGGCTAGTTGTCCGCCCAGAGGCATCCGCGCGCGGCGGCGCGAGCCTCCTCCTCCGCCGCGATGATGGCGTCCCGCTTCGAGCCGTCGTCCCGCCATGCAAGGCCGTAGCCTTCGCGGACGAGCGCCTCGTCGATCAGTACGCCGTCCTCGGTGTAGACATAACGCAACTCGCGGTCGAATCGGTCCTGCAGCCGCGCGTCCGGTAGCAACTGCACCACGTCGCCGGCGAGGACGGTGAGCCGCGCGGTGGCCTCCGCGAAGCACGTTTCACCTCGTTCGGGCGTGTTGACGCCATACAGGCGGACGCGGATCACTGTCTCCGCAGAACGCACGTCCAGCGTGTCGCCATCGACGATCCGTTCGACCTGGACGGGCAGGGCGCCGGCGACGGGGACCAGCACGCCATCGCCGGGCGCGTCCGCGCGACGCGTGGCGAGAGCAGTAAACGCCAGCACGACGATGAGCATGGTCGCGACGACCAGGGCCAGCCGGTTCAACTGCCGCCGCATCCGCCGTTCCGCGGTCGTGGACAGCGAGGTGGCGGCGCGGCCTCCACGGGCACGTCCGGATCCCGGCGGACGCCCGCGGTAGGACGGCGGCCCTCCACTGCCGGGTGGCTGGTTCATGAGTGGCTCACCGGCGCGAACGCCTCCACGACCTGAGTCCCAAGGTCACCCCATCCGGCGCGGGCGCTCGCGAGGGCGGCCTGGAAGGCCGGGATGCCGCCGGGGGGCACGGCCACCACGCCGCCGGCGCGGTAGCGGTCACGCTCCTCGAAGGTTGCGCCGGCAGCCAGGTGGCCAGGGAGCGCAGCCAGCGCCTGGAGCAGGTCGCGGACCTGCCACTCGAACACGGACTCGGCGTTGCGCAGGGCAAAGCCCCAGAGCGCGTCCACCTCTGCGGGCGGAGCGGCATCGGTCTCGGCTGCGGCGCTCCACATCCCGCTGATGCACGGCGCGAGTCCGCGCATGACGAAGGCCATGTGCTCCGGGGAGGCGGCGAAGACCTCGAGGGCGGTGCGGTCTGCCACCCAGGTTGCCGTGAGGATCACGCCGTCCGTGTGCCCCGCGACGGTGCGGAGCACGGCGGGCGCGGCGGACATCGCGAGCGCGCGCTCCACAGCGGTATCGACCGAGGCGGCGGGCGCGTCCGGGCGGAGGGTGGCGCAGATGACGTGGACGACCCCGGTCATGGGGTCAGCGTCGCACGGGCGGCACGTCCGTGCGAGGGCGGGACTCGTCGCCTCGCCTCCGGCGCTGCTCGGCGATGAGGTGGCCCTCGCCCTCCGGCAGCAGGTGGCCATCCGACATCTCAAGGATGCGGTCGACGTGCTCCATGACGAAGGGATCGTGCGTCGCGGCGATCACCGTGACGCCCTGGCTCGCCACCTCGCGCAGCATCCCGAATATCTGCGCGCCGGTGGTGGAGTCCAGTTCGCCCGTCGGCTCGTCCGCAATGATCAGCGGCGGTCGGTTCGCCAGCGCCCGCGCCACGGCCACGCGCTGCTGCTCGCCGCCCGAGAGTTCGTATGGCCGGTGGTCGGCGCGGTCGGCCAGGCCCACCAGCGTCAGCAACTCGCGCGTCCGCTCGCCGCGCTCGCGCAGCCCGGCGCCGGCGATGCGGAGCGCGAGGTCGACGTTCTCCGCCGCCGAGAGCAGCGGCAGGAGCCCGAATGACTGGAACACGAACCCCACCGTCCGCCGGCGAAACTCGGTGGTCTGCCGGTCGTTGAAGCGGTGGACCTCCTGCCCGTCGACGACGACGGAGCCCTCGTCCGGCTGGTCGAGTCCGGCGATCAGGTTCAGGAGCGTGGTCTTGCCCGAGCCGGACCGCCCGACGATCGCCAGGAACTCGCCCCGCGGCACCGTCAGCGACACGCCGTTCACCGCCGTCACGGCCGTGCCGGCGGAGCGGAAGACGCGCGTGACGTTCGTGACGGTGACCATCGGGCCCGGGGGTGTGGTCATCGTCGCCACTTCTCGTCGTGCTCCGGCGTCTGCGTCTTCTCCGGCCGCACCTCGACCCGGTCACCCTCGATGCTGATGCGCGCACGCCGGTCGATGTCGAGGGCGTCGAGGTACTCGCGCGGGATCTGGAGACGGCCGCTGCGGTCGACTACGGCGAACTCCTCTACGCGCGCCCCCTCGTCGCGAGAGAACTGGACACGCCGGACTATCTCGGTGCTGGTACGGCCGTCACGCATCGCGACCACGCGGTCGACCCGCCTCGTGATCTCGCGGTCGTGCGTGACGATGACGACCGTGACGCCAGTCTCCCGGTTCAGTCGCTCCATCAGCGCGAAGACCTCGTCGGCGGTGGAGGAGTCCAGTTCGCCGGTCGGCTCATCCGCCAGCAGCAGCGGCGGCTGGTTGGAGAGCGCCACGGCGATCGCGACCCGCTGCTGCTCGCCGCCGGAGAGTTCCGTCGGGCGGTTCTTCCGCTTCGAGGAGAGCCCGACCTGGTCGAGCAGGGCGAGCGCCCGTTCACGAGCGACCTTCCTCGGGACGCCCTCCAGCGCCATCGGCACCTCGATGTTTTCGAGCGCGCCGAGGTAGGGGATGAGGTTGCGGCCGGTCTGCTGCCAGATGAAACCGACATCGCGGCGGCGGTAGTCGACCAGGTCCTCCTCCCGCATCGTCAGCAGGTCGCGGTCGCCCACGCGGATGCGCCCGGCGGAGGGCTGGTCGAGCCCGGCGAGGATGTTGAGGAGCGTGGACTTGCCCGAGCCGGAGGCGCCGACGATCGCCATCATCTCCCCGCGCTCGACCCGGAGGTCCAGGCCGCGGAGGGCGACGACCTCCAGGTCGTCCGACTTGTAGATCTTGAACAGGTCTTCGCAGTGGATGTAGGGCGGCGGCTGGGCCGGGGCGTGGACCATCAGGCGTCGCCAATCCTCAGTACGCGGTGGACGGCCAGGCGGAAGTAGAGCGCCACCACGGCCGCAATCGTAGCGATGAACACGGCGCCCAGGATGCCCCAGACGGCGACGACCTCCACCCACGACACGCGCAGCTGCAGCGGCGGTAGCACCGCCGCACCGCGCTCGTCCGTCGCGAGCAGCCCCAGCATCATCCGCCCGAGGCGCAGCCCGACACCCGTGCCGAGCCCCATGCCCGCCGCGATCACGAAGAGGTGCTCGAACAGCACCACCCCGAACACCTGCACGCGCGAGAAGCC
>JAUXUW010000248.1 GCA_030684635.1 Dehalococcoidia bacterium
GGTGGGGGCCGCCTGGTAGGCGAAGGCGGCGGTGAGCGCGGCGGTCTTGGTGTCCGTGTTCGTCACGCGCACCTCGACCTTGCCGGCGGCCGTCTGCGCGGGTGTGACCCCAACGATGCTGGTGGGCAGGACGGAGACGACCGTACCGTTGTTCGCGCCGAACTTCACCAGCGCGCCGTCGTGGAAGGGCGTGCCGGTGACCGTGAGGGAGGTGCCCCCGCCCAGGGGGCCGGCGGCGGGCGAGACCGCCGTCACCGTGGGCGCGGCGAGGTTCACGTAGGCGAAGGCGTTGGCGCGCGTGCCGGTCTGCGAGTCCGGATTCGTCACGGTGACCGGGACCGTCGTGGCCGCCGTGCCCGCCGGCGCGGACGCCCTCAGCGTGGTCGCGCTCACGAACGTCACGCCGGTCGCCGCGTTCGCGCCGAAGCGCACGGTGACGCCGGAGACGAACCCCGTGCCGGTGATGGTGACTACCGTGCCGCCGCCATGCGAACCACTGGACGGGCTGACCGTCGTGACCGAGGGCGGCGTGGACTGCGTGTAGGTGAAGGAGGCCGGAAGCGTGACGGTCTGCCCGTCCGCGCCGGTATAGACCACGTCCCCGACGCCGGCGACGCCCCACGGCGTCAGGGCCGTGACCGTGGTGCTGTTGACCGCGGTCACGCTCGTGGCGGCGCGGCCGTCGACGGTGACCGTCGCGCCCGAGGCGAACTCGGTGCCGGTCAGCGTGATCAGCGTGCCGCCCACCGTCCCGCCTGTCGCCGGGTCGATCGAGGCGAGGGTGGGCGGAGGGCCCAGGAAGCGGAAGCCGCCGGTCAGCGTCGCCGCCTGGCCGTCGCCGTTCGTCACGGTCACGACGACCTCGCCGGTCGCGTGGGCGGGGGTCGTCGCGGTGATCGAGGTCGCGCTGACGACGTTCACGACCGCGGCCGGGGTGCCCCCGAAGTCCACGGTGGCGCCTGCGTCAAAGCCGGTGCCGGTCAGCGTCACCACGGTCCCGCCGGCGAGCGGGCCGCTCGCGGGGGCGGCCGCCGTCAGTGTGGGCGCGGGGGCGGCCTCGGCCGGAGCACCGGCGACGAGCAGGGCGCCCGCCACCAGGAGGGCGGCCAGGCCGAAGGAGGGCGTGGCGAGGCGCGGCCAACGGGATGTCGAGGGTGTTCGCATCGTCAGTCGATGCTACGGCCGGCCTCGGGCAGCGCTCATCGGGGACATCCCGCATCTGGCCGGGTGCCTGAGGCGCGGTCTCAGCATCGAGCGGGGCGGGGCCGTACGCTCGTGTGCATGGCCCACGCGCGCGACGACCACGGCCACGAGCACACCACCGACCGGCGCCGCCTCGCGCTCGCGCTGGCGCTGGCGGTGGGCACCGCGGTCGTGGAGGTCGTGGGCGGCGTCATCTCCGGGTCGCTGGCGCTGATCGCGGACGCCGGGCATGTGATGACGGACGCGAGCGCGCTCGGCCTCGCCCTCGCCGTCACCTTCGTCGCACGGCGCGCGCATACGCGCCGCCTGACCTTCGGGTACCACCGGGCCGAGGTGATCGTGGCCAGCGCCAACGGACTGTTGCTGTTCGCGATCGCAGGCGTGGTCGCCTGGCACGCCGTGGAGCGGCTCCGCCATCCCACCGAGGTCGATGGGGGCATGCTCCTGATCGTGGCGGCGGGCGGGCTGATCTCGAACGCGGTCGCTCTGCGGCTGCTGCACGGCTCCGACTCCGTGAACGTGCGCGCCGCCCGCCTCCACGTCTGGGCCGACCTCGGCGGCTCAGTCGCGGCCGTTGGGGCGGGCGTGATCGTTTCCACCACCGGGTGGGAGCGGGCTGACCCCCTGCTCTCACTGGTGATCGTCGTGCTGGTCGCGGCAGGGGCCGCCCGGTTGCTGCGCGACACGCTCGACATCCTCATGGAGGGCGTCCCGCGGGGCGTTGACCTCGTGGCGGTCGAGCGCGACCTGCGGACGCTGCCCGGCGTGATCGCGGTGCACGACATCCACTGCTGGACGGTGAGCAGCGGATTCATCGTGTTCGCCGCGCATGTGGAGATCGTGCCGGGCGTGGACGTGCTGGACACCGTCGTGCAGGGGGTCACGCTGCTGCGCGACCGGCACGGCTTCGACCACGTCGCGCTACACCCGGAGGCGGCGTCGCTCCATGAGCCCGGCGCGCCGGTCGACCTCCGCTGGCAACCGCCCCCGGGCAGCCCGCACCGCGGCGCGTGAACGAGCGGCCCTCGGCCTGCCGCCAACCGGAACGTCCAGTAAACTCGCGTGATGGACGTCTCCACCATCCCCCTCGAAACCATCGCCCGCCAGGTCGGGACGCCGTTCTACCTCTACGACGGCGACGTACTGCGCGAACGGATGGGCGAGATCGCCCGCACGGCAGAGGGCGACCGCGTCCACGCGCGCTACGCGATGAAGGCCAACTCGGCACGCTTCGTGCTGGACGCCGCGCGCGAGGCGGGGCTGTGGATCGATGCCGTGAGCGGCAACGAGGTGGAGCGGGCGCTCCGCGCCGGCTTCGCCGCGGGGCACGAGCCGCCGGTGGTGATGTTCACGGCGGACGTGTTCCGCGACAACGCGCTGGACGCCGTGATCCGCCACGGCATCCTGCCGAACATCGGCTCACCGGGGATGATCCGCCAGCTGCACGAGGCGGGCTACCGCGGCCCGATCGCGCTGCGCGTAAACCCGGGCTTCGGCCACGGGCATGTCCAGGCCTGCGACACCGGCGGCCCCTCCTCCAAGCACGGCATCTGGCACGAGGACATCGACCCGGTGGCGGCGCTGGCGAAGCAGGCCGGCTTCCCGGTGGTCGCCCTCCACGCCCACGTGGGCACCGGGCCGGAGATCAGCGAGTTCGACCACAACATGAACCGGCTGGTGGGACTGTTCGCGGACCTGGTCCAGCGCTTCCCGGACACCCAGGCCGTGAACCTGGGCGGCGGCATCCCGCACCCGTACCGCACCTCGGCGCAGCGCTACGACCTGGGTGGCTACCGCACGCTGCTCCTGGAGGCGGCCTCGACGCTGTCCGAGGCGGCGGGGCACGCCGTGGCGATGGAGATCGAGCCCGGCCGTTACCCGGTGGCGGGGATGGCGGTGCTCGTCGCCCGGGTCACGGACGTGAAAGACACCCGCACGAACGAGAAGGGCGAGGGCCACCGCTTCGTGATGGTGGACGCCGGCTTCAACGCCCTGATCCGCCCGGAAATGTACGGCTCCTACCACGAGATCTCGATCGCCGGCGCCGGCGCCGG
>JAUXUW010000252.1 GCA_030684635.1 Dehalococcoidia bacterium
CCCCCCGCGACGGTACTACTACGACTACAGATACACGGTGCGTCACGCCTCCGATGGTACGGAGCGCCCGAGGGCGGGACAAGCGACGGTCACGACCCCCGCGCGCCTCGCGGGGGTTGACGCGCCTCGGCGCCACACGTATAACCATCACGTTCTAGAACTGATTGGTTATACGAATGACGCCTTTGGACACCCTCGACGCCACGTTCGCGGCGCTGGCCGACCCCACGCGACGCGCGATCCTCGCGCGGCTCGCGCAGGGGGAGGCCTCCGTCAATGAACTGGTGGAGCCGTTCGCGATGAGCCAGCCGGCGATCTCGAAGCACCTCCGCGTGTTGGAGCGCGCCGGCCTCATCTCCCGTCATCGTGACGGCAAGCGCCGGCCCTGCCGGCTCCGCGCCGCTCCGATGGCGGAGGCGAACGGGTGGTTGGAGGCGTACCGGCTCCACTGGGAGCAGCAGTTCCAGCGCCTGGACGTCCTGCTGGACGAACTGCAGGACAAGCCGCAGCGCACGAGGCAACAGTAAGCAGCAGCAGGAGCACCGCCATGTCCCCGATCCAGCCGACCAGGATCACAACCCCGTCCGACCTGGAGATCGAGATCACCCGTAACTTCGACGCACCCCGCGCGCTGGTGGCGCGTGCGTTCACCGACCCGGTGCTGCTGCAACGCTGGATGGGCGTGTTCGGCGACTGGTCGTGGGCGTCCTGCGACATGGACGTGCGCGTGGGCGGCATGTACCGCTGGGTCTGGCGACAGCCGAACGGCGCGGAGCTGGCGCTCAGCGGTGCGTACCGGGAGGTCGTCCCCGCGGAGCGGTACATGCAGACGCAGGTGTACGAGAACATGCCGGACTTCCCCGGCGAGATGCTCGCGACGATGACGCTGGTGGACGATGACAGCGGCACACGCGTCACGCAGGTCGTGCGGTACGCCTCGCAGGCGGAGCGGGACCTGGACCTGAAGTACATGCCGAACGGGCTGGAGCCGGGCTTCCAGGCGCTGGACGCGCTGCTGGCGACCGAGGCGCGCGCGTAACGGTCGCACTGCTCTCGATGCTGGATTCGTGGAGGGCCCCGCGTGGCGCTACCATGCCGCGACGCCGCGCGCGGACGGGCGGCGACCGGGACGGCATCGAGAGGCGTGACCATGCTGCAGGCGCAGGGGCTGAACTATCCCGCGATCATCGTGCGGGACATGGAGGACTCGATCCGCTTCTACCAGCGGCTCGGCCTGCAGCCGTTGTACGTGGAGCCGAACCGCGACGACCCGGACTCCATCGTGGCGCTGTTGAGCGCGGGCGGCGGGGACTCCTTCGTGATGCTGGTGGGGCCGCAGAAGCCGAACAGCGTGCGCATCGCGGACGCGCAGCCGGGCGTCGGCTCCATGCAGTACCTCTCCTTCCACGTGACGCTGGACGCGATGAACAGCATGTGGGACGAGATGTCCCGTTCCGGTGTGCAGGGCTCCGAGCAGATCAAGCGCGGCTACGAACGCCTCGTGTTCCTCGAAGACCCGAACGGGGTGCTGATCACGCTGGTCGCCTGGGGTGTCGAACCGCCCGAGGGGATGCCGAAGGGGCTGATCCTGCAGGTCGCCGCGATGCTGCGCGAACGCACGGGCGCCATGTTCATCGAGGATGAACACGTCGCGAGTGCGATCAAGGAGATCGAGACCGCCTCGCGCGGCGCCCAGGCGACGTAGCAACCACCGAGGAGCCCGCGCGCTACTCCTCGTCGACGGACGAAGCGCCGCTGGTGTCCACCCGCACTCGTGTCGCCTGGGAGGCGACGATCACCTTCGAGGCGCCGCTCGCTTCACCGGTCACCTCGTCCGCGCGCGTCAGGCGCGCGCGGCTCGCACCGGAGACGTCGACCAATGCGGTTGCGACGTTGGCACCGAGGTCGACGTGGGACGCACCGCTGATGTCCAGGTCCGCCTCGCCCACGTCGCCGGCATCGACCGTGACGTTCGACGCGCCGCTGACCGTCGCGACGAGCGATCCTGCCTCCAGGGTCGCGATCTCGATGCGGCTCGCACCGCTCGCCCTCAGTTCCATGTGCTCTGCCGCGACCGCGCCGGTCACGGTGACCTCGGACGCGCCACTGGCGGTGATGCGGTGGAGAGACTCAACCCGGACGCGCACCTTCGCCCCGCTCGACGGACGCATGTTCCGGTCGGCGTCGATGAACAGCACCCCATCGATCACCGACACCTCGATGCCATCGATCAGGTTGTCGTCGTAGACGACCTCGACGGACGACGCTACGCCTGCCGCGACCGTCACCTCCACCTCGATCGCCCGTGAGACATCGATGCCGGTGAACGGTGTGACCTCGCGCATCTCGCTCACGAGGTCGCCCGAGCCACGCTCGCCGACGATGCCGGAGCAGCCCGCGACCAGGAACGAGACGGCGAGGGCGAGAACGGTGGCTGTGCGGCGCATCGGGACCTCCGGGACGGGTGTGCCCGTCGTGTTCGGGCGCGTTGCCCTGCTAGCGGTCGCTGTGTCCGAGGCTGCGACCCGGCGCAATGCGGTCGCGGATCGCCTGCTTCAGCACCTTCGGGTCCACGAACTCCTGGGCGTCTTTGCGGTTGTAGACGGCCTCGCCGTCGACGCGCACCTCCAGGATGCCGCCCTTGCCGGGGACCAGCGCGAGTTCACGGATCTCGTAGGCGAAGGTGGTGAGGAGTTCCTGCGCGAGCCAGGTGGCGCGCGGGAGGAAGCCGCACTGGGCGCAGTACTCGATCTCCACGCGCGCCGTGGCGTCCGGGTTGATCGGGTTCGCGGCCATCGATCACCTCCGACCGACTGCCCTAGCCGCGCGGCAGGCCCAACCCGCGCTGCGCGATGATGTTGCGCTGCACCTCGGACGTGCCGGCGGCGATCGTCGCGGACACGGCTTCGAGGTAGGCCTGAGAGAACGCGCCGCCGAGACGGGCGTAAGGGGAACCGGGCGCGAGCTGCGAGGCGGCGCCGAGCAGGTGCATGCCGGTGGTGGCGACGCGCTGCGTGAGTTCGGAGCCGTACAACTTCGAGACGCTCGCCTCGTGGTTCGGGATCAGGCCCTGCTCCTGCAACTGCGGGACGCGGTAGGCCACGTTGTAGCCGACCTGCAGTTCGATCCAGCGGTCGGCGAGTTCGTAGCGCGCCGCCGGGTTGTTCTTGATCAGCGACGCCTCATCCTTTGCCGCCTCGACGAGGCGCTCGATGTTGCGCCTGGCGTTGGAGTAGGCGGAGACGCCGGAACGCTCGAAATCGAGCGTGGTCATGACCTGGTACCAGCCGCGGTTCTCGCGCCCGACCAGGTTCTCCGTGGAGACGCGGACGTTCTCGAAGAACACCTCGTTGAGGGTCTTGCCGCCGTCCATGCTCTCCATCGGCCGGACGGTGATGCCCGGCGCATCCATGGGGACGATGAGGTTGGAGATGCCGCGGTGCTTGGCGGCGTGCGGGTCGGTGCGCGCGGCGAGCCAGCCCATGGAGGCTTCCTGCGCACCGGCCGCGAAGATCTTCGTGCCGTTGATCACGTACTCGTCGCCGTCGCGCACCGCGCGGGTCTGAAGGCTGGCGAGATCCGAGCCGGAGCCCGGCTCCGTGTAGAGGGCGGACCAGGTGTCGTCGCCGTTGGCGATGCGGGGGAGGTAGAGCTTGCGCTGCTCCTCGTTCCCGAACTGCATGATCGCGGGGCCTACCCAGGAGACGCCGGTGCCGCCGCCGCCGGGCATCCGGTTGTAGGCGGTCTCGTCCGTGAAGATGGCCTGCTGGATGTGCGGCGAGGCGAGCCCGCCGTATTCCTTCGGCCAGGCCATCGCCAGCCACTTCTTGTCGGCCAGCGCCCTGTTCATGAACCGCGCGAGTTCCGCGCGCTCCTCCGGCCGGATCTCGCCCACGAACTCCCGGTCGGCCCAGTCTGGCGGCAACTGGCCGGCCAGGAAGGCGCGAAGTTCCTCGCGGAAGCGCTCTTCCTCCGGGGTGAACGAGAAGTCCATGCCGAACCCTCCTGGGGGACCACCGGCCCGGGACGCAACGCGCAGTCACGGGCCCTGACGTGGCCGCCGAGGTACCTCGGTCGGCCCGTTCCGCACCGACATAACGGGCGGGATGTCAGTGTAGCAACGGGGAGGCCCGGTGTTGAGCGCCACCTTAAGGCGGTCAGGCGAGGGCGGGTGTTACCATCGAAGCCTGGCCTCGTGCTGTCCGAGGACACCCCGCATGACCTACCTCGCACGTGCTCGGAGGCCGCTTGTGTACCGTGAAATCGCCGTGTTCACGGGGAACTCACACCCCGCACTGGCGAATGCCGTATGCAAGCACCTGGAAATCCCCCTGGGACAGGCGGAGATCTTCCAGTTCTCCAACGAAGAGGTCTTCGTCCGCTACCTGGAGAACATCCGCGAGCGCGACGTCTTCCTGATCCAGCCCGTGGTGTCCCCGGTCAACACCCGACTCATGGAACTACTGATCATGATCGACGCG
>JAUXUW010000255.1 GCA_030684635.1 Dehalococcoidia bacterium
GTGGCACCGGGCTGACAGCCCGGTGCCACCGCCGTCTCCGCCGCCCTGGCGGGCGGCCCACTGAATGACGCCCGTCCGCGCAGCGTGTCGGCGACACGCCGCGGCGGTGTCCCTGAACGGCCGAGCGAGGTCCACGTGGAACAACCCCTGGCCGGCGTCCGCGTGATCGAGGTTGGTGGCTCGCTCGCCGCAGCGAGCGCGACGAAGCTCTTCGCCGACTTCGGTGCGTCGGTGGTGATGGTGGAGCCCCCGGCCGGGGGCCAGGTGCGGCGCCTGCCGCCCTTTCCCGACGACCGCCCGGATCTGAACAGCGGCGCGTTCCATCTCTCCACGAACACGGGCAAGCGCTCGGTCGCGCTCGACATCGCCACCGCGTCGGGGCATGAGGTGCTCGCGCAGCTGGCACGCGACGCCGACCTCGTCGTCCTCGAACTGCCGGCCGAGGAGGCTCGGCGCGCCCTCGCCGCGATCGGCGACGCCGGCCCGAGCACGGTCGCGATCACCCCGCACGGCCTGGACGGCCCATTCGCCGAGCGGCGCGAGAACGACACGTCCGTCTTCGCCTGGACCACGCGGATGCACCTGCACGCGCGGCCCGGCGATCCGCCGCTGCGGTACGCCCCGCACCTCGCGACGATGCAGGTGGGGAGCACGGCAGCAGCGGTCGGGTACGCCGCGATCTGGGCGGCCTGCCACGGCCAGCCGCGCCGCGCGATCGAGGTCACCGGCGTCGAGGCGCTCGCCGGAAACGTCGACTCCTTCTTCCTCACCTGGTCGTTCACCGGCGCCGAGCAGCCACGGACACCGGGGCGCTCGAAGGCTGCCTACCCCGCCGGCAACTACCGCTGCAAGGACGGCTGGGTGATGTTCGCCGCGGCCGGCGACCGCTTCTTCGCCCGCCTCTGCCAGGCGCTCGGCCAGCCGGACCTCCCGAAGGATCCCCGGTTCGCCACGCCGCTCGCGAAGGCGGAACACTGGGACGACTTCATGACGTACCTGGGCCCGTGGCTGGACACACGCACCCGCACCGAGGTGGTCACCGAACTACAGGCGTTCGGCGTAATGGTCGCGCCAGTGCTGACCCCGCCCGAGGTGCTCGCCGACCCCCAGGCCGTGGCGCGCGGTTCGTTCGTCACGGTGGACCAGCCGGGCCTCGGAACGGTGACCCTGCCCGGGCCACCGTTCCGCCTGCGCGAGGAGGGCGATGCCGCCTGGTGCGCCCGGCCGGCGCCACGTCTCGGCGAGCACACCTCGGCGGTGCTGGACGCGGCCGGGTACACGCGAGACGAACAGATCGCGCTCTTCCGCGCGGGCGTGACGGGATAGCGACGATGACCTCACAACTGCTCGCCGGACTCCGGGTGCTCGAACTGAGCGAGGTCTGGGCGGGCCCCACCGCCGGGTCGCTGCTTGGCGACCTCGGCGCGGACGTGATCAAGGTGGAGTCGTACCCACGCGCCTCACAGACGCGCGGCTTCGCGGAGGGGGGCGCGGTGAAAGCCGGCGACGGCCCACCGTACGAACGCGGATCGATCCACCACGTCGCGAACCGGAACAAGCGCAACATCACGCTCAACCTCCGCCACGAGGCGGTCGCGGAGCCGTTCCGGCGCCTCGTCCAGTCCGCGAGCGTGCTGTACGAGGGGTACTCCGCCGGCACGATCGAGGGGATGGGCTGGGGCTGGGACGTCCTGCGCGAGATCAACCCGCGCCTCGTGATGATCTCGATGCCCGGCTGGGGCGTGGAAGGGCCGTACCAGGGGTATGTGACGCTGGGCTCCGGGCTGGATGCCTACCTCGGGCACACGCTGGTGCGGGGCTACCCCGGCGATTCCGCGGAGGAGATCAAGCCCGTATTCCACTCGGACGCCACGGGCGCACTCGCCTTGGTGGCGGCGGTGATCACCGGCCTCATGCGCGTGGAGCAGACCGGCAAGGGCTGCTTCATCGACCTCTCACAGGTGGAGGCGATGGCGTGGCACCTGCCGGGCCTGTACGCGGAGTGGACGATGAACCACCGCGTGGCCGCCCCGCTCGGGAACGCCGACCCGCACATCGTCCCGCACGACGTCTACCCCGCCGCCGGCGACGACTCGTGGGTCTTCGTGGCCGCCGAGGATGACCAGCAGTGGGCCGGCCTCGCCTCCGCGCTGGGGCACCCGGAGTGGGCGCAGGATGGACACGCGTGGGCGACAGTGGTCGGGCGCCTGCGCGACCGCGCTGCCGTGGATGCCGCGATCGCCGAGGTCACGCGCGAGCATGCCTCGTTCGATGTGGCCGAGATGATACAGGAGGCAGGCGCCATCGCCGCGCCGGCGGCGCGGCCCGGTGAACTCGCCGCCAGCCCGCAACTGCACTCACGCGACTGGTTCCAGATGGTGGAGCACCGGTACGCGGGCATGAACATGATGCCGGGCTTCCTCTGGTCGATCGTGCCCGACGCGCCCTCCTGGGACCGCGCCTGCGGCCTCGTCGGCGAGCACCTGGACGAGGTCCTGGCGGAGGTCGGCTACTCCCCGGCGGAGGTCGCCGCACTGGAGGCCGCCGGCGTGATCGGGCGTTCCTACCAGGCACCCACCTAGCCGCTGCAGTCCGAGGGGGGACACCGCATGCCCGGCGCCCTGGACGACCTGCGCGTGATCGATGCCACCGGCCCGATCGGCCACTACGCCGGGCGTCTGCTCTCCGACCTCGGCGCGGATGTGATCAAGGTCGAGCCGCTCGATGGCGACCCCGCACGGCTCTGGCCTCCGTTCCTCCCGGACACGCCGGCACCCGAGGGCGGCCTGCTCTTCCTGCTCCTGAACGCGAACAAGCGTGGCGTCCGCCTCGACCTCTCGGGTGAGCGCGGTCGGGAGGCGTTCCTGCGGCTGGTCGCCACCGCCGACGTCCTCATCGAGTCGTGGTCGCCGGAGGAGGCGGGCAGCCTGCGCTTCACCGACCAGGCGTTGCGAGCGGCGCGACCGGACCTGATCCATTGCTCCGTGACCGGATGGGGCCTCGACGGTCCCTCCGCTGGCCTGGCGTATGCGGACATTGTCACCTGCGCGATGTCCGGGGTGATGCAACTGGCCGGCTTCCCAGACGGCCCGCCCGAGCAACTGCCGGCGCTGCAGAGCCACGCCTGCGCCTCCATCAACGCGGCGGCGGGGATCCTCGCGGCCGTCCTGCATCGTGACGCGACGGGCGAGGGGCAACGGGTGGAGGTCTCCGCGCAGGAGGCGCTGCTGATGGCGCAGGAGACTGCGATGCAGGGCGCCGACATCAACGGCGTGGACCGCGTGCGCAACGGTGGAGCCGGCGTGCTGCCGGTGAAGATGCCGGGCCTCGGCGTGTACGAGGTGGACGACGGCTTCGTCTACGCGATGTGCACCGGCACCGCCGGATCCGGCTTCCCCGGCCTGGTCCGGCTCATGACCGACCTGGGCTTCGAGCACGGCCTCGACCGCGAACCGTACGCGACGTTCATCCGCACCTCCATGACCACTGCCCAGGTCACCGCGCTCCTGCAGGACCCGGCGCAGTCCGGGCGCGTCCGATCGCTGCTTGAGGAGATCGAGGTAGTCGTGAGCGCGTTCTTCCGGCGCTACCCGAAGGAGACCCTGTATGTGCAGGGCCAGGAGCGGCGCGCGCTGATTGGAGCCGTGAACGGGCCGCGCGAGATCTCGGAAAGCGTGCAACTGGCCGCTCGCGGGTGGTTCCGCGGCATCGACGACGCGGGGCGCGGCCGGACGCTGCGTTATCCCGGGCCGCCGTGGCACCTGCACGGTACGCCGGCCACCCTGCGCCGCCCGGCGCCCCTCCTGGGCGAGCACAACAGCGAGGTGTTCCGCGAGAGCGGCCTCTCCGCGGACGCGATCGCCGCGCTCAACTCGGGCGGGAGCCCGGCGCGATGACCAACGCACACGAGTCGCGTCCGGCACCGCGCCCCTTGGCGGGCGTGAAGGTCCTGGACCTCACGTGGTTCGGCGCCGGGCCGATCGCCACTCGCTCGCTCGCGAACCTGGGGGCGGATGTCGTCCGCGTCGAGACGGGGAAGCGGCCGGACGGCCTGCGCATCGCCGGGCCGAAGCCGGCGGGGAACGCCAGCCTGAACGTCTCCGGCTACTACAACAACTACAACGCAGAGAAGCGCTCGATCACCCTCGACCTCACCACGGAGCGAGGGCATGAGCTCGGACTGGCGCTGATCCGGTGGGCGGACGTGTTCATGACGAACATGACCAGCCGCGCCGTGCGCCAGGTGGGTATGTCGTGGGAGACGGTGCGCGAGGCGAATCCGGGCATCGTCGCTATGTACCAGCCGATGCAGGGGATGACCGGCCCACACACCGAGTTCGTCGGCTTCGGGGCGGTGCTCTCCGCGATCTGCGGCGTCAACGCCTTCGCCGGATCCGAGGGCCGTCCGCCGATCGGCGTCAGCACCAATTACCCGGACTACGTGGTGAACCCGATGCACGCCGTGGTGGCGCTGCTCGCCGCGCTGCGCCACCGGCGCCGCACCGGTCAGGGGCAACTGATCGATATGTCGCAACTGGAGTCCTCGGTCGCGGCGCTCGCCGCGCCGGTATTCGCGTGGGACAACGCCGCCGTGGAGTATCGGCGGCAGGGGAACCGCGTCCCTCACGCCGCCCCGCACGGCGCCTACCGCACCAGCACCGAGGGCGACCGCCCCGACCGCTGGCTGGTGCTCGCCTGCCTGACGGAGGCGCACTGGCGCGCGGCCGCCGGCGTCATGGGGCACCCCGGGTGGGCACACGACGCACGGTTCGCCTCGCTCGCCCGGCGCAAGGAGCACGAGGACGCGCTGGACGCGCTGATCGAGGAATGGGCGGCGGACCAGCACGGCCCGGACGCAGCGGCGCGCCTGCAGGCGGCGGGCGTCCCCGCTGGACTCGTCCTCAATGCCACCGAGATCCTGCACGATGAACATCTGCAGACGCGGGCGTACTACGCCTACCCGGAGCACCCGGAGGCCGGCGTCCGCGCCTATGACGGCCCGGGCTTCCGGCTTTCCGCCACGCCGGTCGAACTCCGCGGCCCCGCCCCGCTCCTCGGCGAACACACCACCGACATCGCCACGGAGATCCTCGGCCTCGCGCCGGACGAGGTGGCCGCGCTGATCGCGGAAGGCGTGCTCGCTTAGGGGCAGCGCCGGTCGGCTGCAGGTCACCCTCGGGTCGCACGAAGCAGCCCGCCGTCCGCCCGCGCTGGCTGCATCGTCCCTACTGGCCAGCGTTCGCAGGAAGCACGACCTTGCCGTCTGCGCACACGGCAGCACGCGCTCCGTGACGCCCGCTCTTCGGACTCAAACCTTGCGTCCTGACCGCAGGAAACACGCCCCGGTCGCCTGAGACCGCACCGAGAAGTCGGCGGCACTGGCGGACCTTCGTCTCACACGGGCGGCCCCACGATCAGCGTGGACAGGACAGATAACATCGATGATAATCCGCGCGCGGTGAGGGTTGGTTCCGGCATGCCTCGGGAGGACTCTCATGGCCGCTTCCACCACAGGATCACCCGCGTCGCCGTTCCACGCGGAGATCCGCCTCATCCTGACTGCCGCGCTCGCGCTCTTCGCCTACACCGTCGTCGTCGGCATCCTGAACGGCCTCGACCTGGTCGACTTCGAGCACAAGATCCTGCTCGCGCATGTGCATATCGGCACACTCGGCTGGATCACCATGGCCGTCTTCGCGGGAAGCCTCGCGCTCTTCGGCACCAGCGAGAACCGCACACCCTGGCTCATCTGGACAGCGCGCCTGGCGCCGCTCGTCGCAGCGCTCTACAACGTGGCGTTCATGACCACCACGAGCGTGGTGCGCCCCGTGCTGGGCACGGCCATGGCGATCGTGATCGTCCTCATGGCCGTCTGGGGCTTCTCGCAGGCGCGCGGGCGCACGCTGAGCGTCCCCCACCTCGGCCTGCTCGCTGGCCTCGCGACCTCGATCCTCGGCGCGGGCCTGGGTGTGCTTCTGGGGCTGCGCGCCTCCTCGCCGGACCTGAACATCACGGAACGCGTCGGTGAAGCACACCCGGCGACGATGGTGATTGGCTTCCTGGTCCCGGTCGGGATGGCCTTCGCCGAATGGGTGATGCGCCCCGAGAGCGCGAACGAGCGCGCCAGCCGCCTCGGCTGGCTACAAATCGGACTGCCGTTCATTGGCGGTATCGCCGTGATGCTGGGCATCCTGCTGGACGTGCTCGCCCTGGTCATGCTGAGCCTGCCGTTCGAGATCGCCGGCCTGGCAATCTTCCTGTGGCGGATCATCCCGGTGGCGCGTCGGGTCTCGTGGACCGCACCTTCGGCGGAGCGTCACGGTGTGGTCGCGGCGATCTTCCTCACTGCCAACATCACGATCTTCGTCTACCTGATCAGCAACTATGCGGAGGACTTCGACGCGACCCCGCTTCGCTTGCTGCTCGCGCTCGACCACTCAATCTTCGTCGGGGTACTCACGATGTCCGTCGTCGGATTCATCTCCACCGTGAACCGGACGCCTCGTCCGCCGGTGATCGACCACGCGGTGTTCGGTGGCATCACGCTGGGCGCCGCACTGTTCATCACCGGTCTGCTCGCGGATCAGGACGTGCTCATCCGCACTGGCACCCCCCTGCTCGGCGCTGGGCTCCTGCTGGCCATTGCCGTCCACATCGCCGGCCTGCTCAGTGGACGCGGGAGTGCACCCGCGCGGTAACGCCGCCTAGGCGACGTCCGGCCGAGGAGTATCGGACAGGCGATGCTTCTCGGCCGGCCGTGCGTTACCGTCGTCCGATGTCGTACCGAAACGCGTTGTCAATCATCATTGTCGCCGTGGTCACCACAGCACTGACGGCGTGCGGTGCCCCCTCCGGGAACGACGCCGATACCGGCGACCAGTCCCTCTTCCAGGCGGAACCGGACGCCCGTTTTGCGATCGACATGCGTGACGTCCGCTTCGACGTCTCGGAGATCGAGGCTCCTGCCGGCGCATTGATCGCGATCACGTTCACCAACCGCGGCGACATCGAGCACGACTTCTCGATCACCGAGTTCGCGGGGACGTTCGCGTACCGGACCGCCAGTGCGGCGCACGGACGCTCGACCTCCCGTGCCGTACACATGGCGCTTCGCCCAGGCGACACGGGGGAAATCCGTCTGCGGGTGCCGGATACCGGCGGGGTCGAGTTCTTCTGCGATGTCGCCGGCCACCGGAGGGCGGGGATGAGCGGCACCATCGCGTTCCGCTAGCCTCGCCGTCGCGTGGGGCTGCCACTGGACCGCCGCCGTCAAACGATCCTCCGCGCGCGGAAGCCGCCCGCCTCCCTCAGCGCAGGCCTAACGTCATTCAGGCACACCCCGCACGGTGGGGTGCTACGGTTTTGCTCAGGATCACACACCGGAGGAAACCAAGATGAACCGTAGATGGTCATGGGTCGCGGTACCGCTCGTCCTCACCGCCTTGATCGGTGCCGCGTGCGGAGGAGGCGACGACGATGCCACCGGAACGCCCGCAGCCACGTCCCCCGCAGGTACCGCGCCAGCGACCAGCGACGACCCCGCCGACCTCCCCGCGCTCGCGGGCCGCATGGGCGGAGCGACGTTCTCCGCCATCTATGTGCTGCAGACCACCGGCGACGAGGGCGATCTGACGGACGGCACCTGGGGCTGGAAGCAGGACGCGAGCAGCAACCGCACCCGCTTCGACATCGAGTCCGAGGGCGAGACCGTGGTCATGATCATGACCGCGGACGAGATGCTCTTCTGCACGGAAGGCGCCTGCTTCTCGATGGCCGGCGCCGGCGGTATGTTCCCTAACCTCGGCGAGATGCTCACCTCCGAGGTCGACTCGATCCAGGAGGGTGCGACGGCGACCACCTCGGAGGTGACGCGTGCAGCCGGGCGCACCATCGCTGGCATCGGGGCCGATTGCTACGACTTCCGCGACACGGCAGAGAACACCACCGGCACCATGTGCTACTCGCCGGAAGGCGTGCCGCTGTTCATCGAGACGGAGAGCCCCGAGGGGGTCTTCAAGCTTGAGGCGACCACGTACGGCACTTCCGTGTCGGAGGCCGACTTCGAGGCGCCGTTCCCGGTGACGGCGTTCCCAGGGGCGGGCAACTAGCGGTTAACCGCCATACCCGTCCGCGGCTGGCGATGCTTCGACGCTTGCCCGCGGACGGGGGCGGTTCTACGCCAACCGTTATGGTCAACGACGAAGAAGAAGGAGCCCGCCGGACGGCGGGCTTCCTCTCTTATACATCTGTGGAGCGGGAGACCGGATTCGAACCGGCGACCCTCTGCTTGGGAAGCAGATGCTCTGCCAACTGAGCTACTCCCGCTCGGGAGAACCCGATGATACCTCGGAGCCACCGAGGCGTCACACGCGATTCGGGGTGGTCTACACTCGCGCCCGCCGGCCCGATACGGGTCGGTGGCGGTACAGGGGGCGCAGGTGGATGTCGCAGCACCGTGGCCGGGGGTGGTGCAGGAGGTCATGGTCGCCGTCGGCGACTCCGTGCAGGAGGAGGATGACCTCCTCGCGCTGGAGTCGATGAAAATGATCACGCCCGTGCCGGCGCCCGCGCCTGGACGGGTGGTGGCGATCCACGTCAACGTCGGCGACGTCGTCACGGCCGGCGCGCGGCTGGTCACGCTGGAGCGCTGACCGAAGGCTCCCCGAGAGCGAGGCCGGACGATGCGCGTCCTGGAGCTCAGCGACCGCGAGGAAGCCGCCGCCTACTGCGGTAAGTTGTTCGCGCGCTGGGGCGCGCACGTCACCCGCATCGACCCCACCGGCCGGATCCCAGCCAGCGAGGCCGAACGGATCGCCCTGCACGGCGGCAAGGCACTGACCTCGATCGACCTCGTCACGCCGGACGCCCTCGACCGCCTGCGTGCATTCGCGGCGGACACAGACATCGTCGTGTGCGATCTGCCGATCGCGCGGATGGAAGCGCTCCTGCCAGCGCTGGAGACGGTGCCGGTGCGGGTGCTGGTGACGCCCTTCGGTCGCACGGGACCGTACCGGGATGCGCCCGCCACGGCCGCGACGTTGATGGCGCTCGCAGGGCACACCCACCTCTCCGGCGACCCCGGTCGCGCGCCGCTCACCGTCCCCGGCCGGTACCCGTACTACCAGGCCGGCTCGTACGCCTACCTGGTCGCGCTCGCGGAGCACCTGTCCGGCGCAGCCGTAACGGTGGACGTAAGCGTGCTGGAGGTGGCCGCGGGGCTGCACCAGTTCACCGACGTGATGTGGACGTTCGGCGGCGTCCTTCGCAGCCGTCATGGCAGCCGGTGGGAGAACCTGTGCCCCACCTCGCTCTTCCCGTGCGCAGACGGATGGGTCGCGCTCAACATCCTGCAGAACTTCTGGCAGCCGTTCGCGCTGTGGATCGGCGGCCCGGCGCTCGCCGAGGACGGTCGCTACCTCACGAACGACGACCGCATGGAGCGACGCGAGGAGGTTGAGGCGCTGGTGGTGGAGGCGTTCCGCGATCAGCCGATGCGCGACCTGTTCCGCGAGGGCCAGGAGACGTGGCGCGTGCCGGCCGGTTACACCCCGTCGATGCTCGATGGGCTGGACGACCCGCACCTCGTCGCGCGCGAGTTCTGGCGTGCGCTCCCCTTCCCCGGCCGCCCCGGCCTGCGCGTGCCTGGCTCGCCGTTCCGGTTCGCGGGCGAGGGACTGCCGGCGGAACGCCACCCCGACGAGCCGAACACGCCCGCGCCCTCCACCGTCCGAGGCACGCTGCGCGGCGGCACACCAGACCGGCCGCTGGCGGGCGTGCGTGTGGCGGACTTCACGCGCATCTGGTCCGGCCCGCTGGCGACCAGGATCCTGGGCGACCTGGGCGCGGAGGTGATCAAGGTGGAGGCGCCGTCCGGGCGGACGCCGCGCGTGGTGCCGGGACGGGGCGGCTACTGGCCACCGGGCGGCCCCGGCGATCGCCCGTGGAACCGGCAAGGGCTGATCAACAAACTCAACCGCAACAAGTCCAGCCTGGCGATCGACCTCAAGGACCCGCGCGGACGCGAGGCTGCGCTGCGGCTCGTCGCCACCTGCGACATCGTCATCGAGAACTTCAGCGCGCGCGCCATGCCTTCGCTCGGCCTCGGCTACGACGCGCTGCGCGAGGCGAACCCGCGCGTCATCTACCTCCCGATGCCGGCGTTCGGCTCGTTCGGCCCGTACCGCGACTACGTGGGGCTCGGGCCGAGCATCGAGCCGCTCTCCGGACTGACAGCGCTCATGGGCTATGGCCCGGACGAGCCGCGCGTCTCCGCCACCGCCATTACCGACCCGGCCGCGGGCGTGACGGCCGCGGGCGCGCTGCTCACCGCGCTCTGGCGGCGCGAGCGCACGGGCGAGGGCGCCCTGATCGACCTGTCACAAGGCGAGGCGATGTCCGTCTACCTCGGCGAGCAGTTCGTGCAAGCACAGATCGACGGCCGGGAGCCGCCACGCCTCGGGAATGCGCACCCGGACGTGGCCCCGCACGGCGTCTACCGCTGCGCCGGCGAGGACGAATGGATCGCCATCGCCGCGCGCGACGAAGCGGAGTGGCGCGCGCTGGACGCAGCCGCCAGCCTCGGCTGGGCGCGCGACCCGCGCTTCGCCACGCTTGCCGCGCGCCTCGAGCATCGCGTCGCCCTGGACGAGGCGATCGAGGCGTGGACGGCCGGCCAGGAAAAGCGCGCGCTGACGGCGACGCTGATGGCCGCGGCGGTGCCAGCCGGCGCGGTGGCCTCCGCGCCCGAATGGATGGCCGACCCGCACCTGCAGGCGCGGGGCTACTTCTCCCTACTGCCGATGGCCGAGGCGGGGACATGGCCCTCGGACGGGTCCCCGCTGCACTTCGACGGCACCCGGACGTACGAAGCGTGGCGCGGCGCCCCGCGCCTGGGCGAGCACAACCGGCCCGTGCTGACCGCACTCGGGTACACGTTCACGGAGATCGAGGCGCTGGAGGCGGACGGGGTGCTGGCGGACGCGCCGCCCGCGTAGCCACGGCGGTACGCTGCGGCCCGGCGCACGGGCACGATGATGCGCGACGGTGGAGGAGGACGCGATGGTCTGGGAACCGGAGATCGAGGAACTCGAGCGCCGTCGCGCCCTGGGCCGCGCGCTGGGTGGCGAGGAGCGCGTCCAGCAGCAGCACGACGCGGGCAAACTCACCGTCCGCGAGCGCATCGACCTGCTCGCCGACCCGGGCACCTTCCGCGAGTTCGGCGTCATGGCCGGCTCCGCCGACTACCAGGGCAACGACCTCGCGGCCTTCCGGCCTCAGCCGTTCGTCATCGGCCTCGTCGAGGTCGACGGGCGCGAGGTCGTCGTAGGTGGTGGCGACTACACGTCGCGCGGGGCGGCGCGGGCGAACGACCGCAGCGTCAGCAAGAGCGCCTACGCGGAGAAGATGGCGCTCGACCTCTCCGTGCCAATCGTGCGGCTGATCGATGCGTTCGGCGCGGACATCCGCGCGATCGAGAGCATCGGCCGCACCTACATCCCGGCGAACCCGCACTGGGAGATCGCGGCACAGCAACTCTCCGAGATCCCGGTCGTCTCGGTCGCCCTCGGCGCGGTCGCCGGCTACCCGGCGGCGCAGATGGCGGCGACGCACTTCTCCGTGATGGTGCGAGAGATGTCGCAGGTCTTCGCGGCCGGACCTCCGGTCGTGGAGCGCGCGCTCGGCATGCCGATCACGAAGGAGGACCTGGGCGGCTACCTCATCCACTCCCGCCAGAGCGGCCTGGTCGACAACGACGTGGCGGACGAGGCGGAAGCACTGGCGGAGGTCCGGCGCTTCCTCTCCTACCTCCCCACCAACGTCTGGGAGGCACCCCCCATCCTGCCGTGCGACGACCCCGCCGACCGCCGGGAGGAGGTGCTGCTGTCGCTCGTGCCTCGCGACCGCCGCCGCCCGTACGACGCGCGGAAGATGGTGACGCTGATCATGGACCGCGACTCCACCTTCGAGATGGGGCGCTACTTCGGCCGCTCGCTCATCACCATGTTCGCCCGCCTGGACGGCCATCCGGTGGGCGTGATGGCGAATGATCCGAGGCAGTACGGCGGCTCTATGGACGCCGCCGCGGCACAGAAGATGGAGAAGTTCGTCGACCTGTGCGACACCTTCCATCTACCCGTCGTGAACTTCGTCGACCAGCCGGGCTTCATGGTGGGGCCGGAGTCGGAGGCGTCCGGCACGCTGAAGCACGGCGTCCGCGCGCTGACCGCGGTGTATGAGGCAACCGTGCCGTGGGCCTCGGTCGTGGTGCGGCGCGTGTACGGCGTCGCGGGGGCCGGGCACCAGAACCATTCGCGCACCAACCTGCGCGTCGCGTGGCCCTCCGGCGAATGGGGCTCGCTCCCGATCGAAGGCGGCGTGATGGCCGCCTACCGCCGCCAGATCGAGTCTGCCGCCGACCCGGAGGCCGAACGCCGGGAGATCGAGGAGCGCCTGATCGCGCTGCGCTCCCCGTTCCGCACGGCGGAGGCGTTCAACATCGAGGACATCATCGACCCGCGTGAGACGCGCGCCGAACTGGCGCGCTGGGTGCGCTCCTCCTGGCGGCAGATCCCGCGTCTCCTCGGCAAGCGCGCACGCGGAATGCGGCCGTAGGGGCAGAGACGCGGGAAGCGCGACGGCTTACTGCTTGCGGGACAACACCTCGCCCGCCGCGCGCACGCCGGTGATGGCACCGCCTTCCATATAGCCCTGGAAGTCCTGCGTGGTGTGCTCGCCAGCGAAGTGGATGCGTCCCTGCGGGGCCGCTTCGTAACCGCCGAACGCCGAGTACTGACCTGGCCGGTAGTAGGAGTAGGCCAGCCGCAGGTTCGGGTCGCGGTGCTGCACGGAGAGCGTGGCCCGACCGTTCCACTGCGCGCCGAGGCCCGGGAACACCGGCTCGATCTGGCCGAGGAACCCCTGCGCCGCCTGTGACACCCGCTGGTCCGGCGTCCCGGAGTACGCGGTGTTCGTGGAGATCGCTCCCGTTACGTCGCCGCCGGTGTAGTCGACCATGATGCCGCTCGCACCGGCCTGACCGCGGGTGACCTCCCAGGTCGCCTGGTAGCCGGTGTCGGAGTAGGTCGCGCCGTTGCTCTTCCCCCAGGGGCCGGACTGGTTCCAGTAGCGGGACGTGAACTGCAGCTGCAGTTTGCCGTTGCGCCCGGCACCCAGCTCCGTGATCGCCTGTTCCTTGCGCGCATCGAACCCGGCGCCTGACCGGTCCAGCGTCCGAAGCACGGCGAACGGCAGCGTGAGGATCGCGCGCTCCGCCCGCACGATGCGAGCTGGCCCCTGGCCGTTCGGCCCGGTGCGGAAGGTCAGGCGCACCTCGCCGCCGTCCTGCGCAATCGCGCTGAGCCGCCAGCCGAGGCGGACCGGCTCCGGCAGCACCGCCGCGATCGCCTCCGGCAACTGCTGGTTGCCGCCCACGATGTGGTAGCGCTCGTCCGAGACGCCGAACAGCGAGGCCGCCGCGGCGGAGGTGCCGTACCCGAGCAGGTAGACCAGGTTCAACGCGGACTGGTCGACCGTTTCGGCGCCGAACTCGATGTTGTAGGCGACGTCCAGCAGTTGCCCCATGCGCGAGGCATGCCCGCCGGGGACGCGCGTCTCGATCCACTCGTAGAGCGACATGGCGTCCAGGGCCCGGCCGGCGTCCGTGCCGGTGTCCCATGTCGTCGGGTAACCGGCCGCCTTCAGGTCAGCCTTCGTGGCGTTGTAGACGGCGCGGAAGTCTGCGTCCGCCTCTTCCTTCGGGTAGTAGCCGCCGAAGAAGTAGTAGGTGTCTTCTGTCCCGCGTGGCTCAGACTTAGGGAGGTCGACCAGATTGAGACGGAACCGCTGCGCCAACTGCTGGATGGTCTTGTGGCCGGTGTCGATCAGTTCGCCACCCCACTCGCTCACCTGCCCGTCCGCCCACGAGGTGGTGTTGGAGTACATCCGGCCGCCGATGCGGTCCGACGCTTCGTACACGCGGGCGGCGATGCCCTTGTCCGCGAGCGTCAGCGCCGCCGAGAGCCCGGCGATGCCCGCGCCGACGATCACGACCGGGTGCACACCGTCCGTGTCGTCCGAGGCCTCCGCGCGAAGCGCCGGCAGCGCGGCGGCTGCGGCGAGCCCGGCGCCAACGGCGGCGGTACGGGCGAGGAAGGTGCGCCGGTCCATCGATCGATCCATCGAGCGCTCGGCACGCATCTCACGGAGGGCGGCGGGGGTCACGCCCAGGGCATCGGCGGAGCGGTGCTCCTCGGCGAGGCCGGCGAGCGCGCGCAACAGGGGGGTCCGGGGCATGACAGTTCCTTCGAATATGGATATCGGTGCGGCGACCTTAGCGTGACCGCTCCCCCGGCTTCCAGACGTGCACCGACCCCCGAGATGCCTCCCCCACGGGCTTTACCCAATCTCCACCGCGAACAGCCGCAATCTGCCGGACGGGCCCGTCGCGTCCGCAATCCCACTGCCTGAATCGCCATCGTTATACTCGCGCCGACCCCGGCGACCAGCCTGCGAGGCGTGCCATGACCGAGCCATACCGACCCGACCTGTTCGCGGACGCCCAGGCCGTCCAGGTGGAGCGCGAGGGACGCGTCGGCATCGTCCGGTGGAACCGCCCGGACCGCCTGAACGCGATGAACAGCACGATGTATGCCGAGTGGATCGAGGCGTACGACACCTTCAACGCGGACCCGGACATCGGCGCGGTGGTGACCACGGGCAACGGCCGCGCCTACAGCGCCGGCGCGGATGTCGGTGGCTTCGAGCGCTCCTTCACCGGCGCAGAAGCGCCAAAGGAGAAGGTGGCGCCGCACGCACCGTTCGCGCCCTGGTACATGGCGGACGGGAAGCCCACGGTCGCAGCCGTGAACGGGCTGGCGATCGGGATCGGGTTCACCTCCATCCTCTGGTACGACGTGATCATGGCCTCGACTCAGGCGCAGTTCTCGGCGCGCTTCGCGGCGATCGGCCTGACGCCGGAGCTGAACTCCTCCTGGATGCTGCCGAAGTTGATCGGTGTGCAGAAGTCGAAGGAGATGATGCTCACCGGCCGCATCTGGAACGCGCACGAGACGCAGGACCTGGGCCTGGTGCGCGAGGTCGTGGAGCACGAGGACTTGCTCCCAAGGGCGATCGCGAAGGCGGCGGAGATCGCGAACAACCCGGACTCCACGCTCCGCGTGATCAAGCGGATGCTGATGGAGGATCTGCTGACGAACGACCTCAGCACGATCGACCGGCGCTCGAGCAAGAACTTCGCGGACGCGCGCAAGACGGCGGAGCACCGCGAGGCGCTCTATGCGATCCGTGAGAAACGCGCCCCGCGCTACCACGATGTCGACTACATGCAGGACCTGACCGAGCGCGTCGCCCGCGGCGAGGCCCACTAGGTCCCTCGGTCGCTCGGCACAACGGCCGAGGGCGGGGCGGCCCCTCCCCCTGCCCCCTCCCCTGCGCGGGGAGGGGAATGAATGCGATGGGGCTCCGCCCCATCGCCTCTGGGCCCCGGTCGCTGCCGCGACGGGCCAGACCGCCTCGACGCGACTCTCGACGGAGGCTTGGGGGCAGCGGACCAGATGGTCAGACCGTCACGGCGCCATTCTTCGCTCAGTTGAGCCTGTCGAACGGCCCCACCGCCCGTGCGCCGATCACTGCGCTGCCATTGACGGCGACACATCGCCTCCCCAGATCGCGCGCCCGAATCGGACATCCGCGGAGCGGCCGGCCTGCCGCACACCCGCAGGGGGCGTGGCCGCCCGGCGGGAAACACAGCCGCGACGTCAGCACCCAGGTGCACGCGCCCAGCGGCGTACCGAGAGCGCTCCACGAAAGATTCACGATCCGCGGCCCCCGTTTCGCCTCAGGGTGCGTTATGGTGGATGCACCGGTCACGAGGCCGGGTCTCTCGGTCCGCACTGGGTCTCATCCGAACTCCACGTCGCGCGCTGCTGGGATCATGTTCGTTCCGCCTGTCGAGGTGGAGTTGCTGGCGCAAGCCGGCGTGGAGTGATGTTTCAGTTGGGTAATCGAATGTATGTGGGGAATCTCCCCTTC
>JAUXUW010000214.1 GCA_030684635.1 Dehalococcoidia bacterium
GCTGTCCTTCCTGGGCATGGCCGGGCTGTTCATGACGCTGAGCGCGGACTTCATCGCGGTCGCGCAGATCCTGATCTACGCGGGCTCGATTTCCGTGCTGATGGTGTTCGCGGTCATGCTCACGCCGCTCGCCTCGCGCAACAACGGCAACTCGCTCTACGTCATCCCCGCGCTGATGGGTGGCGCCGGCATCGCCGGCCTCGTCGGCGCCGTGGCGATGGAAACGGACTGGGCGGAGCACTCCGGCGAGGCGCTGAAGGCGGCCGACTTCCCCTCCACCGTGCCGGTGATCGGCGACTTGCTCCTGGGCCGCTACGTGCTGGCCTTTGAGATCGCCTCCGTGCTGCTCTTCATCGCCCTCCTGGGCGCGATCCTCCTGGTCCACGAGCGGCCCGAGGACGAGCGCTCCGCCGGTCAGCAGGGAGAGGCGCAGTAATGCCCCCGATCCCCGCGATCGACGAGTTGAGCGTCACGCTCGCGCACTACCTGATCGTTTCGGGCGTCATCTTCGGCATCGGCGTGGTGATTGCGCTGGCGAAGCGCAACGCCGTCGCCGTGCTGATGGGCGTCGAACTGATGTTGAACGCCGTGAACCTGACGCTGGTCGCGTTCTCGCGCTTCTCCTCCGCCTTCCCGGCGGGCGAGGAGCCGCTTACCGGTCATGCCTTCGTCGTCTTCGTCCTGACGGTCGCCGCTGCAGAGGCAGCGATCGCCCTCGCGCTGGCGGTACTCGTGTACCGGCGGCGGGAGACGGTGGACCTGGACCGCGTCAACCTGTTGCGCTGGTAGGGGCGGCACGCGATGTGGGTGAAGTTCATGGATGTGCCGGATGGCTACGCCGCAGAGATGTGGCGTGAGCTGTTCAACCAGGAAGCGCTGGCCGTGCGGATCGTTCCGCCGGTGGAGGTGGGCGCCATGAAGGACGCCCGTGAGATCTGGGTGCCGGACGGTAAGACACACGTGGCCCGTGAAGTGCTGAACAAGATCTAATGATGCTTCCCGACATCCCCGAGGCCGCCGTCTGGGCGATCTACTTCGCTCCGATCACCTCCTTCCTGGTGGTCGTCGGCCTGCTGCGCCACCGGCCGCTGGACGCCGGGCGCTTCACGATCGCGTCGATCGGCGTGGCGTGGGTGCTCGCGCTCTGGGCGCTGGACACGGTTATCGGCCACGACGGCGAGGCGATGGACTGGGCCGCCCACCACTGGTTCACGCTCTTCAACTTCGAGGTGGAGTTCGGCATCCGCCTGGACGGCCTGAGCGGGGTGATGATCTTTGTCGTCACCTCCATCTCGCTCCTCGTGCAGATCTACTCGACGGGCTACATGGCGGGGGACGGCGGCTATCCGCGCTTCTTCGCCTTCATGTCACTGTTCACGGCGGCCATGCTCGGCCTGGTGATGGCCTCCAGCCTCCTGCAGTTGTTCATCCACTGGGAACTGGTCGGCCTGACCTCCTACCTGCTGATCGGCTTCTGGTTCCACCGCCCGAGCGCCGCCGCCGCCGCCAAGAAGGCGTTCATCGTGACGCGCTTCGGCGACTTCGGCTTCATGCTGGCGCTGGTGCTGATCTGGACGAAGACCGGAACGTTCGACATCGCGGAGATCAACCACCTCGCGCACGACGCGCTGTCGGCCTCGGTGCTGACGGGCTTCGTGCTCGGGTTGTTCGCCGGCGCCGCCGGTAAGTCGGCGCAGTTCCCGCTGCACTTCTGGCTGCCGGACGCGATGGAGGGCCCGACCCCGGTCTCCTCGATCGTCCACTCCGCCACGATGGTCGCGGCCGGCGTCTACCTGATGCTGCGCTTCTTCCCGACCGTGGAGGCCGCCCCCGCCGAGGTGCGCGACGTGATCGCCTACATCGGCGCGTTCACCGCGATCTTCGCCGCGACGATGGGCGTGGTGGCGACGGACATCAAGCGCGTGCTGGCGTACTCGACGATCTCGCAGCTCGGCTACATGGTGATGGCGATCGGCCTCGGCGGGTACGTCGCGGCGATCTTCCACCTGTTCACGCACGCGTTCTTCAAGAGCCTGCTG
>JAUXUW010000262.1 GCA_030684635.1 Dehalococcoidia bacterium
GCGGCACGGCGATGTCCGGATAGTCGCAGGACTCGGTGGAGTCGGTGCCGTAGTCCACAACCTCGTCGCCGAGCGCGGTGAGCTCCTCGCGGAGGATCGCCTTCAACTCAAACCCGGCATGATCCGACCCGATCGCGACCCGCATGCGTTCCGTCCTCCCGTGACCTCGATGGTACCGCAGCACTCGATGAGGGTCAGGGGGCGCCGCTACGGCTGGAGCGTGCGTGTCACCCAGGGCGCCCCAGTGGAGGCACGCGCGTACTCCAGCCGATCGTGGAGGCGGAACTCCTCCTCCTGCCAGAACTCCACGCGCAGCGGCGTCACCAGGTAGCCGCCCCACCGCTCCGGCCGGGGCACCTCCTGCCCCCCGTGCTCCGCCTCCACGGTGCGCAGGCGTTTGGCCAGGGCCTCGTGGCTCTCTACCGGCTGCGACTGGTGCGAGGCGGCTGCGCTGAGGCGGCTGCCGCGCGGACGCCCGGCCCAGTAGGCGTCCACCTGCGCGTCCGGGAGCCGCGTCACCAGGCCCTCCACGCGGACCTGCCGCCCGAGGCCCTTCCAGTGCCAGCAGAGCGCGGCGCGCGGGTTCGCCGCCAGGTCCGCGCCCTTCCGGGAGGTGGTGTCGGTGTAGACTTCGAAGCCCTCGCTCGACCAGCGCCGCACCAGCACCATCCGGTTCGCCGGGCGCCCGTCCGCATCCGCCGTCGCGAGGTTCACCGCCTCCGGCTGCGGGTCGTCGGCGCGGGCCGCCTCGAACCACTCCGCGAAGTGCAGGAACGGGTCAGCGTGCGGGTTCACGGGCGGGTCTCCTCCGACTCAGACCGTAACGTGTTGCGTTATGCTCTAGGTGCTATCGTACCGCAGTGATCAGGAGTTTCGCCGACCGCGACACGGAACGTCTCTTCGGTCGTGACCCCGTCCGCAGGTGGTCACCCGAGATTCAGCGAGTGTTCTTGCGGAAACTGCGGATGCTGGACGCGGCAGGCAGCCTGGATGACCTGCGCGTCCCGCCCGGGAATCGACTGGAGCGGCTCCGGGGAGACCGAGCAGAGCAGCACAGCATCCGCGCGAATGACCAGTGGCAGATCTGCTTCCGATGGCGTTCGGGCGACGCGTATGACGTGGAAATCGTGGACTACCACCGGTGAGGAGGTCCGAGGTGACGACCAAGAAACTGGCTCCAGTGCACCCGGGCGAAATCCTGCTGGAGGAATTCCTGGGGCCGATGGGCATAAGCCAGTACCGGCTGGCGAAGGACATCAGCGTGCCGCCCCGCCGGATCAACGAGATAGTGCACGGGACACGATCGGTGTCCGCCGACACGGCGCTGCGGCTCGCGCGCTACTTCGGCATGTCCGAACGCTTCTGGCTGAACCTGCAGGCCCAGTACGACCTGGACGTCCAGCGGGACCACCTCGGCTCCCGGCTGGAGTCCGAGGTCATGCCTCGCGCCGTTTAGCCCTCGATCCCCAGATCGCTCGCCGAGATCGGCCCCGCGCGCAGGATCCGAGGCGGGTCGCTCGTCAGGTCGACCACCGTCGAAGCGACGCCCCCCTCGCGCCGTCCGCCATCCAGCACCAGCAGCCCCGGGAACGCCTCGGCGACGTCGTCCGCGTCCAGGCACGGCGGCGCGCCGTGCGTGTTCGCGCTGCTCACGGCGAGGATGCCCCCGCACGCCCGGATCACCGCGCGCGCCAGGTCATCGCTGGGGACGCGGAGGCCGACGGTGCCCGCCTCGGTCGCGACCGGTGGGAGCAGCCCGCTGGGCCGGGCGCGCACCACCGCCGTCAGCGCCCCGGGCCAGAACCGCCGCACGCGCTCCAGCGCGGCGGGGTCGTCCAGGAAGCGCGTTGCGCCCTCCGGCGTGTCGAGGAGGGCAGCCACGGGCTGGTCGCGGTCGCGCCCCTTCAGGTCCGCGAGCGCGGCGAGGGCGCCCCGGTGGTCCGGAAGCGCGGCGAGGCCATAGACGGTGTCGGTGGGGATGCCGGCGACGCCGCCCGCGCGGATGCAGGCGATCACTTCGGCGATGCGGTCAGGGCCGACGATCGGCACGGGGTGTCCTCCCGGGGTGTTCGCGTTGCCCCCGCATCGGGGCCTCGATACGATGCCAATCTAAGAGACCTCCCCCCGGTCAGGAAGCATGGACACCACCACAGAGTCCTCCGCCTCGGCGGATCGCATCCGCACTTCCGGCGACACCGAGGTCGCGACCTACCTGGAGGTCGCCGGCGCGCGCGAACCGGGTGCCGTCCTCACCTCCGCCCCCAACGCCCCCGAGGCGGTCGTGGTCCTGGACTACGGCTCCCAGTTCTCTATGCTCATCACCCGCCGCATCCGCGAGGCGAGCGTCTACTCCGAGATGGTGCCCTGGGACACCCCGGCGGAGAAGTTGAGCCACCTGCGCGTGCAGGCGTTCATCCTCTCCGGTGGCCCGTCCTCCGTGTACGAGGACGGCGCGCCGACCCTCCCTGCTTATGTCATTAACTCGGGCCTGCCCGTCCTCGGCATCTGCTACGGGATGCAGCTGCTCACGCACACCCTCGGTGGCCGCGTGGAGCCGTCCGAGGAGCGCGAGTACGGCCACGCGATCCTGAACCTGACGGAGGCGGCGAACCCGCTCTTCAAGGGGCTGCCCGGCTCCTTGCCGGTGTGGGCCTCGCACGGCGACAAGGTCACGCAACTGCCGCCGGGCTTCCATGGCATCGCACAGTCGGACAACGCCCCGGTCGCGGTGATGACGGACGGTGCGAATCGCTTCGGGATCCTGTTCCACCCCGAGGTCGTGCACACGCCCCAGGGCGACACGCTGATCCGCAACTTCCTCTTCGAAGTAGCGAACTGCAGTGGCGACTGGACCGCCGGTAACTTCGTGGACGAGTCCGTCGAGGCGATCAAGAAGGCCGTTGGCAACGGCCAGGTCATCTGCGCGCTCTCGGGCGGTGTCGACTCCGCCGTTGCGGCTGCCCTCGTGCATCGCGCGGTGGGCGAGCAACTCACCTGCATCTTCGTGGACAACGGCCTGCTCCGGCTGGGCGAGGCGGAGCGCGTCGTCGAGACGTTCACGAAGCACATGGCGATCAAGCTTCGCCACGTGGACGCGACCGACCGCTTCCTGGAACAACTCGCCGAGGTCGTGAACCCGGAGACCAAGCGCAAGCGCATCGGCGAGACGTTCATCCGCCTGTTCGAGGACGAGACGCGCTCCCTCGGGCGGGTCGACTTCCTCGTGCAGGGGACGACCTACCCCGACGTGATCGAGTCCGCCTCCACCGGCAACAACGCCGCGGTGAAGATCAAGTCGCACCACAACGTGGGTGGCCTGCCGAAGGACATGCGCCTGACGCTGATCGAGCCGCTCCGCAACCTGTTCAAGGACGAGGTCCGGCGCGTCGGCAAGGAACTCGGCCTGCCGGACGAGATGGTGTTCCGCCAGCCGTTCCCCGGCCCCGGCCTCGCTATCCGCGTGATCGGTGAGGTCACCCGCGACAAGCTGGAGGTCCTGCGGCGCGCCGACTGGATCGTCATGGACGAAATCAAGAAGGCGCAGGTCTACTACGACCTCTGGCAGGCCTTCGCCGTCCTCACCGACACGAAGTCGGTCGGCGTGCAGGGCGACTTCCGCACCTACGGCTTTACGGTCGCGCTCCGGATCGTGACCGCTGAGGACGCGATGACCGCCGACTGGGCACGGCTGCCCTACGACCTGCTTGCGGCGATCTCGAACCGCATCACCAACGAGGTGCGCGAGATCAACCGCGTCGTCTACGACATCACCAGCAAGCCGCCCGGGACGATCGAGTGGGAATGAACGTTCTGCTGCTGGGCTCCGGCGGGCGAGAGCACGCCATCGCCTGGCGGCTGGCGCAGTCGCCGCTGCTCTCGAAACTCTGGATCGCCCCCGGCAACGCCGGCACCGACACCCTCGGCGAGAATGTCCCGCACGTCGTCCCCACGGACACCGAGGCGGTGCGGGCGCTGGCCGAGCGCGTCCGCGCCGACCTCGTCGTCGTCGCGTCGGACGACCCGCTCGCCGCCGGCGTGGTGGACGCGGTGAACGCCGCGGGCATCGCCGCCTTCGGGCCGACGCGTGCCGCCGCCGAGATCGAGTGGTCGAAGTCGTTCGCCAACGACCTCATGGCCCGCGCCGGCATCAACACCGCGGCCAACCGCTCCTTCACCGATCCGGACCAGGCGGCGGCCTACGCCCGTAGCCTCGGCGGGCCGTGCGTGGTGAAGGCGGACGGGCTCGCGGTTGGCAAGGGCGTCACCGTCTGCGACACGGTCGATGAGGCCATCGTCGCCATCGACGCGGCGATGCGGACACGCGCCTTCGGCGCCTCGGGCGATCGTGTCGTGATCGTGGAGCGGATGTATGGCCGGGAGGTCAGCGGTCACGCGTTCACGGACGGCGTGACCGTGCGGCACATGCCCTTCTCCTGCGACCACAAAGCGATCTTCGATGGGAACCGCGGCCCGAACACCGGCGGCATGGGCGTCTACTCCCCGCCCGCCTGGCTCAGCCCCGAGTACGCCGAGGCGATCCGCCGCGACGTCACAGAGCGCGCCATCTCCGCCATGGCCGAAATCGGCCGCCCCTTCTCCGGCGTCCTCTACCCCGGCGTCATGGTCACTGCGACCGGCCCGAGGGTGTTCGAGTACAACGCCCGCCTCGGCGACCCGGAGACGCAGGTGCTGCTGCCGAAACTGCGCTCCGACCTCCTCGCGATCTTCGACGCCTGTGCGCACGGCCGCCTCGCCGA
>JAUXUW010000265.1 GCA_030684635.1 Dehalococcoidia bacterium
GCGGCGAGGATACCGACGGCGCAGTAGAGGCCGGCGGCAATGTCCCCCAGCGACAGCCCCGGCCGCGCCGGCGGCCCGTCCGGGTAGCCCGTCACGGACATCACCCCGCCCGCGCCCTGCACGATGACATCGAGCGCCGGCTTTTCCCGCAGCGGCCCGGTCTGGCCGTAGCCGGAGATTGCGGCGTAGATCAGCGCCGGGTTCGCCTTGGACAGCGCGGCGTAGCCGAGGCCGAGCGCGTCCATCTTCCCCGGCGTGAAGTTCTCCACGACCACGTCTACCTGCTTCACCAGGTCGAGGAAGAGCGCCTTCCCCTCCTCGGACGACAGGTCGAGGGCGATCGAACGCTTGCCGCGGTTGATCGAGAAGAAGTAGCCCGACTCCCCATTGATGATCGGGCCGGTCGTGCGTGAGACGTCCCCGTAGGGCGGGCGCTCGAGTTTGATCACGTCCGCGCCGAGGTCCGCGAGGGTGGCCGTGCAGAACGGCCCTGAGAGCACCCACGTCAGGTCCAGGATGCGCACGCCAGAGAGCGGGCCAGTCGTCGGCAGTGGGGGCATGGCGGTCCTCCTCGATCGGGTCGTGCGCGTCAGATTAGGGCGAGGCGGTCGAGGCTACACGCCCGGGGCGGAGGGCCACCGTCACGCCGGCGAGGATTACCACGCCGCCCGCCACCTCCAGCGGCGCCGGCATCTCGTCCAGCCACACCGCTGCGATCGCTGCCGCCGCCACCGGCTCGCCGAGGATCGCGACCGCCACCACGGCGGCCGGGAGCGACCCCAGCGCCCAGTTGAAGGCGTTGTGTCCGATCAACTGCGGCACCAGCGCCATCGCACCGATGAACAGGTACGCCTCGATCGGGAGCCCTCGCACGGGCGTCCCGGCGGACGCGGCCAGGGCCACGAGGACGACGGCGGTGACGCCGTAGACGACGGCCGAATAGGAAGCGGTGGAGAGTCGGGCGCGGGCACCTCGGCCGGCGACGAAGTAGGCGCTGGAGGCGACCCCGCCGGCGAGCGCCAGCGCATTGCCGAGCAGCGACCCGGCGTCGCCCAGGTCGTCGCTGATGAGCAACAGCGCGCCGGCGGCGGCAATGCTCACGCCGAGCAGCACCTCTCGCGTCGGGCGCTCGCGGAGCACCAGCCACGCGCCGAGGGCGACGAAGATCGGCTGCATCGTGACCAGCACCACCCCGGAGAGCACGGAGGTGCGCTGCACGGCTGCCACCCAGAGCGCAAAATGCAGCGCGAGCGCGGCGCCGGCGAAGACCAGTAGCGCCCACTCCCTCCTCGACAGGCCGCGCAGGTCATCCACGCCCCGCCACGCCGCCAGCGCCATCATCGGCGGCGCCGCCAGGCTCAGGCGCATCGCCGCGATCAGCAGCACGGGGGCACCCTCGTCCGAGGCCGCGCGAATCAGCGGCGCCGCCCACGAGACCGCGAACACGCCGATGAGCAGGACAGCGACGTGACGTCCGGACACGCGGGCTCCTGATCCGTCCTCCGCGCGCGGGGTTGACAGGTGATCGTGTCGCGCGAACGATGCCCGGGCAGCATACGGAGTGCGCGCGAACGGGGGCCACGAATGGCGGAGCCGGCGATCGACTGGGATGCGTGGACGGAACAGGCGACGGAGTGGCTGTCGGCCTACATCCGCGTCGACACCGTGAACCCGCCCGGCAACGAGACGCGTGCGTGCGACTTCCTCGGCGCGATCCTGGACGCGGAGGGCATCCCGTATGACCTCTACACGCCGGACGGCGACGAGACGCGGAAGTCGCTGGTCGCGCGGCTGCCCGGCACCGGCGCCCGCGGGAAGCCGCTCATCCTGCTGAACCACACGGATGTGGTCCCCTTCGAACGCGACCACTGGACGGTGGAGCCGCTGGGCGGCGAGGTCCGAGACGGCTACGTGTGGGGCCGCGGCGCCATGGACATGAAGGGGATGGGCATCATGGAGCTCATCACCTTCCTCATCCACCGCCGCCAGGGCCTCCCGCTCACCCGTGACCTGGTGTTCATGGCCGTCGCAGACGAGGAGGCGGGCTCCGCCTTCGGCGTGGAGTTCTTCGACCGCGCCCACCCCGAACTGCTCGACTGCGAGTACGTGATCAATGAGGGCGGCGGCGGCTCCACGGAGGTGCTGGGCGTGGAACGCAACACCTTCAACATCGGCGTCGCGGAGAAGGGGCCGCTCTGGCTCCTGCTCCGCGCGCATGGCCGCCCCGGGCACGGCTCCGTCCCGCACGACGACAACGCCGCCGACCGCCTGGTGCGCGCGCTGCAGCGCATCCAGGACTGGGACCGCCCGCTCATCCCCTCCCCGGAGGTGAAGGAGTACTTCCAGCAACTCCACGACGCCGGCATCCTGGAGCAGGAGCCGACCGCCGAGGTCCTCGCCGGGTTCGCGAAGACCAACCCGCGCATCCAGTCCGTCCAGATGAACTCGATCTCGCTGACCACGCTCACCGCGGGCGTGAAGCACAACGTCATCCCCGCGCAGGCGGAGGCGACGCTCGATGTGCGCCTGGTTCCGGGCTACGACCCGGAGGAGTTCATCCGGGAGATCACGGAGGTCATCGACGACGAGAAGGTGGACATCGAGCGGGTCTTCGGCTCCTCCTCCCCCGCCTCGCCGCTGGACACGGAGCTGTACGCGGTGATGACGCGCGAGGCGAAGCGGGCGATCGAGGACGCCGTGGTCGTGCCCAGCGTGGGCACCGGCTTCACGGACTCCCGGGTCTTCCGGCGCCGCGGGGTCACCTCCTACGGCTTCGTGCCGACGCTCACCGCCTCCGCCGACCAGGGCCGCGTCCACGGCAACGACGAGCGGGTGTCGATCGAGAACCTGCGGCTGGGGATGCAGATCTTGCACCACACGGTGCGAGGGATCTGCGGGTGACCCCTTCCGCTTCGCATAACGAGTAGAATCCCGCGCACGGGCGCCACGCCGGCGCAGGGGAGGCCATCATGCGGTTGGACCAGGTCAAGACCATCGGGATGCTCGGCGGCGGGGTGATGGGCGGCGGGATCGCCCAGATCCTGTCGATCGCCGGCTACAACGTCGTCGTGCGCGACCTCAACGACGAGCTCGTCGCGAACACGCGCGGCGAGGTGTTCGAGGGCAAGTGGGGGATGAAGAACGCCGTCGTGCGCGGCAAACTCGCAGCCGACGCATGCGAGGCCGCCATGGCCCGCGTCTCCTTCACGACCGACCTCAAGGACCTCGCGAACGTCGACTTCCTGATCGAGGCGATCCCGGAGAAGCTGGAGCTGAAGCAGGCCGTCTTCAAGGAACTCGATGAGATCGTGAAGCCGGACGCCATCTTCGCATCGAACACCTCCGGTTTCGTCATCCAGGAGATCGCGCGCGACGTCTCCGACGCGCGCAAGCAGCGCTTCGTCGGGATGCACTTCTCCAACCCTGTGCCGGTGATGAAGATCTGCGAGGTCATCACTACGCCGCAGAGCACGCCAGAGACCGTGGAGGCCGCCGTCGGCATCGCGGAGAAGGCGGGCCGCGTCGTGGCGATGGTGAAGGACACCCCCGGCTCGTACGGCTTCATCTTCAACCGGATCTTCGCCGCCGCCCGCCGCGAGGCGGACAAGCTGGTCGAAGAGGGCATCGCCACGAAGGAAGACATCGACAAGGCGATGATCCACGGCCGCAACTGGCCGGTCGGCTTCTACCAGCAGCGCGGCGGCATCGGTAAGCAGTGGTAGCCGCCACCCGCGCCTGACACTCCACGAGGCGGCCTGCGGGCCGCCTCGTGCGTCCCCGGGCAACGGGAGGCGCTAGCCGCCCGCGGCGATGGCGCCGTCCAGCACCTCGCGCAGTTTCTCCTCGACGAGGGGGCCGTAGAGGCGTCCCGTCACCTGGTCGCTGTCGGGCGCGACGACGGCGAACGCCGGGTGCGCGAGCACGCCGAGACGGTCCGCGAGTTCGGCATCCTCGGTGCGGTCGTAGTCGAGGATGACGAAGTTCACCCGCTCCTGGTATTCCGGCCGTAGCCCGTGCACGACGGGCCGCGCGAGCGCGCAGAACGGTCACCAGATGGCGTCGACGTAGACGAGCGTGGGCTTCCCGTTCGCCGGGAGGAATGCCCCCGTCGAGGGCACGCGGTCTTCGGGCGGCGCGTAGCCCGCCTCCACCATCACTGCCGGGCCGGTCGGAAACGCGAACGCTGCGTCGCTGACGGCCGGCGTCGCGGGCGCGCTCGGCGTGCCGGTCGCACCGAGGGCGGGCGTTGCCGCCTCGGGCGCCCCGCCCGACGAGCAGGCGAGCGCGACGAGGCCGAACGCGAGGCTGCCGAGGACGATGATGGCTCGCTTCATGTGATCCAGCGTATCGCACACGCGGGCGCGACCTGGCGCGCGGCTGCGTGGCTGGTCCTCGGGCTGCTCGCCCTCGCGCTGGTACTCGCGTGACGACACTTGCGGCCCGCGCCAGCCGTCGCCGAGCCGAGCACACCGAACCCGCCTCGGGAAGCCTAGGCGGATCTCCCCCGGCCTGAGCCGACGCACCTTCCCCGAGGGCACAAGGGCGCGTCGGCCCTTCCTCGCCTCGCGCGACTCGCGGTGCGGCCGGCGGCAGCCCCCGCCCGTCGCGGCGAGCGACCTAGTCGCGCAGCAGGTGCTTCGCCAGTTCCGGGCCGCCGGGCGCGTTCGGGTCGTCCTTGAACTGAGCCAGGCGGCGGTAGACCTCCGCCGAGGCCTGGTGGAAGCCGCCCGGGAGACCCGCCGCCTCGAACGTCGCGGCGATCTCTTCCATCTCACCCACCCAGCGCCATGCCTTCGCGGCGGAGCCACCGAGGCCGTCCGACTGCGCCTTCAGGCGCGGCTGGGACTTCGCCCACTCCTGCTCCAGCGCATCGATCACACCCTCGTGGATGGCGAGCGCCTCGATCGCGGCGAGCAGGGCGCTCGTGCCCTTCGTCCACGCTCCGTAGGCCATCTTCAGCGCGGAGGCGGCGCCCGCAGGGGCGTCGAGGACGATCACGTCCAGCGGCCCGCCCTTCAGGTAGCGCGCGACCCGGGGCGCCTCGGCGCCCGACAGGTAGAGGCGCGTCGCCCCCGGCCGGTCGGCCGAAGGCGGCCCGCCGATGATGCCACCGTCCACGAAGTCCGCGCCGTGGTGTTCGACGACCTCGCCGATGTGGCGCGCCGTGGCCGGGCTGATCGCGTTGCAATCCACGTAGATGCGGTCATAGCCCAGGGTCCGCACCGATACGGCCACCTCCACGGCGGCGTCCGGCGGGCAGATCGAGAGGATGATCCGCGACTGGTTGACCAGGCCGTTCAGCCAGTGGACGTCCTGCAGGCCGGCCGCCTCCGCGCGCGCGCAGCTGGCGTCACTGCGGTCCTCGGACACCCACAGCACCTGTGCGCCGGCCGCCACGGCCGAGGCGCCGACCGCCGAGCCCATCGCCCCCGGGTGCAGCAGTCCAATGGTCGTCGTGGGGTGCTCGTTCATCGCGCGGGGCCTTCCATGGGTGCGCCCCCAGTGTACGAGGGCGCCCCGGTGCGCCCCTAGAATGGCCCGAGCCGTCCCGAACACCGCCCCTGAACGGAGCCGCCCCGATGCCGATCCCCACGCTGCTCGCGAAACTCACCGCGAAGCCCGGCCACGAGGCCGCGCTCCACGCCGCCCTCGAAGCCGCCGTCCACGCCGTGGACGAGGCGGAGCCGGGCGTGCTGACCTACTCGATGCACACGGTGGAGGGCGACCCGGGGACGTTCTGGTTCTTCGAGCAATACGCAGACGACGCGGCCGTCGCCGCGCATCGCACCGCGCCCCACCTCGCCGCCCTCATCGCCGCCGTCCGTGAACACGCCGACGGTGGCATCGAGGTGACCCGCCTGACGCCAGTGGCGGGGATCACGAGGTAGCGACTACCCCCGCGGGAGGCCGAGTCCGCGCGTGGCGATGATGTTGCGTTGCACCTCGGAGGTGCCGCCGGCGATGGTGCTCGAGACGGCGCCGAGGTAGCCGGCGGCGGCCTTGCCGGACTGAGCCTCCGGGCGCGCGGTGTCCCAGAGCGAGCCGTAGAGGCCGTACAGGCGCAGCGTCGTCGAAGCGATGCGCTGGTTCAGTTCGGACGTGAACAGCTTGGACATGGACGCCTCGTAGTTGGGGACCATGTTCCGCGCCTGGATGGTGATGTTCAGGCAGGAGAAGAGGCGCGCAATCTCCGCCTCGATCCAGCGGTCGGTGAAGGCGAGCCGCCACATGCTCCCGCCGGTGCGGCCGAGCACGGTCTGCTCCGGCGGCGTGTCGAGGGCGGCCTGTCGCAGCCCTCGGAGGCGGCGCTGGGTGCCGACGGCGGAGCCGATGCCGCTGCGCTCGTAGTCCGTGAGCGTCATGCCCACGTACCAGCCGCGGTTCTCCTCGCCCACGCGGTTGCTGACGGGGACGCGCACGTCCTCGAAGAACACCTCGTTGAAGCCGTGGTTGTTGGCGAGATTGATCAGCGGCCGCACGCTCACGCCCGGCGAGTCCATGGGGAACATCAGCAGCGAGATGCCTCGGTGCTTCGGGGCGTCCGGGTCGGTGCGGGCGAGCATGTACATCCAGTCGGCGTGCTGCGCGCCGGAGGTCCAGATCTTCTGGCCGTTCAGGACGTACTCGTCGCCCTCGCGGATCGCGCGCGTCTGGAGGGAGGCGAGGTCGGAGCCGGCGCTCGGCTCGCTCCAGCCCTGGCACCACACCACCTCGCCGCGCTGGATCTTGCCGAGGTGTTCCTGCTTCTGCTCCGGCGTGCCGTGGATCATCAGCGTGGGGCCGAACATCATCACGCCGAACCCGCCGACGTTGCTCAGGCCGTGCTCGGCGAGCTCCTCGTTGAGGATGAACTGCTCCGTCGCCGAGAGCCCGGCGCCGCCGTACTCCTTTGGCCAGGCCGGCGCGATCCACCCGGACGCGACGAGGGCGTCACGCCAGCCCTTCGTCTTCGCGCGGACCTCGCGGGAGAGGAGCGCTTCGCCCTCCGTCTCCTCGGCCATCGCCTTCGCGCCGTGCTCGTCGATGAAGGCGAGCACCTGCGTGCGGAAGGCGGCCTGCTCCGGCGTGTCGTCCAGGTCCACAGGTCACCTCCCGCCGAGGGGTTGCCTCGGGCTATTCGTTCGTGCGGGTGAGCCAGCCGAACTTCTGCGGCTTGCGCTTGGCGTCCGGGTCCAGCGGTACGTTGATCAGCGACGGGCCGTCGATCTTCAGTGCCGCCTCGATCGCCGCGTCCAGTTCGTCGGCGTTGGTCGCGTTAAACGACGCGCCGCCCAGGCCCTGCATCAGGATGTCGTAGCGCGCGCCGAGGCTCATGCCGCCGACCGGCTTCTGGTCGCGCTCGAACAGTTCGGCACGGTGGCCGCCGATGCCGCCGTTGTTGAAGACGATCCAGGTGATCGGCAGGTTGTAGCGGACCGCCACCTCGCACTCGGTGCCCGCGAAGCCAAAGGCGCCATCGCCCTGCAGGCAGATCACGCGCTTGCCGGGGAACTGCGTGGCCGCGCCGATCGCGAAGCCGTGCCCGAGGCCCATGGAGCCGAACGAGCCGGCGTCCAGGCGCGTGCGCGGCAGGTACTGGTTGATGACGGTGCGGCTGATGTCCATCGTGCTTGCACCCTCCGCGACGAAGATCGCGTCCTTCGGGAGTCGCTCGTCGATGGAGCGCAGCGCGCGGTAGTAGCCCAGCGGCTGGGTGTCCTCCTGCATCATCGCCTGCACGGCCTCGGCGTTCTGGCGCGCCTCCGCGCTCACTGTCCTCACCCACTCGGAGTCGTCCGGGAAGCGCCAGCCGTCCCGGTCGAGGACATCGAGGAGTTGCGAGAGCGTGGCCTTCGCGTCGCCGATCATGCCCACCTCGGTGGGGACGTTGATGCCGATCTCCTCCGGGTTGAAGTCCAATTGCACCACGCGCACGTCCGGCCGGAAGCGCGGCGGCAGGCCGAAGTGGAGCATCCAGTTCAGGCGCGCGCCCACCAGGAAGATCAGGTCGGCGTTCTGCAGCACGAAGGAGCGCGCTGCCGCCGCCGACTGGTCGTGATCGTCCGGGATCAACCCCTTCGCCATCGGCATCGCGAGGTAGGGGATGCCGGTCTTCTCGACGAAGGCGCGGATCTCCACCTCCGCGCGCGAGGCGGCGACGCCCTTGCCGACGATGATCAGCGGCTGCTGCGCGGTCTTGAGCGCGGCGATCGCCGCCTCCACGTCCGCGGGGTCAGAGAGCGTGCGCTTCGGGTCCGGGACGCGCGGCGCCCACTCCACCTTCGACTCGTCGATCTTGGCGGTGATGATGTCGCCGGGGAGTTCCAGGTAGGCGGGGCCGGGGACGCCGTGCAGCGCCTTCTTCACGGCCTCCGCCACGTAGATCGGGATGCGCTCCAGGCGCTCGACGCGCTCGGCGTACTTCGCGTACGGCTTCAGGGCGCTCAACTGGTCGGCCTCCTGGAAGAAGCCCATGAGGTGGCCCGTCTGCTCGTAAGAGCCGCCGATCAGGATCATCGGCCAGCGGTTCGACCAGGCGTTGGCGAACGCGGCGACGGCGTTCAGCACGCCCGGGCCGGAGACGGCCAGCGCTGCGCCCATCCTCCCACCGAGGTAGGAGACGGCCTGCGCGGCGTACGTCGCCGGCATTTCATGGCGCATGCCGACGTACTTGATGCCCTCGCGCTGGGCGGCGGCGGCGATGCCGGTGACGGGGATGCCCACCACGCCGAACATCGCCTCGACGCCCTGCTGCTTCAGGGCGCGCGCAATGATGGTCTGACCGTCGATCTCTGCCACGGGACCCTCCGGCACGCGGGGGAGAGCGCGCTGGCGGGGATATTACACCTGACGGGAACGACCCTCGGCCGTTACGTCGTGAACGCCTCGCGCGTCACGATCCAGGTGTACGAGCCCGGATGTGCGGAGGAGAGTTCGCCCGTCCGCCGCATCCCGAGCGAGCGGGCCACGGCCATCGAGGCCTCGTTCTCCGGCGAGATCACCGCGACCACCTCGCGCGTCTCCGGGTCGGCGAAGGCGCGGGCGACGAGGGCGCGCGCCGCCTCCTGCGCGTAGCCACGGTGACGCCACGGCGGGTCGAGCCCATAGCCGATCTCCACCCGCCCATCGCGAGGGCGCCCCTTCAGGTTGATCCCACCCGCGACCTCGCCCGTCTCGCGCACGATCACGGCGCGCCCCTGCCAGACGGCGATCGAGGGGTCGAGGCGCAGCCGTTCCACGTAGCCCGGGAAGGCGAGTCGCACCTCGTCCCCGAACGGCCAGTCCGCGAGCGGGTAGCCGAGCACCTCGGCTGCCCTCGCGCGGTCGCCGGCGAGGATCGCCTCGCAGAACTCCAGGGGCAGCAGCAGCAGGTCCAGGCGCGCGGTGCGCAGCACCTCCGACGCGGGGTCGAAGGCGCCGGCGGTCACGGCTGAGGGGTCCCGGGGGGCGGTGTACCGGGTGGCGGCGGGGGCGCCGGCACCGGCACCACCTCGAACCGCAGCGCCACCGCTTCCTCGCCGTCGATGCGCACCTGCACCTCGTGCGGGCCGTAGGCGTGAAGCGTCAGTTGCTGGAGCTCGATCACCATGTTCGCGCGCATCTGGGAGGCCTCGTCGGCCATCGTGAGCGCCATCTCGCCCTCGACGGGGGTGATCGCCTCGCGCCCGTCCGCGTCACGGACGTGCACGACGAAGTCGTGGAGGCCGACGTCACCGCGGGAGAAGGAGAAGCGCACAACGGCGACGGCGCGGGGGTGCACCGCCGGCAGCGAGGTCGCCCCGATCTGCTCCATGCCGATGCCGAGCGCGTGGATCTTGCCGTTGCTCTCGGCGGCGGAGTCACACAGGAAGGCGAAGTCGACGCGCATCGGGACGCCCTCCGGGAGTCAGGCCTGGTCGCTAGGACTCGCCGCCACGGTCGGCCGCGGCGATGCCGTCCGGCAACAGGTTACCGAAGACGGGGCCGTATGAGCGGGCGCGGATGATGCCGTCACGGTCGATGAAGAACGTCGCCGGCAGGCCTGGCACGTTGTAGCGCCGGCGGACCGCCGCGTCCTTGTCCAGCACCACGGGGAAGGTGAGGCCGAACTCGGTGATGAAGCGCTGCACCTGCTCCGCGCCCTCCTCCTCGTTCACGCCGAGGATCACGAGGTCGCCGGCAGCCAGACGCTCGTCATAGGCGCCCTGCAGGTCGGGCATCTCCGCCCGGCAGGGCGGGCACCACGTCGCCCAGAAGTTCACAATCACCGTCTTACCGCGCAGGTCGGACAGCGAGAGGGTCTCGCCCGTGTCGGCGCGGACCAGGCTGAAGTCCGGAGCGCGCTGGCCGATCTCGGCGCCGGCCTCGGACGAGCAGGCGGACGCGAGAGCGCCCGTGCCCAGCACGACGCCCGCGAGCGCACCCGCGCGGAGGAGGCGACCGATCCGTGTCTTCACCGGCTCCACCCTACCCACACGCCATCATCGGCCGACTGCTGATGCATGAGAGAAGTGTGAATCGAAGGCACGGCTACGCGCTACCCGGCTGCGCGGGACGCGGGTAGCATGCCCGTCGATGACGCCCCTGGACCCGTCCACCCTGCAGGCGATCGACCGCGCCGCCGCCCTCCTCGCGCGGGCGCGCCACACCGTCGTCCTCGCCGGTGCCGGGATGTCGAAGGAGTCCGGCATCCCCACTTTCCGCGGTGACGGCGGCCTGTGGACGGTGAACGGCGAGCCACCCCTCAACCAGTACGAGACCTTCGCCGCCGACCCGCGGCGCTGGTGGGAGCGCCGCCTGGAGGAGGCCGCGCAGCCGAGCGAGTTCGCGAGCGCGATCGACGCCGCGCAGCCGAACGCCGGGCACCTGGCGCTGGCCGAACTGGAGCGGATGGGCGCGGTCTCCCACCTCATCACGCAGAACATCGACGACCTCCACCGGCGCGCCGGACAGACCTCGATCACCGAGATCCACGGCAACCGTCACTGGATGCGTTGCGTCTCCTGCGGGATGCGGTGGCCGAAGGCGGAGTTCATCATCGACGCCGCCGAACTGCCGCCGCGTTGCCCTCAAGCCGGTTGTGGGGGCATGGTGAAGAGCGACACCGTGATGTTCGGCGAGCCGATCCCGGCCGAGGCGCTGGAGCGCTGTGCGCGGGAGACGCAACGGGCGGACTGCTTCATGACGATCGGGACGTCCGCCGTGGTGTACCCCGCGGCCGGCTACCCGATCGACGCGACGCGCCGAGGCGTGCCGCTGATCGAGATCAATCCAGAAGAGACACCGTTGACGCCACTGGCCGTGGTAGTGGTGCGAGCCTCCTCGGGCGAAGCGCTGCCTGCCCTGATTGACCGCCTGCGGGCACACCAAGAGGGGAGCACCACCGCACCATGATCCGACGACGCACCTACGAGCCGCTCGGGATCGTCCTCGCCACCGACGAGGGCATCCTGCAGGTCGTCCCCGGTGGCAATCCGGAGCGCGCCGTCCCGGGCCACCGGTTCACCTCCATCGACTACCACGACGGCCTGTGCATCGCGGGCGCGCCGGGGGTGGGCGTCTGGGTGCACAACGGCAAGAAGTGGGGCCAGCGCTGGGAGGGTGACCCGCGCTCAGTCACCGTCACCACCGGCGGCGACCTCTACATCGGCACGCAGGACGGCCTGCTGCTCCGCTCCACCGACAAGGGTGAGACGTGGGTGGACATCGAGGGCGTGAAGAACGTCGTCAAGAACGCGAACTTCTCGCCGCCGGCAGGCGAGTCGAAGGTCGCGATCGTGAGCGTCGGCGACGTGATGGAGGGCATCATCCTCGGCATCGCCGGGGGTGGCGCCTGGTACACGCGGGACGAGGGCAAGACCTGGCTCCGCCGCTCGGACGGCCTGGACGCGAAGGTGCACCGCATCTGGGTGCACGCGGAGCAGCGCGACCGCCTGTTCG
>JAUXUW010000270.1 GCA_030684635.1 Dehalococcoidia bacterium
TCGGCGACCGGCATGTTGTCGCCGTCGGCGTCCCCGCCGATACCGAATTCGGCCAGGTCCTGGAGGGTGCACTGCCGCTGGTCTTCCGGCCGGACGGCACCCGCGCGATCATCGAAGACTCCGGCACCCTGGCAGAGATCCTGGACACCTCGCGGGTGGGAGCGGTCCAGATGGTCCAGGTCCCCTGGGCGCCGTCCCGTGCGCTGCTCTCCGTGAACGGCACCGACGATATCTCCCTGAAGTGGGCCTCGGACGCTCTCGTCACCCGGTCACTGGACGGGAACGTGGCGCTGCTCCAGTCCGCGCTCCAGATCAGCACCTTCTCGCTGAAGCGCGCACGCGTGGAGGATGTCCAGCGGGCGCTGGAAGACCGGTTCACCGAGGAAGAGGCCCGCGTCCGCACGATCGTCGCGTTCTCGATGATCGGCGTCGGGGCGGTACTGCTGGCGATCATCTGGGGGCTGCGCGGCCGGTTGATCCCGCGCATCACCGGCGGCATCCGCCGCCGCTAACCGGACGCGGCCCTCCTCGCCAGTCTCCATCGCTAAGCCGGGCCTACGCTGGTCGCGCCCGACGCGGTGCTGCTGCTTCGAACGCTCCGGGCATAGACGGAGGTCGCCGGAATGAACATCGAACTGCTGTGGTTCCAGGGATGCCCGAATCACGAACAGGCTGAGGTCATGTTGCGCGACGCCCTCGCGGTTCGTGGACTCAATGTACCGATCCAGCGCATCGACGTGGAGGATGAAGAGACGGGCAACGCCCTGGTGTTTCCGGGGTCACCGACGATCCGCATTGACGGCCGTGACGTGGAGCCCGAATGGGAGCCATGCGAGGACTGCACCCCGCGCTGCCGCCTCTACATGACTTCTGAGGGACTGCGCGGTGTACCCGCGCGCGAGTGGATTGAACGCGCGCTCGACGTTGCACTGGCAGACTGACCCATCCGGCGCTGCTGCTGCTAGCCGAGTTCGACCTCCGGCCGCTCCTCCCACACCACCTGTCGCGTGACAAGGTCCTGGAGCGCGGCCCTGTCCAGTCCCAGGAGTTCCGTCAGCACCTCACGGCTGTGCTGGCCCATGTCCGGGGAAGTACCTCGGATGCCGGCAGGCGTCCGGGAGAGACGCACCGGCGAGTTCGCCAGGCGCACCTTCCCGAACGTGTGGTGCGGCACCTCCGGGAGCATCCCGCGTTCTTGCACCTGCGGCATGGCAGCGGTCTCCGGGATGGTGTTGAGCGGGCCGCAGGGGATGCCGAACCGCTCGAGGCCGGCAATCCACTCCGCGGTGGTGCGCTTCTTGAACGCCTCGTTCAGGAGTGGCTCCAGTTCGGCATGGTTGCGAGACCGTGCCGCCGCCGAGTGGAAGCGGGGGTCATCGATCAGTTCGGTGACCTCCAGCTCGGAGCACATCAGCGCCCACTGGTTGGGCACGCCCCACGCCAGCGCCAGCACCATCCACCCGTCCGCCGTCGGGAAGGCCTGGAACGGCACGGCGGAGGGGTGCCGGGTGCCGAGGCGGACGGGCGTCTCACCGGACAGGAAGTAGCGCATGTACGCGTTCTCCTGGATCGCGATCTGGCAATCCAGCATGGAGATGTCCAGCAT
>JAUXUW010000271.1 GCA_030684635.1 Dehalococcoidia bacterium
AAGGTCGACGCCGGCGCCGATGCGCGCGACCGCGAAGAGGAAGATGCGGTCGCCGCGCGCGAAGTTGAAGAAGCCCGCGTCGCGGCCCTGTTCGATCGTGGTGTACTCGATGACCTCGACGGTCACGAGGTCGGACAACTCGCGGATGCTCTCCACGACGGTCGGGCCGACCTCCATGATCGGCTCGGTGCGGAACGGGTTGAGGCCCTCGAGCGTTCCACTAACCCAGAGCACGCCGGCGAACAGCAGGATCACCATCACGGCGAGGGTTGCGGCTCGGAGGCCGAGTTTCATTCCCATCGTTCGATAGTAAGCGCACGGGTGACTGCGTCGCCGAATGCACGCGGCACGCCTCGGTCGCTGCAACGCCGCCTGTGCAGGCGGCGTTGCTCGTTCCCGGCGTGGGGCGCAGCGCCCCGGCGCGTGGTGCTACGGGAGGTGGTTCTGCGGCCCCGCCTTCACGAGGTTCCCCGACCCGGACTCGGTGAGGACGTGGTACTCCCACGTGCCCCAGACGGCCCAGTCCGGGTTCCCGGTGTACCGGGGGTCGGCCTGGCTGACGATCAGGTAGTTGTACTGCCCGTTGTCGTCGTAGCCGCTGCAGTTGATGTGGTTCTGGATCCAGCCTTCGTTCATGAAGGGGTCGTTGCCGAAGTCGGCCCGGTAGTTGATGACGTAGTCGCACCGCGTCAGCGTGGCCGCCTCGAGGTTCTCGACCGCGCCCACCGTGCCGTACACCCGGCCGTCGCCCAGGTCCCAGTACCAGTCGCCGCCCGCGTCATACGCGTAGACGGAGGTGTAGTGGCCGTTCACGTACACGCCGGCGTCCGGGTAGCCGTTCCCGTCGCGGTCGTAGCGCGCCTGCTCGTGCCCCGGTACACGGGTTCCGGCCTCCGCCGTGCCCGCCGGCGCGGCACCCGCAACCCCGGCGATGACCAGCACGGCCAGCACCATCATGAATGCACTTGCTCGTCGCATCGATACCCTCCCGCTACGCGCGCAAACATATGCCTCGGCGGTCACCTATGCCAGAGGCGTTCGGCCAGCGGCCGCGAGCCCTCGCGAGGGCGAGCGCCGTCAGCCAGCGGCCTGCCAGGACTCCACGCCATCCAGGAAGTTCAGCAGGTGCCGTCGCCACTGCACCGGCTGGTCGTGGGTGATGGCGTGGCTGCACTCGTCCATCATCACCAGTTGCGACCCGCGGATGTTGCGATGCATCAGCACCGCGCCGCCCGGCGGCGTCATGGTGTCCTGCAGTCCCTGAAGGATCAGGACGGGCACCGTGATCCGGGAGAGCTGGGCGGTCCAGTTGTAGTACGCCATGGCGCGGACCACGTGCGCGTACACGGGGCCGGGGATCTGGAGCGTCCGCTCCCGCCCGGCGCGTGCCTGTTCCTCGGTCTGCGGGCGCACCGAGGTGTTCGCGTTGGCGAACGAGCCCGCCGCGCGCAGTGCCTCCGCCGTGCCCTCCATCTCCGCGAGCGTGGCGCGCTGCTCCCACGCGTCGGCCAGCCGCGCGTTCACCTCGCTGGAGGTGCAGAGCAGGAAGGCGGACGTCACCATCTCTGGGAAGTCCAGCACGAACCGCTGCGTGATGGCGCCGCCCTGTGAGTTCCCGCCGACGTGCGCCTTGGAGATCCCGAGGGCGCGCAGCAGCCCGGCGAGGTCGCGGGCGTGCATCTCCGGGCTGTAC
>JAUXUW010000281.1 GCA_030684635.1 Dehalococcoidia bacterium
ATGACCACGTCCGCCGCGGCGAAGCCGGCGGCGATGTCGCCCTTCTCCACGCGCATGTGCATGGCGGTGTTCGTCGGGCGGTTCGGGGAGGCTGGCACGCCGCGCGCGCGCACGGCCGTGCGGAGCTCATCGTGCAGGACGGGCGCGTTCTCCAGCATCGCGTCGCGGACGTCGATGACCGCCGGCAGCACCTCGTACTCGACCTCGATCAGGTTGACCGCGTCTTCGGCGATGTGCAGGTCGGTCGCGGCCACCGCAGCGATCGCGTGCCCGTGGTAGAGCACCTTCTCGCCGGCGAGGACGTTGTCGATCAGCCACATCGGGTTCGCGCGGCCCTCACCCAGGTCCAGGTCGCCGGTCTCCTGCCGCGGGAAGTCGGCGTTGATCACGATCGCCTTCACACCCGGCAGCGCCGCCGCCTTCGAGGTGTCGATGCGCTTGATGCGGGCGTGGGCGTGCGGGCTGCGGAGGGTGGCGCCGTAAAGCAGGCCCTCCAGCTTGATGTCCGCGCCGTACTCGGCGCGGCCCGTGACCTTGTCCACGCCATCCGGGCGGACCGGGCTGGTCCCGATCACGCGGTACTGCGGCTTGTCGGTGGCGACCATTAGCGGGCCTCGTTCATCTCGCCGGCCGCCTTCAGGACGGCGCGGACGATCTTGTCGTAGCCGGTGCACCGGCAGAGGTTCCCCGCGAGCCAGAAGCGGACTTCTTCCTCGGTCGGGGTCGGGTTCTCCGCCAGCAGGGCGCGCGAGGACATCAGGAAGCCCGGGGTGCAGATGCCGCACTGCAGCGCGGCCTCTTCCAGGAACGCCTGCTGCAGCGGGTGCAGCGTCTCGCCGTCCGCCATGCCCTCGATCGTGTCGACGTGGGCGCCCTCCACCTCGGCGGCCAGCACCAGGCAGGAGTTCACCAGGCGGCCGTCCAGCATCACGGAGCAGGCGCCGCAGTTGCCGTTGTTGCAGCCTTCCTTGGCGCCCGTCATGTTCAGCCGCTCACGCAGCGCCTCCAGCAGCGAGTCGCGCTGACTGGAGAGGAAGGTGACCGGGTCCCCGTTGATCGTCGTGCGGATCAGGATCGCGTCGTCAGTGGTCGTCATCGTTCGCTCCTAGGCCCGTGCGCGCTCGACGGCGCGACGGATGACGTGCTCGGTGAGCACCCCCACGAGGTGCTTGCGCTGGCGGACGGTGCCGCGCATGTCGGAGATCGGCGTTGCCGTCTGGCGGGCCGCCTCCGCTGCCGCGGCGATCGTCTCGTCCGTCAGCCGCCGCCCGATGACGGCCGCTGCCGCCGCGGGCACGCTGAGCGGTGTCGCCGCCACCGCGCCCAGGGCGAATCGCGCCTCCGTCACCACGTCGCCATCGAAGGCGAGGTAGGTGGCGGCGTTGACGACCGCGATGTCCATCTCGTTGCGCGGGATGAATCGCTCCCACGCCTGGCCGCTGCCGGCCGCCGGCGGCGGGAAGTGGATCGAGGTGATGAACTCGCCGGGCTGGAGCACGTTCCGGCCCGGGCCGGAGCAGAACTCCGCGACCGGCACTTCGCGCGCCCCGCCGGGACCGGCCACGCGGGCCACTCCCGCCAGGACGATCATCGCCGGGATGGAGTCGGCCGCCGGAGAGGCGTTCGCCAGGTTGCCGCCCAGGGATGCGCGGCCCTGTACCGCCTTCCCGCCGATGACGTGCGTGGACTCGGCCAGCGCTGGGAAGCGCCGGACGACCTCGGTGTCGCCGTAGATGCGGTAGAGCGGTGTCGCCGCGCCGACCGTCAGCCCACCGTCGCCCTCGTGCGTCAGGGACGTCAGTTCAGGGATGTGCTTGATGTCGACGAACAACTCGATGTGCCGTCGTCGTTCGCGAGCCTGGACGATGACGTCCGTGCCGCCTGCCAGCACGCGGGCGGTGTCGCCCCCGTCCCGCAACAGCGTGACGGCCTCGTCGACCGAGGAAGCGCGCGCGTACTTCACTGCCTGCATCCGGCATCCTCTCCTGAATGCGCCCGTCCGAGCGCGATCCTCGCGTCCCGTGGGCACAGGGCGGCGGGGCTGCCGCCGCGAGTGATTATGCCATGCGCAGGTAACTCCACCGAATCGGGGCAGTTACGCGTCCCTGGCTCGCCATAACGCGCCCGCGATGGCGGCCACGCCCAGGGCGATCAGCACCCCCGGCAGGAGCAGGTCGTACCGCCATTCGGCGGCCCCCAGCGCATCCGTCAGGAACAGGACGCCCAGCAAGACGAAGATCAGGCCCGTCAGCGCGGCCCCGGGGTGGAATCTCTGGTCAGACATCAGCGGACCCTCGCGGAACCAAAGGCGACGGAGACATCGATCTCCACGCGCCGGGTGGCCTGGTCGTAGCCCTCCGAGCGGTAGGACCGTTCAACGGCGATCCCGTCCGCGTCGAATTCGGGCGCGTCCACGCTCCCGAAGGCGGAGTTGGCGTTGATCCGGTACGGCACCCCGGCGGGCAGGCGCACCGTGACATCGCCGAAGGCGACGCTTACGGAGACCTTCGTCTGGCCCTCGGCGACTTCCAGGTTTCGCAGGTCCACGGTCATGGAGCCGAAGGCGTGGCTGTAGGAGTCGTCCAGGTCCGCGACGCGGGTGACGACGACCTGCCGGTCGCCGAAGCCACTGTCGAACCTGAAGTCGACGAACGCCGCTGCGCCCAGGATGACTGAGAGTGCCACGGCCAGCGTCACCAGCCCGCCGTTCAGCCCTCGCCGCGCCTCGAGAATGATGAGGACGCCCAGCAGGATCAGGCCACCCGAAAGGACGACGTTCCATTCCGGCAGCGTGATATCGAGCCGGGACAGCAGCACCATCGTGCCGACGCTGATGAGGATGACGCCCCAGACGATGCCCGCGGCAGCGCCGCTGGAGCGACGCGGCCGTGGCTCAGCGGTGCCGTCCGCCCTGATGGCCGCTCGTGCTGCCGAATCGCCGGCGCCGGCCTCTGGCATCACGATCCAGGCGATGATGTACGCGATGATCGCGGTGCCGCTGGTCACCAGCGCCAGCACCACGAAGGCGACGCGAACGAGCACGGGGTCGAGGTCGAAGTACTCCGCGATGCCGCCCGCCACGCCCGCGATCATCTCGTCGTCGCGGGAGCGCATCAGCCGCCGGCGCGGCGGTGGGCCGGCCGTCGACGTCTCGGCCGGCGGGGTTTCCGGGGCCGGCCCGGTGGACTCTGGTTGGTCGGGTGTGGTTGTCATCCCGCCCTCCTTAGATTTCGGCAGCATCCTACGACGCGGGGGCCCGCCTTGGGGCCCCGGGGCACCCATCACCGGTGCCTCGGCGCGCGGTGCCGGCCGTCCGAGGCGGGCGCGGTGCATCGGGGAGGCCTGTCGGGTAGCCTCTAGCCGCGCCCCGAAGGGAACCAGCCATGCAGGTCGTCCTCTCCGCCCCAGATATCACCTGTGACCACTGCATCGCGACGATCCGCGCGGCGGTCGACGCCACCGAGGGTGCCCGGTTCCTGGATGGCCACCCGGAGACGCGGCGGTTCACTGTGGAAGTGACGTCCGGCGGCGTGCTGGATGTGCTGGCGGTCCGACTCGAAGCGGAGGGCTACCCGCTGGGCGAGGCGAGCACGCCGCACGGTGCCGGTCACGATGAACATCATCCCGCGCTGACGGCGGACTGGCGGCCTGCCTTGTATCGCGTGGAGGCGACCCCGGTGGGCGCGAACGTGAACTACGACTGCTACTGCGGTTGCGATGCTGGCTTCGCGCTCGACCGGTCGCTGGCGGATCCCGCGACCGAATCCTGCTGCTGCGGCAACCAGATCCTCGTCGGGCCCGGCGCGGCGGGGCGGATCGCCTCGAAGCTGGACACGCCCGAGACGTTCCGGGTCGATGTGCAGTCGGTGACGATGCCCTGGGGGCAGCCGATGGAGGTGGCGCTGGCTATCCCGCGGGTCGATTGACCTCGGGCGGCCCGGGGGCCGTCCGTCGTCGTCGCTGGGCGCGCCAGAACGTGAATCCGGCGCCGAACGCGGTCAGGAACACCCCGCCGAGCAGGGCGATCGCGACCGGCAGCACCGTCAGCGAGGCCACCACCATGAACGCGCTGCCGAATGAGGCGATTCCGGCTTTCATCCGTGCAGACTACCAGTCTCGCTTCCTGCGGTACGGTGGGGTCACCGCGAAGGAGGCCAGCCAATGTCCGGGCGATCGTATGTTCCCACCCCGACCAACGAACCGGTAAAGGGCTACGCGCCCGGCTCCCCGGAGCGCGCGTCGCTCAAGCGCGAACTCGACCGCCAGGCTGCCACCCATGTCGAGATACCCCTGCGCATCGGCAGACAGGCGTTCAGCACGGGCGTGCTCGGCGAGATGCGCATGCCGCACGACCACCAGCACATCCTCGGCACCTACCACCGCGCCGGCACGGCGGAGGTGGCCTGGGCGGTGGAGGCCGC
>JAUXUW010000284.1 GCA_030684635.1 Dehalococcoidia bacterium
CCGGCCGCGCGCGCGGCGGCACGCTGGAGGCGGGCGTGCCGGTGGAGCGCGTGCTGATCGAGGATGGGCGGGCGGTCGGGGTGGTGCTCGGCGGGGCGCGTGCCGGCGAGGAGGTGCGCGCGGACGCGGTGCTGGCGACGACGCCGTCGCCGCTCTTCCAACGGATCGTGCCGGGCCTCGCCGACCTCGGGCCGGAGGGCGCGGCCTACGCGCGGCTGCTGGAGTCCGTGCAGTACCAGTGGGCGACGGTGATGGTGCTGGCGCTCGACCGGCAGCTGTCGCCGATCTACTGGCTGACGATGACGGACGACGACGCGCCGTTCGTGGTGGCGGTGGAGCAGAGCAACTTCATGCCGCCCTCCACCTACGGCGGCGCCCACGTCCTCTACCTCTCCGACTACATGAGCCCCGGCGATCCGATGGTGGAGATGACCGCCGAGCAGTTGCTGGACCTGTACGAGCCGTGGATCCGCCGGATCAACCCGGCCTTCGACCGGTCCTGGGTGACGGGGACGTGGCTCTACCGGGACCGCGCCGGCCAGCCGGTCGTCCACTCCCGTTACCACGAGACGATCCCGCCGCACCGGACGCCGGTGCCGGGCCTCTACCTGGCGAACACTACCCAGGTCTACCCGGAGGACCGCGGCCAGAACTACTCGATCCGGATGGGGCGCCGTGTCGCACGCCTGATCGAGGATGACCGGGCGGGACAGCTGCCCCGGTAGGGCGGGCCGGCGGGCGCGGTTGGCCCGAAGTGCCGCCGTTGGTAGCATGCAGCGACGTCGATGGCGCGTGACTCCGCGCCTGCGCACGCCTGCACCGGGTTGAGGGGTCGCCGATGCCGCTGGAGACCGAAAGCAAGGTTCGCCTGCGCGCCCTGGTGGCGGAGTTTCGCCCCAACAACGGCGACCTCCTGGCCGCCCTCCATCGCGTACAGCACGAGTTCGGTTACCTCTCGGCGGAGGCCATGGAGGTGATCGGCGATCAGCTAGGCCTGTTCCCGGCGCACGTCTACGGCGCCGCCTCCTACTACGAGGAGTTCCGCTTCGAGCCGCAGGCGCACACCAACATCCGCTGGTGCTCCGGCCCGGCCTGTCGCCTGCGCAACGGCAACGGTATCCGCGACGCGCTCCTCGCCTCGCTCGGCATCGGGCACATGAACGGGCAGACGGAGGACGGGCGCGTCGGCGTCATCCTCGGCCAGTGCAACGGGGCCTGCGAGGTCGCGCCGATGGTGTGGCTGGAGCAGCACGAGACCCACATGATCGAGCCGGTTGGCAACATGTCCGCCGCGCGCGCCGTCCGCATGGCGCGCGCCCTCCGCGACGGCGCGACGATCGAGGAGGCGACGAATGCCTGACGCACTCGCGCTGTACGACGCCCTCCGCGCCAACGCCGACGCGGCCTATGCGGCCTGGCGGAACCCGGAACGCCCGCGCATCGACGTCGCCATCGACCAGTCTTCGATCTCGAACGGCGCGCTGCGCACGCGCGCGGCGATCGAGCGGGTCGTCGCCGGCCGCAACGCCGCGGTCGACCTCGGCCGGGTGCACGGCTACGGCATCCAGTGGCTGCACCCGCTCGTGCAGGTCACTTTCCCGGACGGCGCCACTGTCCTCTACGGCCCCGTCACCCCCGCCGACGCGGAAGCGATCGTGGATGAGGCGAGCGGGCGCTGGGGCGCGGCGGAGTCGCTGCGTATCGGCACCGTCACGGGCGCGCGTGACGGCGTGCCGTCGTTGCGCGACCACCCGTTCTTCGCGCTCGAGCCGCGCGAGCGGCGGCTGCTCCGGAACCTGGGGCTGACCGACCCGGAGTCGCTGGAGCACTACATCGCGCGCGACGGCTACCGTGCCTCCGCGCGCATGCTCGGCCGCCACAGCACCGAGGACCAGATCCGGACGGTGATGAACGACGCCGGCCTGACCGGCCGCGGCGGTGCGAACTTCCCGACCGGCGTGAAGTGGAACTTCCTCTTCGGCGCCGCCGGCGAGGACCACTACCTGGTCTGCAACGCGGACGAGGGCGACCCGGGCGCGTGGGTGAACCGCGTGGTGATGGAGGGCGACCCGCACCTCCTGATCGAGGGGATGCTGATCGGCGCCTTCGGGACGCGCTCGAAGCAGGGCTACATCTACCTGCGCGACGAGTACCCGCTGGCGATCGCGCGCATGGAGCAGGCGATCGCGCAGGCGGAGGCCGCCGGGCTCCTGGGCGAGGACATCCTCGGCACGGGCCTCACCTTCCGGCTGCGCGTGATCCGCGGCGCCGGCGCCTACGTCTGCGGCGAGGAGACGGGGCTGCTGTCCTCGATCCAGGACAGCCGCGGCATGCCGCGCGTGAAGCCGCCGTTCCCGGCGCAGCGCGGTGTCTTCGACAAGCCCTCCAACGTGAATAACGTGGAGTCCTACGCGAACGCGCCGCTGATCCTGCTGCACGGCTCGGACTGGTACCGCCAGTACGGGACGGAGCGCGCGACCGGCACCAAGATCTTCTCCTTCTCCGGCGACATCGCCCGCGTCGGCTTCATGGAACTCCCGTTCGGCGTGCCGCTAGCGAAGGTGCTGGAGGTCTGCGGCGGGATGGTGGGCGGCGAACTGAAGGCGATCCAGTCGGGCGGCCCGCTCGGCTCGCTACTGCCGCCGCAGTCGCTGCCGAAGCTGATCCTGCAGGGCGACTCTTTCTCGCCGTGGGACGCGATCATGGGCGGCGGCGGCATCGTCTTCTGCAACGACCAGACGAGCGTCCTCGTGCTCGCGGAGATGTTTGCCGCGTTCGTCGAAGAGGAGTCCTGCGGCCGCTGCACCACCTGCCACGGTGGCAACCAGCGCCAGACGGAGATCCTCCGCCGCATCATCGACGGCCGCGGCCGGCGCGAGGATGAGCCGAACCTGAAGCTGATCGACCGCACGCTCCAGTTCTCCAACTGCGTGCACGGCCAGTTCAGCCCCAAGATCACGCGCAACCTGCTCCAGCACTTCCACGCGGACTACGAGGCGGCGCTGCGCGGCGAGGACCCCTCGCTGACGATGGCCGGCCTCTACCGGGTGGTCGTCACCAACCAGTACGACCCGGCGCTGGCCGAGGCCGTCGCGATCTGCCCGGTCGCCGCCTTCCGCGGCCCCGCCGGCAACCGCAGCGTGGACGACGCGGCCTGCATCCGCTGCGGCGCCTGCATCGACGTCGCGCCGAAGGCGGTCGGCAAGCAGGCGAAGGCGCGCACCGTCGCCCTCAACTAGCCCGAAGGAGTCCCGCCGATGGCCTCGATGACCGCGCACCCGCTCTTCCAGCGGTTCTGGGTGATCCTGGCGGCGGTGGCGGTGCTCGCCTTCGTCGGCTGCGCCACCGGCGCCGTGGACTGCTCGGTCGGCAAGCCGGTCGGCCTCGCCGCCGCGCTCGGGGCCGGCGCGCTCTCGCTCTTCGACCCGATCGGGGAGCGCCGCGCCGGGTAGACGCCGCCCCTGACGGGCGCGCCTTGAGGGCGGCCTCCGTCCGCCCGTAGACTATGCGGGCCGACAACGATCCCGCGACTCCCCGCGAGAGGCCCGGCCGCCTGGCCACCCCGGCCCGTCAGCAGTTCTTGGACCTGAAGGCCCAGCACCCGGACGCGCTCCTGCTCTTCCGGATGGGCGACTTCTACGAGACGTTCGACGAGGACGCCGAGGTCGCTGCGCGTGTCCTCGGGATCGCGCTCACCTCCCGACCGATGGGCGGCGACGGCGCCCGCATCCCGCTCGCCGGGATCCCGTACCACCAGCTGGACCGCTACCTGGACACGCTCGTGGCCGCCGGGTACCGCGTCGCGATCGGCGAACAGGTGAGCCTGCCGCCGTCGCGGGGCGGCGCGGCCGGGCTGGTGGAGCGGCGGATCACGCGCGTGGTCACCCCGGGCACCGTGGACGACGGCGAACTGCTCGCCGGGCCCGGCCACAACTGGCTGGCCGCCGCCGTGCGGGACGCCTCCACGCCTCCGGGCGAGCCCGAGCGC
>JAUXUW010000285.1 GCA_030684635.1 Dehalococcoidia bacterium
GCCACCACGCTCCCACGGCTCGTCCACGCCGCCCAGCACGTAGCCGTGGCGCTCGTAGAAACGACGCGCGCGCAGGTTCCCGTACGAGGCCCACAGCTCCACCCGAGGCGACCCCATTGCCCGCGCCCAGGATTCGGCCGCCTGCATCAGCGCGTCCGCCATGCCGCCACCGCGCAGGTCCTCGTCCAGGTACATCGAAGAGATGAAGGCGTCGTGCGGCGGATCCGCCAGCGCATTCGTATAGATCATCCCGCCGAGGATTCCACCGCCCCGGTCGACCACGAACATCGCCTCGTAGGCGCCGCTCGCACCACGCGCGGCACGGTCGTGCCACTCCGCCTCGGGATGCAGGGACGCCTCGTCGTGGGTGGAGTGGAAGGCCTCGGGCGCCAGACGCAGCGCGCGGAGGCGGACCTCGCGGAGGGCAGTGCCTTCGTCAGCGCGGATCCGTCGGACCTCCATCACGCACCTCCTAGATCCCCAGGTCGTCCTTCCCGAGCAACGCGCGCGCCAGCGAGCAACGGCCCAGGTGTCCGTTGCCGTGCGCGACCACAACCTGCATCACATGCTCCGCCCGCGGCTGTTCGCCCCACGGGCGCACCGTGGTGGGCGTCGCGAGGGCGGCGTCCGTCATCGCAGCGAGGCGGGGTACGACCACGTCGCGCACCGCCTCGATGTAGGGCACGAAGTCGGCGGGCGGCGGGAAGCGCAGCGCGCGCGCCTCCTCGTCGGTCATGCCGGTGCCCTGCGCCACCTTCGGAAGCCCGAAGCGGACATCGAACCCATCGCGCACCCAGACGGGCTGCTCGCGGTCGAAGACGAAGAGGACCACGTTGTCGATGGTGCGGACCACATGCCAGATGTCCCAGCCGATCGAGTGTGCTCGATCGCTCGGCTGGTGGTTCAACTGCTCCAGCGTCAGGTCGGCGACCGAGCGGACGCAGTTGTCGAGCAGTCGCTGGACATGGAGCGCGAGTTGCGCCGGGAGCGTTGCGTCCGCCACGACCGCCTCCTTCGAGGGTTACCTGCCTCGCCTCGACGCGCCGAGGATCAGCGCCCCGACAATGATGAGCCCGAATATCCAGAGGAACTGGAAGCCGGACCACCCGAACATCGGCATGTGGCCCACGCCACCCCAGCCGCGGCCCATCAGCCACATGAAGCCGATCGCCAGCAGCACGATGCCGATCACCGTCCCGGCCTGCTGGCTGTCGGCAGTGGAAGCGGGCCGCGTCGCCGGCGGGCCGGAGGCCTCCGGCATCACGATCCACAGCACCGCGTAGCCCAGCAGCATCGGCCCGAAGGCCGTCAGCACCGCAAGCGCGACGAAGCCGAGGCGCACCATCGTGGGGTCGGTGCCGAAGTATTCCGCCACGCCCCCGCAGACGCCGGCTACCTTCCGGTCCTGGCTGCGGGTCAGTCGACGAGGAGACTCAGAAGCCATCGGGACCCTCGTTCCCGGGCGTCACGCCCGCTGCCGCAGGATGCCCTCGATCACCTCGAGGTCAGCCTGCGAGATCCGGTGGAGGTTGCCACGGAAGGCCATGCCCAGCTTCTTCGGGCCGAAGGCGCGGGTCTTGTCCAGCAGCTCGGTGATCTCACGCACGTCCTGGTAGTTGTCGCGCTTCGCGATCACCACCGGCTTCGTCGCAATGCGGAACGGGTAGTCCTCGTCCGGCTTGCCCTCGGACTCGAAGCCCAGGTCGGTGTGGTCCTCGTACGCCTCGCCCGTCACCTCGACCACGCCGGCAAACTCCACGCGACCGACGAGGTAGTAGACGATGCGGTCGCCGGGGCGCATGTCGCCGGACTGCTTGCGCCGGCTGGACTTGAACGGCGCCAGGTCGAACTTCCGCTTCCGCAGGATCTCGAAGTTGTCGTACGAGTTCACGGTGATCCACGCCTGAGGCATCAGTCCGGCCTTTCCAGCGGCACCAGCATACCCAGAACCCACGCCCCCCGGACAAACAACAGGGCCCCGCCGGAGCGGGGCCCTGTCGGTCGTTCGGCGAGGTGCCCCGCTAGGAGCAGGCGCGAGGCGTACCGGGGTTGCCGGCCGTCTGGAAGGACGAACCGCACGCGCACGAGGAGGTGGCGTTCGGGTTGTAGATCGTGAACCCGGACTTCATCAGGTCTTCGTGGTAGTCGATCTCGGCGCCCGAGATCATCGGCGCGGAGTCGCGGTCGATCACCACGCGGATGCCGGAGTCGGTCACGATGACCTGGTCTTCGGCCTCGGCGTTCGGGGCGATCGACATGCCGTACTGGTAGCCGGAGCAGCCGCCACCCACCACGAACACGCGGAGCATCCCGTCCGGGTGCCCCTTCGCTTCGAGGATCGACTTCGCCTTCACGGCCGCCTTATCGGTGACCGTCACCAGCGTGGTGATCACCGGTTCCGGCTTCTTCGAGATGGTGGAGCCCATGCCGGGCAGGAGTGAAGTCATCAGTGTCCCCTTCGGGTGCCTGCTCATCTTACGTGAGCGTGCCAGCCCCAGCAATAAACGCGGTCACCGCTGCCCGAACGCCCTCGCCTACCCCGCACCCACGGCGGGCGCGACCAGGTACCCACAGTGGAAGTCGTGCGGGACAAGGGATGGGTCGAGCGGGCGCACGGGCGCCCCGAGCAGGCGCTCCAGCATCACGCGGTCGTGCTCGCACGGGTTCGCCGGGGTGGAATCGTCCAGGCGGCTGCACGGGCAGCCGCGGCCCAGCACGCGGATGCCCTCGCCCGCCTCGACGACCTCGAAGTCGATGCCCTCACGCGCGACGAGGTCCACGGCGGAGCGAGCGCGCTCGATCGGGCTACGTCCCTGCACCTGCGGCGCGTACTCGGCGGCGATCCGCTCCGCCATGCGGGAGAAGATGAGCCGCGCGATCTCCGGCCCCGACCGTCCCGCGGTCTCCGTGGCGCCGAGGCCCACGATCTCGCCGAGCAGCCGCTGCGTCATGCGCACGTAGTGGTGGGGGAAGAGGTCGGCGCCCGCCTCGGTCAGCGCGAAGAGGTGCTTCGGCCGGCCCGTGCCGCCCCGGACCTGGGTGACCTGCACGAAGTTGTCGCGCTGGAGGACATCTAGGTGACGTCGCACCGTCGCTCCGGCGAGGCCGAGTTCCTTCGACAGGTCGTCCACGCTCATCCGGTCGCGGCGACGCAGCAGCGCGAGGATCTCCTCGCGCGTTCCGTCGATGCGGCGGGGGGCAGTGGTCATGAAAAAAGCGTACCAGCGTTTGCGTCCTTATTGAGCAACGAACGTGCAAAACCCCGGCAATCCTCGATCCGTCGGGCCCCGGCGGTATCCTCCGCACATGCCTGACCCCACCGGACGCGTCTACCTGGACCACGCCGCCACCACACCGCCCGACCCCGCGGTCGTCGAGGCGATGCTGCCGTTCCTGACAGAGGCTTGGCACAACCCCTCGTCGATCTACGTGGAGGCGCAGGCGGCCCGTGCTGCCATCGACCGCGCGCGGGCGACGGTGGCGCGGCTCATCGGCGCGCACGAGGGCGAGATCATCTTCACCTCGGGCGGCTCGGAGGCGGACAACCTGGCGCTGCGCGGCGTGCTCGCCGCCTCCACCCGCCGAGGCCGGCACCTGATCACCAGCACGGTCGAGCACCACGCCGTGCTGGACACCGTTGAGCAACTCGAACGCGACGGGGTCGCGGAGGTCACCCGCCTCGCCCCCGGGCCGGACGGCCGGGTTTCGCCGGAGGCCGTGGAGGCCGCCGTCCGGGACGACACCGTGCTGGTCAGCCTGATGCACGCGAACAACGAGGTGGGCGCGGTCACCGACATCGCGGAGGTCTCCCGCCGCGTGAAGGCACGGAACCCTCGGGCGATGGTGCACACGGACGCCGTGCAGAGCGCCGCCCACCTGGGCGTCCACGTTGACCGGCTGGGCGTGGACCTGCTCACGCTCACCGGCCACAAGCTGTACGGCCCGCGCGGCGCCGGCGTCCTCTACGCACGCTCCGGCACCCCCCTCCAGCCGCAAATCCTCGGCGGCGGGCAGGAGGATCGCCGGCGCGCCGGCACGGAGGACACCGCCGCTATCGCCGGCCTCGCCCGCGCCATGACGCTCGCGTGGGAGCGGCGCGAGGCGGACGTGGCGCACGAGCGCGCCCTCCAGCAGCGGCTGATCGAGGAGCTCCCCCGCCGCATCCCCATGCTGGCGATCACCGGCCCGCGCAACCTGGCGCACCGCCTCCCGGGCAACGTCTCCTGCTGCGTCGGGTTCGTGGAGGGCGAGTCGATCCTGCTCGCACTCGACCTCGCCGGCGTCGCCGCCTCCTCCGGCTCCGCCTGCACCACCGGGGCCGTGGAGCCCAGCCATGTGCTCGTCGGCATGGGCGTCCCGGAGGACCTCGCCCGAGGGTCGCTGCGCTTCACCCTCGGGCGCGGGAACACCGAGGCGGATGTCGACCGGCTGCTGGAGGTGCTCCCGCCGATCGTCCAGCGGCTGCGCGCGCTCTCCCCGATCCCGGTCACCGAACCGCCGCAGGCGTGGCGGCCGTGGCTGGACGGCTGACCGGCGGGTTTGCCGCCTCGTCGCGCGGGCGATAGCATCGGCCCCACATCGGCCGTTTCTGCAGCGGGGGCTTCGCGTGACCGGACAGCCGCTTTCCATCTTCAACGCGGGCGCCGCGACCACTGCCGGTGGCCTGCACATCCCTCACCCCCTGCTGGGCGAGGGTGAACTGACGGGCGCCGACCTCGAAGAAGAGGTCCGCAAGAACGTCCTCGTCACCTCCGTGGACGGCCTGCTCAACTGGGCGCGCGCCCACTCGCTCTGGCCGGCCATGTTCGGCCTCGCCTGCTGCGCCATCGAGATGATCGCGTCCGCCTCCTCCCGCTACGACATCGCCCGCTTCGGGTCAGAGGTCTTCCGCGCCTCGCCGCGACAGGCGGACCTGATGATCGTGGCCGGCACCGTGACCTGGAAGATGGCGCCGGTCGTGCGCCGCATCTACATGCAGATGGCGGAGCCGAAGTGGGTCATCTCCATGGGCGGCTGCGCGATCATGGGCGGCCCCTTCGCCTACGCCTACTCCGTCCTGCCGGGCGTGAACCTCATCGCCCCGGTGGACGTGTATGTCCCCGGCTGCCCGCCGCGGCCGGAATCGCTCCTGCAGGGGCTGATGATGCTGCAGGAGAAGATCAAGCATCAGGAACTCACCGGGCAGCGACAGCGCCCCGAGCCGGATGGCGACTTCTCCGCGTACCTCCCGGAGGGCGACCCGATCCGCCGCGAGCTCGAATCGCTCTTCCCGCCCTACCCGGGCCTGGACGACCCGAACCGCCGCTCCGGTGGCGTGCCGCTGGCGCACGTGTAGGCCGCTGGCCGCATTCACCCACGCGCAGCCCGGCCCCCGTGGCCGGGTTTCGTGTTTCCGACCCCACGGTGCGCTTGCGGGAACGCACCGGTGGCTGAGAACGTTCGAGGGCTGACGCCCCACCCGGAAGGCAGCGCCATGCGTCTCCTCCGCCTCGTGGCCCCCGCCGTAGCGCTCGGCGCCCTCATGGTCGCCGCGTGCACGGACGGCACGGTCGAGGATCCCGCCACCGCAACCCCGTCCGCGTCCCCGACGACCACGCTCACCGGGCAGCCCGCAACCACGCCACCCGACGCCGCGACCGGGCCGTGGTTCCTCACCAGCACGGACGCATCGAGCGGTGCCGATGCCCGCCGCCTGCCGCTGGAGGTGGACACCTTCGGCGCGCTGGTCCTGGACTGGAACGCCGCACGAGACGCGCTCGCGTACATCTCCGGCGGCGACCTCTGGGTCTGGCACGACGGCGCCTCCACGAACCTCACCAACACGGACGACCGGCTAGAAGGCCTGCCGCGCTGGTCGCCGGACGGGCGCTGGATCGCGTTCGCCTCGCGCGCGTTCGAGGAAGGCGAGATGCCCTTCGCGCTCGTCGCCCCGCAGGGCGGCCCATCCGTGATCGAGGTCGCCGCACCGGACGCCGGCTACCTGGTGCTGGCAGAGGGCCCCCTGCTCGCACCGCCCTCATGGGCGCCCGACTCCGAGCGCCTCGCCTACGCCAGCGCCGGCGAGGTGTTCACGGTGGACCGTGCCGGGACGCTGCTCAGCCAGCACTCCACCTCGAAGGCCGGTATCGGCAGCGCCTTCATCGGGGTTGAGTGGTCACCAACGACCGATGTCCTGGCGGTGACGTTCGTCGACGCCGACGGCGATCTCCCAGTTGAGGGGCAACCGGCACTGATGGGCTACGCGCTGATCGCGGAGAACCCGATCTCGGTCACCACGGATCGGGCGCTCTCGATCGTGATGGACTGGATCGCGGGCTACGCCCCGCCGCCCTCCCCGCGCTGGTCGCCGGACGGCGCATCGCTCCTGATCGCGATCCCGCCCGTGCCGGCGAGCCTCTCCGCGGACTATCAGAGCGGGGTCTGGATCGCCGAGCCCGGGCCGCTCACCGCGTTCACCGGGACCCCTCCGCGCGGCCCCGAACCCGTCCAGGTAGGCGGGCTCACGCCCTACCAGGCCGCCTGGTCGCCGGATGGGCGCTGGATCGCGGTCATCGAGGACGGCGAGCGGCGCATCGTCATTCTCGATGCGGCCACGCTGACCGTCATCGCCCAGCCCGGCCCGCCCGCCGGCGTGGAGGGCATCGCGTGGTAGCCGGGTGGTAGTCGCGCCGCCCGGGGCCTCGCACCGCGATCTCGGCGATACTGCGGGGATGCGCCGCACGCCTGCTCCATCCCGTCGCCACCCGTGGCTCCTCGGGCCGCTCGCCGCCGCGTTCCTGTTGCTCTCGGCGTGCAGCCTGCTGGACAGCGTCCCGCTCCCGGGCGACGGCGCCGCCACACCCGCGCCGGGGTTCACGCCGGTCGCGATCGGGAGCGGCAGACAGCCCCTGGACGACCGCCCGATCGTCGGCACGGTGGAGGTATGGCTCACCGAGTACGGCCTGATCGCCTGGCAGCGGCGCCTCGTGACGCCGGGCCGCTACTACTTCTCGCTCCAGAACTTCGGCAACGAAAGCCATGACCTCACGATCATCCGCGCGCCGCGCGGCATCGCCGGCCTACCGAACCGCCAGGACCGCGTGCTCCTCGGCGAGGTCGATGTCGTCGCCCGCTCCGAACCCGTCGACCCCCGCGCCGACATCGGGCCGGGGGACGGAGAACTGGTCGCTGACCTGGCGGCAGGGCGGTACGTGCTGATCTCCGGCGAGTCGCGCGACTTCGGCCGAGGGATGGCCACCGAGATCATCGTCGGAGGCGGGGCGGCCGGCCCGGAACCGGACGCGCCGCCTGAGAGCATGGGCGACGTCATGGGCGTCTACCTGGTCGACAACGCGATCTTCACCAGCCGCGACATCATGGAGTCCGGCAGCGTCCGGCTGCTGGTCCAGAACCTCGGCCCGCGCCCGCATGACCTCGTCGTCATCCGCTGGCGCGGCGACCGGACAGCCCTGCCGGTGGAGGGCGACCGTCTGCTCATCGACTCACTGATCGAGGTCGGCCGCACGCCCGTCCTCCAGCCGGGCGAGCGTGCCGGCCTCGAGTTCGCGGTCGACAAGAAGTACGCGTACGTCCTGCTGTCCTCCCTGGGCACGGACTACATGGACGGCATCCGGGCGCAGTTCTTCGTGCGCTGACGGCGCACCGCCTCGCCCCTCGAACAGCAGGGCCGCCCGGGAGGGCGGCCCTGCGCGATCACGAAGACGAAGGGCAGGCTACGCCTTGAACAGCACCTCGAAGGCGGCGTAGAGGATCGCGAAGACCACGAACCCGCTGATGATCGCCGCGCGCACGGAATCGTACGGGCGCGTGTTCATCGCCGGGCCGTAGCCACCCAGGCGCCCGAGGGCGTTCAACTCCAGCCCGCCCACGACCACCGCGAAGATCACCCAGTACGTGATCATCGCGCTGCTCTCAGCCTCGGCCACGAACGCGCTCGAGCCCACGAAGTGGCTGGTCGCGGCCATGAAGAACAGCAGCGGGATCGAGAAGATCGTGTTCATCCGCGACGCGACCGCGCCCCGACGTCCCGCGGCGGCTGCCGCCGGATCCGCCTGCCCGCCGCCAATGACGGTGCGCGCGGACGCGATCACCACCTTCTGGGCGCGCCAGATTACGCCCCAGACGTTGCTCAGCATGATGATGCCCAGGATCGCCCCGGAGCCGATCGAGATGCCAGACGGCGTCTTGAAGTAGTCCGCCGTGAACTGCTCGTTGAACCCCAGGATCATGAGGCCGCTCAGCACCGTGAACACGGCGCCCCAGCGGAACCACCACAGCGCCCGCCAGGTGACCTGATCCAGCGCCTCCATCCGCGCCGGCGCGCCGAGCTGGAGGAAGGCCGGGGTCTGCACGAAGTTGAAGTAGTACAGCAGCCCGATCCAGGTGATGCCGGCGAGGAAATGTCCCCAGCGCGACAGTAATGACAGTCCATCCTGCGTGAAGAGTTCCATAGTGGGAGCGTCCCTCAATCACGATTCGATCCCGGTGATGGCCGGGAGCCTAGCACAATCGTGATATTG
>JAUXUW010000286.1 GCA_030684635.1 Dehalococcoidia bacterium
GAAATGATGAACGCCACCTGCAGCGACGCGCCCTGGAACAGCCATACCGCCACCGCCGCGCCGTACAGCCCGGAGATCGAACTCGATGAGTAATAGAGGCCGATCCCCAGCCCGCGCCGCGCGGGCGGCAGGTTGCTCCCCACGATCGCCAGGAGCGCCGTGGTGAACGCGCCCATCGAGACGCCGTGGATCGCGCGGAACACCAGCATCGCCCACGGGCCCAGTTCCAGCGCGTACCCGGCGAACGCGATCACCGTCCCGATCGCGCCGAAGCGCAGCCACCGCTGGCGCCGCCCGCTGTCCACCAGGATCCCCACCAGCGGCCGCGTGATCATCCCCGCGATCCCGAACGACCCGACGACCACGCCGACCAGCCACGCTGGTTCCTGCGACAGCGCCTCCGGCACCTCCACCAGCGACATGTTGTAGGACACGAAGTAGAAGTGCACCGACACCACCGCCATCGCGTACGCGAGCGACAGCAGCGGCGGCACCGCGGGCATCGAGGGTGTGGAGGGCGAGCTGGTCGTGGAAGACATTCGCGGGAGGATAGCCCCCACGCGCGCCAGAGTCAGGTGCGCGCGCAGCCCATCGAGCGTCGCGGGCAGCAAGACGGCCCCGTCGCCGGGGCCGTCAAAGCGTCATCGGTCAGCGGACGGGAGGACTACTCCTCGTCGTCGTCCTCCACGGCGGCCGGGTCGTGCACGTAGCACATCAGGCGCGGGCCGCGCTCCACGAACAGCACCAGGTGGCCCGCCGCCTCTTCCTCGCGCACCCAGCCCGGGAGCGGGGCGCCGTGGCCCTTCACCAGAAAGGTGAGGCCGTTGAAGGCGAACCGCCGCCCGTCCACCGTGATGTAGTACGGCGGCTCGGTGTCGTGCTCGGTCCAGTTGATAGCGAACGCGTCCACACCGCCGGAGGAGAGGATGTAGAAGTCCTCGAACCCCAGCGTGACCGAAGTCGGGTCTGCGGTAGCGGTGTCCGCCATGATGCCTCCTGCATGCCTCGCACGTCCGTCCGCGAGCCGCCCGATGATATCGCCGACACCCTCGATGGGGCTACCGGCGTCCGATCTCGTCTCGGCCGCCTCCCTACTGCCCCTGCGCCGCCGCGATCGCGGCCCGGAAGTTCTCGATCGGCTGGGCGCCGGAGAGCGGCGTGCCGTTCACCAGGAACGACGGGGTCGACTGGATGCCCAGCGCATCCGCCTGCCGCGTCATCTCCTCCACCGCCGCCCGCTTCGCCCCGGAGTCCACGCACGAATCGAACGCATCGAGGTCAAAGCCCTCGTGCGCGTCCGCGATCTCCCGTGCGAATGACTTCAGGTTGGCAGTCGAGTAGACACCGGTGTTCTCGGCGCCCTGCCGCAAGAAAAGGATGTCGTGGTACTCCCAGAACCGGTTCTGGTCCGCCGCGCACTCCGCCGCTTCGGCTGCCCGCACCGAGTCCGGCCCCAGGAAGGCGAAGTGCCGGAACTCGATCGAGGCGATCCCCGTGTTCACGAACTCCTCCACCAGCTGCCGGGAGGTGTCGTCCGTGAAGCGCTTGCAGAACGGGCACTGGAAGTCGGCGAACTCGATGATCTTCACCGGCGCGTTCGGGTCGCCCTCCACGCGGCCGTTCACCTGCACCCGCTCCTGCGGCTCGTAGGGGTCGCCGCCCGCGGTCGCGCCCGGGCGGTTGACCCAGATCAGCACGGCGAGCGCCACGACCACCAGGCCCAGCGCCCCCGCGACCGGGAAGCCGCCCCAGGAGTCCAGCGTCTGACGCCACCCCGCCTTCGGCTTCCCTGCCGGCTTCGAGGCGCGCGGCGGGCCGCCCGCGGCGGGCGACGGCGATGCGGTGGACTGGTCACGGCGCTGACGCAGCCGCTCTTGTCGGCGGTTCTTCCCCACGATGCCTCCTTCAGCGCCCGCGACCCGGGCGTCCGGCGAACGCCGGTCGTTCGATTATCCTGACCAGTCTCCGTCGCGGGCAACCCGAGGGGCCTGGCAATGACGTCCGGCGCAGCGCACCACCGGCACGACTACCCCGTCACCCGCCAGGTGAGGTTGCTCTACGCCCTCTCCTTCGCCGCGGAGTTCAGCCCCGTCATCGCCATCTGGGTCGTCTACCTCACCGACTTCCGCGACCTCACCCTCGCACAGGTCGGCCTCATGGAGGGCTTCTACTGGCTGGTGAAACTCGCCCTGGAGGTGCCCTCCGGCGCCTTCGCGGACAGGTACGGCCGCCGCCTCGCCTTTATCGTCGCCGCGACCGCCGAGGCCTGCGGGGCGATCGTCTTCGGACTCGCCGACTCGTTCCTCCTGCTCGCCTGCTCCTACGTCCTCTGGTCGGGCGGCTTCGCCTTCCGCTCCGGCAACAACACCGCCTACCTGTACGACGCGCTGGCGGCCGGCGACCGCCAGGCCGAGTACGGTGACCGAGCGGGCGTGCTGGGGGCGCTCGGCACCACCGCCTTCAGCATCGGCGGCGTGCTCGGCGGCCTCGTCGCCGCGCTCACCACGCTCCAGGTCGGCGTGCTCTCCGGCCTCGTCGCCTACGTCATCCAGGTGCCGATCCTGATCATGCTGCGCGAGCCACCGAGGGCATCCCTCACCACCGCGCCCCTCGGCTACCGCCAGACCCTCCGCACCGCCTTCCGAGCGCTCCGCGAGCGGGCGGCGCTGCGGAGCGTAATCATTTACGAGATCGCGATCACCGCCTTCTTCCCCGCGCACTTCCTGCTGGCGCAGCCGTTCCTCGGCCACCACGGCGTCTCGCTCGCGCTCTTCGGCGTGCTGTTCGTGCCGGTGCAACTGTCGGGCGCCGGGATGATGCTGCTCTCCGGCCGCGCGACGAGGTGGCTCGGCATCCATCGCCTGCTACTCGGCTCGCTCGTCGCGATCGTCGCCGGCCTCACGCTCCTCGCCGCCGTGGACCACGTCGCCGCGTTCGCCGGCCTCGCCCTCGCGCAGGCCGGCTTCGGCCTCGCCGCCCCCGCCATCGGCGCCTACGTGAACGAACGCACGGAGTCCGAGGTCCGCGCGACGATCCTCTCCGTCTCGCCCCTCGGCACCTCGCTCGCGTTCATGGTCGTGGCGCCCATCGCCGGCGTCGTCGGCGACGGCTCGCTGCAACTCGGCTTCGGCGTCATGGCCGCCGGCATCCTCGTCGCCGCTGGCCTCGCCTACCTCGCCTGGCGTCGCGCCGACGCCGCCGAGGCGGCCCTCCTCGCCGAGGCCGGCTAGTCGAGCGCGTCCACGGACACGCATCGAGGGGGCCTCGCGGCCCCCTCGATGGTTCGTTGCCTACGGACGAGCGCGCTACGCGCCCGCGACCTGCGCCTCCAGCACCTCCGGCTCGACGGCGCCAGCGATGCGCTCGAACGTGAAGTCCTTGCCGTCGTGGTCGACCGTGATCCGGTCGCCCTCGTGGAACTCGTTGGAGAGCACGCGCTTCGCGAGCGGGTTCTCCACCTTCCGCTCGATCAGCCGGCGCAGCGGGCGCGCCCCGTACTCCGGGTCGTACCCCTCCCGTGCCAGCACATCCAGCGCGCGCTCCGTCACCACGAAGTCGATCGCCCGCTCCGTGAGCCGCTCTCGCACCTCGTCCACCTCCAGCGCCGCGATCCGCCGGATCTCCGGCTCCGTCAGCGGCTCGAACACCACGATGTCGTCGAGGCGGTTCAGGAACTCCGGCCGGAACGCACGCTTCAGTGCGCTCTCCACCTCCGTGTGCAGGCGGTCGGCGTCGCCGTCGCTCGTCGCCCGGCGGAAGCCGAGCGACTCCGTCTTCGCACCGGTGCCCAGGTTGCTCGTCATGATCAGGACGGTGTTCCGGAAGTCCACGGTGCGCCCGTGGCTGTCCGTCAGCCGCCCGTCGTCCATCACCTGCAGCAGCGTGTTGAAGATGTCCGGGTGCGCCTTCTCGATCTCGTCGAACAGGATCACCTGGTACGGACGGCGGCGCACCGCCTCGGTCAGTTCGCCCGCCTGGTCAAAGCCCACGTAGCCCGGAGGCGCACCGATCAGCCGCGAGGCCGTGTGGCGCTCCTGGTACTCGGACATATCGAGGCGGATGAGCGCGTCCGCGTCGTCGAACAGGTACTCCGCCAGCGCCCGCGCCAGGTACGTCTTGCCGACGCCCGTGGGGCCGACGAACACGAACGAGCCGATCGGGCGGCGCGGGTCCTTCAGGCCGGAGCGCGCGCGACGGATCGCGTCCGCCAGCACGGTGATCGCCCGGTCCTGCCCCACCACCTTCTGGTGAAGGAACTCCTCCATCTTCAGCAACTTCTCGGACTCGCCCTCCAGCATCCGGTCCAC
>JAUXUW010000289.1 GCA_030684635.1 Dehalococcoidia bacterium
GCGGCCCTTGAGGACGGGGGAGCCGCACTCGGTGGGGATGCCGGCGGTGTCTAGGTTGTCCTTGAAGGCGACCGGGACACCGTGCAGGGGGCCCCAGACCTCGCCACGAGCACGCGCTGCGTCCGCGGCTGCGGCACGTTCCAGCGCGGCGTCCGGCATGAAGGCGACGAACGTCTTCAGCGCGTCCTCGGTCGCCTCCGCGTGGTCGATGGCGGCTCGGGTGACCTCCATCGAGGTCAGGCGACCCTCGCGGAGCGCGTCAGCAACGTCGATCAGGGTCAGTGCACGGATCTCATCAGAGTTCACTTCACGCTCCCAGCGCGGTAGACGAGGGCGGGCGGCGAGTCGGCCAGGTCGAGCGCGCGGAGCTTGTCGGACGACTCGCGGAGCAGGTTGTAGAAGGGGAGGACCTTCGCCATCAGGTCGTCCGGGTACGCGCGACCGATGGTGAGGGCATCGAGTTGCTTGAACTCTTCGAGGGTGAGCATGCGTTGGCCTTCCGTTCGGGGCGCCCTCGTTCGCGGCCGCCCCAGTCGCTGGTGCAGGGATCGAGGTGCGATCCCCGCGATCGCAGCATGGCGGACGTGCGTTGCCGGGGCATGACGTGGAGGTCACGCGCGGATTGCCGGCGCGTAGCGCGGTGGATGCGGCGCGGTGCTACGGCGAGCCGACGAGCGCGGCGAGATCGTGCTTTGCGTCCAGGATGTGTTCCCAGAGGTCGCCGCGTTTCTGCACGTGCTCGTAAGCGGTGCGGATCGTGAACTCCGTCGGGTAGACCTTCCCCAGGTCGTCCCACCGCAGCGGCATGGAGACCGGCGCGCCCGGCTTCGCCCTCGGTGAATAGGCGCAGGCGAGGTTCTTGATGCGCGCGTTCTGGTTCGCGTCGAAGAACACCATCCCGCGGCGCTTCTCGGATGCCCACTCCATCGTGACCTCGCGCGGGTGTTGCCGGACCAGGAAGCCGCCTAGCGTGTGCGCCACGCCTCGGATCGTCTCGTAGTCGTACTGGCGCTTCACGGGGACGTAGACGTGGAGGCCGGTCGCACCGGAGGTCTTCACGAACGAGGAGAGCGCCGCGCCATCCAGCAGTTCCTTCAGCCATAGCGCGACCTTCGAGGTGGCCTCGAACGCCTTCTTGTTCAGTTCCGGCTCCTCGCCCTTCGCCTCATCGCCCCGGTAGATATATGGGTCCAGGTCGAAGAGGACGAAGTCCGGGTAGTTGAGCAAGGAGCGCTCCACCTGCGCCTTTGAGCGGTGGAACTCCCTCGATAGGTGGTGGCCGTCCGGCTCCGGGTTCATGCGCGCGAGCGAGGTGTGCAGCGCGATGTCCGCCATCTGCGCGAGCCAGACGAGCGTGGCGACGTTGTTCACGAGCAGGTACTGCTGGTCGCCTCGCTCCGTCTCGCTGTGCACCATCACGGTCCGGACGTACGGCGGCGGGTCATCGACGTGCTTCTGGTAGAAGAACTTGCCCTCGAGGCCGTTCGGGTAGCGCGTCATGGTGAGCGGGCGGTCGCGCAGCTGCCGGAGGAGGTACGGCGACATCCGCGCGTAGTACTCGATGAGGTCACGTTTGGTCGCGGGCGGTTCGTCGGCGGTCGCCGGCCACATCACCTTGTCGAGGTTGGAGACGTGGATCGAGGCGTCCCCCACCCGGATCTCGCCCTCCTTCTTCAACGCGCGCACCTGCTCGATGACCGCATCCGCCTCGTCCGTGTTGCCAGTCGCTGCCGGTCCCGGTGCTGCGCTGCGAGTGGCGCGGCGCGAGGTACGGCCGGCGAGTGCCGGGGGAGCGGGTGCGGCGACGAGCGGCGCCCGCCGCACCGCCTCGGCAGGCTTGTCGTCGCGGACGCGGAGGAACACCGGCGCGCGCAGATACCCCTCCGAGGTGATCTGCGAGTACTCGACCTCCACCACCAGCTCCGGCCGCACGAACGTGGTGTCCTTTGTGAGGTCCGGGGGGAGCACCAGCGGCGCTGCGGCGACCTGCAGTGGCTCCAGGCGGGCGCGCAGGCGCTTCAGCATCGCCTCGTCGAACCCGGAGCCGACGCGCCCTGCGGGGACGAGCACCCCGTCCTCCACCCGCGTGGCCAGCAACAGCCCGCCGAAGGTGGAGCCGCGCGAGTTCAGACCCTTCGTGTAGCCAACGACCACGAACTCGTCCGTGAGTCGGTGCTTCACCTTCAGCCAGCGCGCGGAACGCGCGCCGCTCGTGTAGGTCGACTCCCGGTGCTTCGCGACGAGGCCCTCGAGGCCGAGCGAGACCGCCGCCTGGTAGGCACTGACGCCGTCTCCTTCGAACTGGTCGACGAGGCGTACGAGGCCCGCCGGCGCCAGCGTCCGCTCCAGCAGCGGTCGGCGTGCGGAGAGTGGCGCGCGGCGGATATCCACGCCGTCCAGGTACAGCAGGTCGAAGGCGTAGTAGACGACCGGCACGTCGCGGTCGGCCTGGCGGATCTCCACCGCGTTGGTCAGGTTCATGCGCTGCTGGAGCCGCTCGAAGGAGGGCACCCCCTGCTCATCGGCGGCGACGATCTCGCCATCGAAGACCGCCGTGCCCACCGGCTGCCGCAGCAGCGCCGCCGCCAGCACCGGGTACTGCGCAGTGATGTCGTTGCCGCGGCGGGTCACGAGGCGGACACGACCACCCTCGATGTGTGCGGTGGCGCGGATGCCGTCCAGTTTCGGCTCGAACACCCAGTCGTCGTGCGAGAAGGGTTCGCGCGTCTGCTCGGCCGCCATCGGCTCGACCGAAGCCAGGAACGGCGCCCGTTTCGCGCCTCGCAGTTCGTCGGCCCCGAGCGGGGGCGGGTCGACCGGCGGCGGCTGCCGCCCGGCCTGCAGGTCGGCGATCGTGATCGCCGTGAGCACGGAGTCCTGGTAGCGCTCCGCGAGGTCGATGCCGGTCGCCCACTCGTCGCGGTGCTTGAACGCGAGCCAGGAGTCGGGGGCCTGCGCCGTCTTCACGAGCGCCCACGAGCCCTTCATGCGGTGCCCGCGCAGCGTCACGGCGACCTTGCCGTTCGCGATCATCTCTCGCATCCGCCGGGAACCCTCGGCGCGGTCGGTGAAATCCAGCGGCCCGTCCTCATCCGGGGAGTAGGTGCCGCGGTCCCACACGATCACCTCGCCCGCGCCGTACGCGCCCTTCGGGATTAGTCCCTCGAAGGTGGCGTAAGAGAGCGGGTGGTCCTCCGTCATCACGGCGAGCCGCTTCTCAGCCGGGTCGGTGGAGGGCCCGCGCGGGATCGGCCACGAGCGCATGACGCCATCGATCTCCAGCCGGAGGTCGTAGTGGAGGCGGGTGGCGCGGTGCTTCTGGATGACGAACGTGAGCGGCGCATCGTTCGGGCGCTCGGGGAGCGCCTCGCCAGCCGGCTCGGGTGTGCGCGAGAAGTCGCGCATGGAGTCGTAGCGCTCGAGGGCCGCCTCAGGCGGCAGGGAGGCGGGCGTCTGCTCGTCGCCGGCGGGCCGGCGCGGCTTGCGTGCGGGCATGCGCTGCGCCCCCGGTCCGCGCCGTTACTTCGCGGGCGTCTTCTTCGCGCGGCTCGCGCGTGCGGGCTTCGCCTCCGCCTTTGGTTCCGCCTCCACTGCCGCAGCCTTCGAGGCGCGCTTCGCGGGCTTGGCGGCAGCCGCGACGGGTTCGCGCTCGGCGGGGTGCTCACCGGCGGGCGGCGGCGTGGCGGCTTCCTCGCCTCGCCGTGCCTTCGTCGCCTCGATCGACGCGCGGAGGGCGGCCATCAGGTCCACGGTGCCGGCCTGCGGTGCCTCCTGCTCGTGGACGACGACCTCGCCACCTTCGAGCTTGTTCATGATCATCCCGAGCAGGATGTCGCGGTACTCGTCGCGGAACTTCGCCGGGTCAAACGGCTCGTGGAGCATGTCGATGAGCGCGAATGCCATCTTCAACTCGGCGTCGGAGACGGCAACATCGGACACGTCGGTGCCCTCGTACTCGCGGACCTCGTCCGGGTAGAGCAGCGTCTCGATCGTGAGGTGGCCGTCCTGGGGACGGAGCGCGACCAGTTGCTCCTTCTGCCGCATCGCGAGCTTGCCGATCGCGATCAGGCCCTTCTCCTCCATCGCCTTCACGAGCAGCGCATACGGCTTCACCCCGACGTCATCGGGGTCCACGTAGTACGGCTTCTCGTAGTAGACGGGGTCGATCTCGTCGGCGGCGACGAACTGCTCGATGTGGATCGTGTGCTTGCTGGGGACGGGCAACTGCTCGAAGTCCTCGTCATCGAGGATGACGAACTGGTCCTTCGCGTACTCGTAGCCCTTCACGATCTCGTCGAACTGGACCTCGCGGTCGAGCGTCGGCGACCAGCGCAGGTAGCGGATCGGCTTAAGGTCCTCGCCAGCCAGCTGCCGGAAGGAGACATCCTTGCTCTCGGTGGCGGTGTAGAGCTTGATCGGGATGCTGACCATCCCGAACGAGATCGCGCCGCGCCAGATCGCCCGTGGCATCGCTGCCCCCTCGCGGTGACGGCCGAGGTCACGCAGGTCCGCGTGCGGCCGCTGAATCTACCGCGCCAGTATAGGCCCCGCCCCGGACGCTACCGCAGGGGTGCGTGGCGCAGTGCGTCGGGGCGGCGCTACTCGGTCGCCGGTGCGCTCGGCCCGAGGAGCGCCTCGATCGCCTCGATCGCGGCAGCCGCGTCCTCGCGTGCCTGGGCGCGGCCCAGCAGCATCGGCGCGAGGGCTTCGATCGCGTCGGCCAGTTCCGGGTCGTCCTGTCGGAGCGCCTCGTGTGCTTCGTGCGCGGTGCGGCCGTCGCGCCAGTAGGGGCGCAGCGACTCCACGACGATGAGCCCGCCGAGGAGTTCCACGCGCGTGCTGAGGGGCATGTCCGTCTCGTCCAGCATCGCCTGCACGGCCTGGCCGATCTGGTCAGGCGTACCTCGACGCAGGTCGAGGCGCAGCAGGGCGCGCTTCAGCGAGCGGGGTTCAGGGGAGCGTCGGGGAGAGAGGCCACCGGGCATGAGGACTACCTCGGCACAGCACGCTGACTGCAAGACCGCATGCGCGGCTCAGCAGTTCTAATGTTCTATCCCCGCCAGACGCGAGCGTACGCCTGTGCCAGCAGCCGACGCAAGAGGCGGAGGCACTCCGTTAGGCTCGGTCCGGGAGGCTGGATGGACGCGATCTTCGGCCGGCACGCGCGAGCGCGGATGGCCGTCCGGCGCATCACCACCGAGATGGTGGCAGCCGTCCTGGCCGCGCCGCGGCGCGTTGAGCCCAGCCGCGGCGAGACCGTTCGGTATTATGGTGCGGCGGACGGACGCGACATCATCGTCGTCGTCGCACACGACCACGAGCCGCCATTCGTCATCACCGTGATGAACGACAGGCCCGGCGGGACAGGAGGACGCGCGTGAGCCCCTACATCACGTACGACGAGCAGTCGGATGTCCTCTACGTCGAGTTCCGTCAGGCTGTCGGTGATACCGCCTCACACGATGCGGGTGGCAACCGGTTCGTGGAGACGGACTCGGACGGCGTCGTCTCGATCGAATTTCTCACGGCGAGCGCGGGCGTCGATCTCGCCGGCCTGCCTCACGCGGATGAGATCGCCCAGGCGCTGGATCGGCTTCGCGCCCTCCTCGCTGGCCAGGCTGCGACTGCCTGACCCCGCCGCCTAACCCCCGGCGATCGCGGGGACCAAGAAGATCTCCGCGCGCTCACCCACCGGCTCCAGCGGGTCGTTCTCCGTGATCACGGAGTCGATCGCCACCGCGACCTCGCCGCGGAGCGCGCCGTCATCGATGAGGACGGAGCGCAGGCCGGGGTAGGCTGCGCCGAGCGCCTCGATGACCGCGCCAAGCGAACGGCCGGCGACCTCGACAGTCGACCGGCCGTCCGTGTGTGTGCGCCAGTGAGCAGGGATGTGAACGGTCGCCATGCGACGCCCCACCTACTCCTTCGGGAGGATCTCATCCAGGATGCGGCTCGGGCTCATCGGCGTGTGGTACATCCGCACGCCGATGGCGTCCGCGATCGCGTTCCGGATCGCCGGCTGCGGCGGGACGATCGGGGCCTCGCCCACGCCTCGCACGCCGAAGGGGTGGCCCGGGTTCGGCACCTCCACCAGCACCGTGTCGATCATCGGCACGTCGTTGGCGACGGGGATGCGGTAGTCCAGGAACGACGCGTTGAGCAGGTGCCCGTCTGCGTCGTAGAAGTACTCCTCGTTGAGGGCCATGCCGATGCCCTGCACGGCGCCGCCCTGGATCTGGCCCTCCACGTACGCGGGGTGGATGGCCGTCCCCACGTCCTGGATCGCCGTGTAGCGCAGGATGCTGACCTTGCCGGTCTCCCGGTCCACATGCACGTCCACGATGTGGCCGGCGTACGCCGCGCCCTGCGTGTTGCGACGCGAGGTGGCTGAGACGGCGATGAGGCCGCCGGAGCGCTGGAGGTTGCCCGCGATCTCCTGGAAGGAGTAGCGGCGCGGCGCGCCGTCCTCCGCCGGGGGACCGCTGACGCCGCCCTCCTCGTACCGGACGTCCTCCACGGGCACGCTCCAGATACGAGCGGCGCGCTGGACCAGTTGTCGCTTGATCTCCTCGCCCAGGTCGTAGGCGACCCAGCCGCCGGCGAACGTGGTGCGGCTGCCGCCGGTCACCGCCGTGTAGCCGACCGAGTCGGTGTCGACCACATGCGGCTTGATGTCCTCCAGCGTCAGGCCCAGCGTCTCCGCCAATTGCATCGCCAGCGAGGCACGCGTCCCGCCGATGTCGGTGGAGCCGAGGATCAGGCCGACGGTGCCGTCCTGGTAGACGGTCGCGCTGGAGGATGACTCCATGCCGCCGTTAAACCAGAAACCCATGGCGACGCCACGGCCGATGTCCTCGCCCTGGATCTCGGAGGTGTAGTGCGGGTGGTTCTTGATCGCCTGCATCACCTCAGCCGCGCCAATCTTCGGCTGCGGCTGGCCGGAGGCGTTCCGGCCGCCCTCCGCGATGGCGTTCTTCAGGCGGAAGTCCATCTTGTCCATGTCGATCGCCTCGGCGACCTCGTCCAGGGTCGCCTCGACGGCGAACTCGGACGCCGGAGCGCCGGGGGCCCGGTAGGCCGCGGTCTTCGGGGTGTTCGTCACCACGTCGAAGCCGTCCAGCTGTAGGTTCTCGATCTCGTACGGCCCCACGGCGCACTGCACGCCCGCACCCACGGAGGAGCCGGGGTACGCGCCCGCGGCGTAGGCGAAGTGCGCCTGCACCGCGGTGATCGTGCCGTCACGCTTCGCGCCGACCTTCACGCGGTTGTACGTCGCGGAGGTCGGGCCGGTCGCGCGCAGCACGTCCGCGCGCGACATCCACATCTTCACCGGGCGGCCGGTCCGTTTTGAAAGCAGCGCGGCGACGGGCTCGAGGTAGACGTTGATCTTGCCGCCGAAGCCGCCGCCGATCTCCATCGGGACGACCTTCACGTGCCCGACGCCGACGCCCAGGAGCACGGCCACCTGGTCGCGCACCGAGAACGCGCCCTGCGTGGAGGTCCAGACGGTGATCTCGCCGTCCCGGTTCCACAGGGCCGTGGCGTTCTGGGGTTCGATGTAGCCCTGGTGGAACTGGCTCGTCGTGAACTCGCGCTCGATGACCACGTCCGCCGCGGCGAAGCCGGCGGCGATGTCGCCCTTCTCC
>JAUXUW010000293.1 GCA_030684635.1 Dehalococcoidia bacterium
GGCGGGCGGCCTGCCCGGGGCCCTCCACCAGCGGGGTCATCTCGTACCCCGCCTCCACGAGGGCGAGCGCGAACGCCTCCAGCCCCAGCCGTGCGCCACGCGACACCACGCCCGGCCCGCGGCCGAGGTCGGCGGGGCGCAGCGTGTGCGCGGTGATGGCGGACGCGGAGGCGACCACGAGCGGCGGCGTGGCGCCGGCCCGCGCCATGCGCGACAGCACGCCGATGCGCTCCCAGGAGACGTCCGGGTCGTGTCCGTCACGGGAGAAGGGGAGGGCGGCGCGGCCCGGGAAGTGCACGGCGGCGTCGCCGGCCCAGGCGCGCACCTGCTCAACCATCGTCTCCGCGTCCACCTCGCGCGGGACGACGAGCAGCACCGGGCGGCGCGAGCGACGCCAGAGCAGGGCGGTACAGGCCGCCTTCGCGGAGTCGGGCACGCCCAATCGCGCCGGGCGTCCCGCGTCCAGCTGTGCGTACAGCTCGGTCAGCGGGTCCAGCGTCCCGAGGATCGGGAGCAGCGCGCCGAGGTCGATCGCCATCCGCCATCGCTCCAACGTGGCCGCGTGTCTCGTCGCAAACGCGGCTGCACGCGCGAACGGGGCCGCCCGGGTTCGGGTGGCCCTCAAACAGGTCTCAGTGGTCACGGTCGAGTGTAGGTCGGGCGTGCTGGCGCAGGCTAGACGCGCGGCCCCGGTTCCTGGTTCAGGGAGCGCAGCGCCGCCTCGTACCCTGCGGTCACGGCCAGTTCGATCGCGTCGGCGACGCGTCCAAGTGCCTCCTCCAGCACACGGCGCTCCGGCGCGGTGGGGGCGGCCAGCACCCATGCCGCGATGCGCTCCGGCTCGCGCACCGGCGCGCCGTGGTCATACGGCCGGTCGATGCCCACGCGGATGCGCGCGAACTCCTGCGTCCCCAGCACGCCGCTGATCGACTTCATCCCGTTGTTGCCGCCGGTGCCGCCGCTCAGCCGCATCCGCGTCTGCCCCACCGGGAGGTCCAGGTCGTCGTACACGACGATCAGCTGGGAGGGATGCGCCTTCAGCCGCCGTAGCTCACCCGCCACCGGTCCGCCCACCTCGTTGTAGTAGGAGCGAGAGCGCGCGAGGTAGAGCGGGTGCCCGTCGATGGACACCCGGCCCACGCTCATGCGCCCCTCGCGCTTCAGGTCCACACCGTGGCGCCGCGCCATCATCGCCACCAGCCACGCGCCCACGTTGTGGCGGGTGCGCGCGTACTCGTCGTCCGGGTTGCCCAGGCCCACCACCAGCAGCGGACGGTCCGCCGGGGCGGCAAGGGGCGGCGGTGCCTCCTCGCGCTGAGGCGCCTTCAAACGGAACGACGCGAAGCGGCCTCCCAGCGGCATGCCGTTCATCGTGGAGGCGACCGGTGAGGGGCGCAACCGGGCTGATCGTTCTGCGGAACATCAGCACTCTGTGGTCGTCGTGAGTGGAGGTGTGAAGCGCGCGTTGTTGCGGGGCGGGTGCACCGTACCTACCATTCGCCCGGCGGTGCGCCGTGCGGCGCCTGCGTTCCCAATGCTGCATCTACCGGGTGACCGATCGGAGATGACTGAATGGCTGATGTCATCGCCTCGGCGCGCGCCGCCGGGCGCACGCTTCTGACCGAGGTGGAATCGAAAGAACTGTTGCACAGCGCGGGCATCCCCGTGACGCGCGCGAAGCTCGCGAAGAAGGCGAAGCAGGCAGAGGAGATTGCGGAGGAGATCGGCTACCCGGTCGTCCTCAAAATCGTCTCGCCGGACATCGCCCACAAGTCGGACGTCGGCGGTGTCGCCGTCGGGATCGACTCCGCGAAGGCGCTCCGCAAGGCGTTCAAGGAGATGATGGACCGCGTCCAGGCGGCAGCGCCCGGAGCGCGCATCGAAGGCATCTCCGTCCAGCAGATGGCGACCCCAGGCACAGAGGTCATCGTCGGCGCGACGACCGACCCGCAGTTCGGCCCGGTGATGATGTTCGGCCTCGGCGGCGTCTTCGTAGAGGTGCTGAAGGATGTGGCCTTCCGCGTGGTCCCGCTGGAGCCGCGTGACGCGCGGCAGATGGTGCGGGAGATCCGCGGCTTCCCGATCCTGGAGGGTGTCCGCGGCGGCGCGGCTGCGGACCTGGGCGCGCTGGAGTCGCTCATCCTGCGGGTCTCCGACTTCATGTCGCAGCACCCGGAGATCGCTGAGCTGGACCTGAACCCGGTGTTTGCTTACCCGAACGGCGCGCTGGCGGTGGATGCGCGGGTGGTGCTGACGGAGGCCGCGTCATGAGCGGCAAGAACGCGAAGATCGGCAACGCCGGCACCATCGACCCGGCCCGCCTCCACCGTGCGCTGAACCCGCGCACCGTCGCCGTGGTGGGCGACAAGGGGCCGAACTACAACTGGATCACCAACCTCAAGGAGTTCACCGGGAAGGTCTTCTCCGTCCAACTGGACGAAAAGGAGCTCCCCGGCATCCTGGAGCGCGGCGTCCCGAACTTCCGCTCGCTCGTCGATATCCCCGAAGACATCGACCTCGTGATCTGCGCCGTACCGCGGCAGGTGACGCCGTTCATCATGAAGGACGCCGTGGCCAAGGGCGTGGGCGGCATCTCCATGTTCACCTCCGGCTTTGCCGAGACCGGCGAGGAGATCGGCGTCAAACTCCAGCAGATGATCTACGACACGTGTGCCGAGAACGGCATGCCGCTCGTGGGCCCCAACTGCATGGGCATCTACAACCGCCGCCTGGGCGTGAAGTTCACCGGCGCGCAGGAGCAGGGCGAGGGCGGCGAGGTCGGGATCGTGTCGCAGAGCGGCACGCACGGCATCGCCATGACCATTGGCTCGCAGCGCCTGGGCGTGAAGGTGACGCGCGCGATCTCCATCGGCAACGCCGTCGTCCTGAACGAGGCGGACTACCTAGAGTACATGCTGAACGACCCGGACGTCCGGGTGATCTCCATGTACCTGGAGGGCGTGCGCAACGGCCGCAAGTTCTTCGAGGTACTGAAGAAGGCGACCCGGCAGAAGCCCGTCATCATCTGGCGCGGCGGCCGCAGCCGCGCCGGTGCGCGCGCCGTGCGTTCGCACACTGGCTCGCTCGCCTCGGATGACGCGATCTGGTCGGCGCTCGTCAAGCAGGCCGGCGCGATCAGCGTCGACACGCTCGAGGACGCGATCGACACGATCGCCGCGCTGGTCCTGGCCCCCGCCACCCCGAAGCGCAACCTCGCCCTTGTCGCGATGACCGGTGGCCAGTCGGTCGCCATCACCGACCAGTTCGAGCGCGCCGGCTTCGAGGTGCCCGAGCTGTCGAAGAAGTCGTACGACATCCTCGGCGAGTTCTTCGTCACCATCGGCGGCTCCTACCGGAACCCATTCGACGCCTCCTCGACCATCGGCCGGGAGACGGACAACCTGGCGAAGATCCTCGAGGTGCTGGCAAACGAGCGAGCGATCGACGGCGGCGTCGCGTTCGAGCTCGGTTCGCGGGGCTTCGAGGACGGCTCGGAGCGCATGGACCAGATGCTGGACCTGCTCCGCAAGTACCGCGACACCACCGGCCTGCCGGTGGTCGCGCTCATGCCGGACGGCGGCGTGATGGGCGGCGACGCCGAGATCCTGGTGCGAGCCCGCGGCTACGTCTCGAAGGCCGGGTTCCCGGTCTACCCGTCGTTCCAGCGGGGAGCTGCCGCCCTCGGCCGTGCCGCTGCGTACTGGACGTGGCGCAAGGAAGTCGGCGCGCGCCCGCGCGCCGTCAAGAAGTAGCGATCACACCGTCCCGGGGTGTGCGGGGCAGGTTCCCCGTATACCCCGGGGGTGTATCCTTCACCCATGAACGAGCGCGCGCCCCACGCCTCGCCTGGCGATCCGCCCGGCGGCCTCATCTACCTCGATAGCGCCGCCTCCACCGCGCTGCGCCCCGAGGTCCTGGAGGCGATGCTGCCGTTCATGACGGCGGAGTACGCCAACCCCTCCGCCCACCACGAGCACGGCCGGCGCGCCCATGACGCGCTGGAGGGTGCCCGCGACACGGTCGCGGAGGTGCTGGGCGCGCTCGTCGAGGAACTGATCTTCACCTCGGGTGGCACGGAGAGCATCAACACCGCCATCAAGGGCGTTGCCTTCGCGCAGGCGGAGGCCGGCGTCGGCCGCCACATCGTCACCACCGAGATCGAGCACCACGCCGTGCTGCACTCGATGCAGTTCCTGGAGCGTTTCGACTTCGAGGTGGAGTTGCTGCCGGTGGACGAGTACGGCCGGGTCACGCCGGAGCAGGTGGCCGCGGCCGTGCGCCCGGACACCGCGCTGGTCTCCGTCGCGTACGCTAACAATGAGGTCGGGACGGTGCAGCCGCTGACCGAGATCGTGCGCGCCGTGCGCGAACGCGCGCAGGCCCTCGGGCGGCGTGTGCCGTTCCACACGGACGCGGTACAGGTGCCGAACTCGCACAGTCTCGATGTCGACGCGCTGGGCGTAGACCTGCTCTCGCTCTCCGGCCACAAGTTCGGTGGGCCCAAGGGCACGGGCTTGCTCTATCTCCGCCGAGGCGTCCCGTTCCTGGAACTGCTCTCCGGCGGCGGGCAGGAGCGTCAGCGCCGCTCAGGCACCGAGAACGTCCCCGGTGTCGTTGGCATGGCGACGGCGCTGCGCCTCGCGCAGTCGGAGCGTGCTTCGTTCGTCGCGCGCACCTCGATGTTGCGCGACCGGCTGCTCGCCGCGGTCCGCGCCGCCTGTCCGGACGCACGGCTGAACGGCCACCCCACGGAACGCTTGCCGCACCACCTCCACGTCTGCTTCTCCGACCTGGAGGGCGAGACGCTGGTGAACGAACTGGACGCGCTGGGCATCGCCTGCTCCGCGGGCGCGGCGTGTACCTCCGCTACCTGGGAACCCTCCCACGTGCTGCTGGCGATGGGTGTGCCGCTGGACCTGGCGATCGGCTCGCTGCGGATGTCGCTCTGGCCCTCGCTGACCGAGGAGCAGATCGACTACGTCGCGCGGCAGTTGCCCGGCGCGGTGCAGCGGGTGCGCGGGGCGGCACTACCCGCGATCTAGCGCTCGCGCCCGCCCTCGGCCGGGTTGCCGGCAGATGTTCCAGCGAAATGTCTATGCCCTCCATCATTTTGCTTTACATATCCGTGTTGAAAAGGTACCGTCTACACAGTTGATCCATTGCAAGCCGACGACATGGAAGCAACGATGCCGGACTCCCCGTTCGACGAGTACCTCGACCTGGTGGAAGCCGCCCGTGAACTGGGCATCCATCCGCAGAGCCTCCGCCGCCTGATCAAGCAGGGCCGCGTCCCCGCGACTCTCTTCGCTGGCAAGTACCTGATCGAGCGCGACAAACTGGACATGTTCAAGTCCAGTTATGACCCCCGACCGGGGCGCAAGCCGATCCGCCGCCTGCTCTAGCGACCGCTGACGTCATCCCGGAGCGATCGATGGCCATCACCGTCCCCCGTTAGGTCCGAGCCCCTCCGCCGCTCTCTCTCCCGCCATCCCCTGTGGATCCGGGTAGTGTGCCCGCGTCCGCGCGCGTGAAGAGAGAGCCGCGTGAACCTCCGTCGAGCCCTTGGCGATCCCATCCCCCGTGCCCCCGGTGTGCCGCCGCGGGCGGTGCGCCTGGCGTTCCTCGGCCGCTTTGCGGACGAGTTGCTGTTCGGTGCGACCGATGTCCTGATGCCCACGATCCGGGCCACGTTCGGCCTGAGTTACGCGCAGGTAGGGTTCCTTCACCTCGCGCTGCAGTACGTCGCCGGCCTCGTCGAGCCGCTGTCGGCGCTGCTCATCGATGTATGGGAGCGCCGCTGGCTGCTCGCATGGGGGGCGGCGGGCATCGGCCTGTCGACGGTGATGGTGGGAGTCGCGCCGACGTTTGCGGTGCTGGTGCTGGCGTTCGCGGTGTACGGCCTGAGTTCCGGACCGCTCGCGCACACGGCGGACGTGGTGCTGGTGCAGGCGCACCCTGCGGCGCCGGGCCGCGCCTTCGCCCGCGCGACGGCGCTCGACACCACCGGCGCGCTGCTCGGCCCCGCGCTCGTCGCGGCGTGGCTGTGGGCGGGCCTCGAGTGGCGGTGGCTGCTCGTGCTGCTCGGTCTCGCCGGTATCGGCTACGCCGCACTCCTCGCCGGTACCCGTTTCCCGGCGGCTGCGCCCGAGGTGGGCGTCAGCTCCGAGGAGCGCGAAGACGTGGCGCCCCGCCTCGGCCTCGCGCGCGAGTTGCTCGCCAATCTGCGCGCGGTGGCGCGCGACCGCGCCGCGCGGACGTGGTTGTTGTTCCTGTTCGTCCACGAGGTCGTAGAGGCGCCGATCGTGTTCCGCGCGATCTGGCTGTCGGACGAAGGCGGCATGAGCCAGGTGCTGGTGGGCGTGTATGTGCTGTTCGAGACGTTCGTGGCGCTGGTGGCGGTGCTGGCGCTGGACCGCTGGCTCACGAGTGTGCCCCCGCGACGGTTGATGCTGGTCGCCGCGCTCGGCCTCCTCGTGCTCTACCCGGCGTGGTACCTGCTGCCGGGGACCTGGGCGCGATTCCTGGTGGGGGCGCCGCTGGGGTTCCTGTTCGCGCTGTTCTGGCCGATCGCGCGGAGCGAGTCGTTGACCACGGCGTCCGGGCGGCCGGGCGCCGTGACGGCGGTGAGCGCCGTGCTGGGGCTCCTGCCGCTGGCGCTGGTTGTGGCGCTCCTGGCGGAGGCAGTGGGGCTCACGGCCGCGCTGCTGGGGACGCAACTGCTGGGGATGGCGGCGCTTGCCCTCGTCACCTGGCGATGGCTGCCGGTGCGCACCGCGGCCCACGGCCCTACCGACTAGGAGGGCGGCTCGACCTCAAGGTTCGTCGCGCCCAGGTCTGACATGTCCATATCGACCTTGAGGATTTCCTGCCCCTGGGCGTTATGGCCGGTCAGCCTCAGTCGGACGGGCGTGCCCTGCTCTTCGGCGATCCACAGGTCGGCGACCCAGGTGGCGTCCGGCCCGGCCTCCGGCGGGAGGATTTGGCGGCCGGTCTGGAAGACGACCTCGAACTCCGCGGACGTCAGCGCGTAGTACCGGGAGGTATACCCGTTCACCACCTCCACCGTGTACGGGTATGCGTCCAGGCGTTCGCTGAGCGCCTCCAGGGAGAAGTCGTCGTCCACCGCGAAGATCGTCGCGGGGTGGTACTGCCTGCTGGCCAGCAGCGGGTTGACCTCGGACGCGGAGCCTTCACGCCATGGCCCTTCGCCCTCACGGCTCCAGCGGCGCTCACCGACGCGGGTGGTCTCCATGGTGAGCATCAGGTCGCCCAGGCTGAAGGAGGTGACGGAGTGCTCCCGGTCGGGCGCCACGTAGGTGCCCTCCACGCGCAGGTTCGCCGTGTCCCCCGGTTCCAGCAGGCCGGCGGGAAGGTCGCCCGCACGGGCCAGCGCTTCCGGGAGCATCACGATGTCCACGTTGAACCGGTAGCCGCTGAGTTCGCTCAGCGGCCGCACGCGGAACGGAGTCGCGGATGCTTCCTCCCCCGCTTCGCCATCAGCGTCGTCCGAGCAGGCGCCGAGCAGTCCGATCATGGCGACCGCGATGAGGGCGAGCACGGTACGCGGCCAGTGACGGAGTGCGCTCATGAGGGGCCTCCTGCCGGGGATGCGCGCACCCCCCATCCTGGGGGCGTGCGGGGTGCCGCGGGAAACCGCCTGTCGGGGCGGCACGTTACTGCTCCGCGCGGGTTTGGTGAAGGGCGGCCCCGCCGCTAGTCGAACTCGGAGCGTGGCTCGCCCTCGCGACGGAAGTACGCCAGCGACCGGTCCAGGTCGGCACGGCTGACGTGTCCAGCGTTGTGCAGGTAGGTAAGCATCACCTCCAGCGTCAGGATCGCGTGGAACTTCACTCCCACCGCCTCCAGCCGCCGCGCGGCGCCCTGCTCGCGGTCGATCAGGACCACGGCGTTCGTCACGTGCACCCCGGCGTCCCGGAGGCCAACGACGGTCTCCACCAGCGAACCGCCGCCGGCCGCGAGGTCGTCCACGACGAGCACGCGCTGGCCCGGTCGGTAGATGCCCTCCACGTGCGGTGCCACCACCTCGTCGGGGCTCCTCGGCGGGCGCAGGTAGAGCAGCGGCTTCTCCATCTGGAGCGCCAGGGCGGTGGCGATGTGCAGGCCACCGATCGGCACACCGGCGATCGCCTCGAATGGCTGCACGGTGGGCTTGCGCAGCACCATGCCCATCTCCAGTTCGTCCTGGATCAGTCGCACCGTGCGCTTCAGCGCGTCCGGTCGGGAGATCAGCAGTTTCGCGTTCACATACACCGGCGAGTTGCGCACGGTGCGGCCGAGGCTGAAGTCACCGAACTGGATCGCGCCCAGCCGCCACAGCGTCTCCGCCAGCCACAGCCGTCCCTGTGCGTCGTCTGCTGACTGCGTCATCGACGTCCCCCCACGGCGAGCGCGTCCGGGTTCACGAGGTGCTGCGGGCGCTGTCCGGTCAGCCCGGCGAGTAGTCCATCCACGGCAAGGTCGGCCATCCTGGTGCGGGTCTCCTCTGTGGCGCTCCCCAGGTGGGGGGCAATGACGAGATGGGGTGCGTCCAGCAGCGGGTCGTCCACGGGCAGCGGTTCGGGGGTGGTCACGTCCAGTGCCGCGCCACCGATCACCCCGTCACGTAACGCCCGCGCGAGCGCCGCCTGGTCCACTACCCCGCCTCGGGCGGTGTTCACGAAGATGGCGTGCGGCTGCATGCGCGCGAAGAACGCGTCGTCGCACATCTCCGAGGTCTCCGCGGTGAGCGGCGTGTGGATCGAGACGTAGTCGGACCGCGTGAGCAGGTCGTCCAGGCTCACATACTCGCCGGGGAAGTCCGCGTGCGGCCGGCGGCCGTGGTACAGGACGCGCATCTCAAACGCCGCCGCCCGCCGGGCGACCGCCGCGCCGATGCGGCCCGGGCCGATGATGCCCAGCGTGGCGCCGGTGACGCGCTGCCCGAGCAGCCACGTGGGTGCCCACGGTCCCCACGCACCCTCGCGCACCGCCCGTTCGCCCTCCGGCAGGCGCCGTGCGGCGGCCAGGAGGAGCGCCCAGGTCATGTCCGCGGTGGTGTCCGTGAGGACTCCCGGCGTGTTCGTCACCAGCACCCCTCGCGCCGTGCACGCGGCCACATCGATGTTGTCATAACCGACTGCCATGTTCGCCACGACGCGAACCCGAGGACAGGCGTCCAGCAGGTCGCCGTCCACGCGGTCGGTGAGCATCGGCAGGAGCCCCTCAGCGGTCGCTGCGCGCTCGCGGAGGGCAGCAGCGGGAGGTGGAGCCGCGTCTTCCCATACGTCTACGTCAGCGGCCTGCTGGAGGCGATGCAGCGGGCTTCCCGCCGCCACGCCGCCGGGCAGCCTCCGCGCGACAAAGACGCGCGGCGCCGGGCTCACGAGGCACGCCGGGGAAGGGGACAGGGCATAGCCGGATTGTACCGTGGCAGCCCGGCACCGGCCGGATCACCACGCGAGCCGGCGATCCGGAAGCACCAGGGGGGCCGGCAGTCCCGACCCCATCGTCTCCGTCAGGCCGTCCAGGTACAGCCAGCCGGTGAGCGCGCAGGTCACCGCGTCTAGTTCATCGTGGGAGATCGGCCGCCGCGGCAGGCCTCGGACGCCTCGCCGCTTCAGGCCGCGCCGGAGGCCGTCCACGCCGGCGCCCTTGCGGGGGATGCCCAGGATGTCCTGCGTCATCCCGGGGTAGACCTCCACCACCTCGTGCGCCGTCTCCGTCAGCGTCTCGCACAGTGCGATGCCCCGGAGCGTCATCTTCACCATCGAGGGCAGGAGCGCGGGGAACGGGCGGTATCCCTGCGCGGCAGCGAGGCGGTCGACCTCGCGCATGATCCCCAGGCGGGCGCAGGCGCACGCCGGGTCGGCGCAATCACGGCCTTCCGGGAGGCCCAGCGGGGCATCGATGGCGACGAGGCGCGGGTGGTAGGCCTCCACCAGCGCGAAGATCTCCTCGTCCGTGCGGATCTTCGCGACGGTGAGGCAGCGGCGTGCCGCATCCATCACGGCGACGCCGGTGGGGTAGCGCGGGCCGCTCCGGAGGTCGACGCCGAGCACGAGCGGCTGCGCTGGTACACTCGTCGACACGATGACCTCACGATTGATGACATGGTCGGGGCACGCGCCGCGTGACCTCGGTGGGAGGATAGATGGCTGAGCAGCGCCCCGGCGAGCCGTTCAAGCGGGTCGACGTCCACGAGGCGAAGGAGATGATCGACGCCGGCAACGTGCAAGTGATTGATGCCCGCGAGCCGTGGGAGCACGCCGAGGGCCATGTGCCCGGCTCCCTGCGCATCCAGCACATGGCCGTCCTAGTGCAGGCGGACAAACTGGCGCGCGACCGCCCGATCCTGTTCATCTGCAAGTCCGGCGCCCGGTCCGCCGTCGCCGCGGAGTTCGCCGCCTCGCTCGGCATCACGGATCTGTACAACGTGGACGGCGGACACGAGGCCTGGGCGGCCGCCGGCTACCCGATGGACCTCGGCGACTGAGCTGGCGTTTCGGTGCTCTGACAGGACGGCCCCGCTAGCGCGGGGCCGTTTCCATACCTTGGTCCCGGGTGATCAAGGACAAAGGTCACTCTCCGGCTTCGTCACGTTTCGGCACGATCGGGTCGTACCGGAGGAGGTCTGAGATGGCGATTGAAGCGTTGATTGCAGGCGGGGTGCTGCTGTTCGTAGGTGCGGCGTTCGCGGTGTTTCTCGGCGTGTCGTCCAGCCGCATCGAGCACCAGCGCGAGCACGACGCGGGCAAGGCCGGCGCGCACTAGACGCGGTTCTCCGGGCAGGGCGGCGGTCACGCGGAGGCGGGGCCGGTGCTGTTCGTATGACGCAACTCCAGCAGCGTGCTGATCGCACCGAGGAGTTCGCGTGTGTCGAACGGCTTTTCCAGGTAGCGGACGTGCTCGCGGAGGGCCTGTCCGGCTTGGTCGCCTTCAATGTCCCCGGAGACCATCAGCATGCGCGTGGCCAGTTCCGGCCACCGCTGGCGGATCACATCGTAGAGCCCAGCGCCGCCCATCCCGGGCATGCGCACATCCGCCACGATGAGGTCGAACGGCGCTGACTCCAGCGCGCGCACCGCTTCCATGCCGTTGCCGGCGGTCGTCACCTCGTAGCCCGCTGCGGTCAGGATCTCCTGGGTGAGCGCGCGGATTGGTGCTTCGTCGTCCACGACGAGAATGCGCGTGCCGGCCGTCACCGGCGTGACGATGTCGGGCGTCAGCAGCGGCCGGGCGGCGGGCAGTTCCATCACGATCTGTGTGCCGCCGGTCGGGCTGCTCTCCACCCAGGTGCGCCCACCGTGTCCCGTGACGACGCCGTACATGATCGATAGCCCCATCCCCTCGCCCGCTCCGACCTCCCGCGTCGTGAAGAAGGGCTCGAAGATCCGCGCGCGCACGTTGTCCGGGATGCCCGGGCCGTTGTCGCCGAAGGTGATGATCACGCGGCCATCCACGGTGGCCGTGGTGATCGTGATCTCGCCACCACGGGACTGGAGCGCCTGCTGGGCGTTGTTCAGCAGGTGGAGGAACACATCCTCGAACTGCGACTCGTCCGCCTGCACGTCCGGCACATGGCCGAAGCGCGGGATCACGCGGATGTCGTCCATCTCCAGGGCGTACCGGCGAATGTCGATGACGCGACGGATGATGCGCTCGAGGTCGATCGGGTAGCGCTCGGCGGGCCGCTGGCGGGCGAACGAGAGCAGGTTGCGGACGATGCGCGAGGCGCGCGCCGCCTCCG
>JAUXUW010000006.1 GCA_030684635.1 Dehalococcoidia bacterium
GCCCACGGCGACCGCTGCGCCCACGGCAGTGGCGACTCCCGTGCCCACCGCGGCCCCGACGGCGGTTGCACCCACTGCGACGACGAGTCCGGCCGCCGGCGCCACGCCCTCCGGGACACCGGACGCCAGCGCGCCAGGCGGGGCGGCCCCGGCGCTGCCGACGGTACCGACGGTACCTCCCCCGAGGGACGCGACGACCACCACGCCGACGATTGACCGCGACGACTGCCAGAACTTCAGCAGCGACCCCGCGATGTGGAAGGCGCTTGAGGAGCACCTCGACGAGCTGGACCAGGAGTCCGTCCCGGTCACGGCAGTCAGGACGTGCCTGGGCCTCTACCGCTCCCAGCCGTGGCCACAGGGCACCGACGGGTACACGCTGGCGAAGCCGGAGGGAGAGAACGCGGAGGCTGCCCCGAAGGCGACGTTGCAGACGGAGACGGCGCTCGTCCTGAAAGCGACTGAGCTGGGCCGATCCGTCACGGTGCAGGGAGCGGTGCTCGGGAAGGGCGACACGCTGGTCACTCGAGACCAGAGCGCCACGGTGGAGTACAGCGAAGGTACGCGACTGGAGATGGGCCCGAAGTCCGCGATCGTGATGGGCGACCCGGCTGAGAAGACGGTCGTTCAACTACGCGGCCGGCTGTTCATGGATATCAGATCGCGCCAGTGGCATGTGCGGATCCCACAGCCGCGCGGGCTCGTCGCCGTGGTGACACGCGGGACGGTGCTCACCACCGAGGCCCGCGACGACGGCATGGTGTGGATCGAGGTCACCGAGGGAAGCGTCGACGTGACGTCGGCTGGACAGACGGTGACCGTCTCCGCCGGGGCGTCGATCGTTGTCGATCCCGGAGCGGCACCACCTACGCCCGCTCCATCCGCCACGGCCGAGAAGTCGGGCGGCACGCCGGTGGCGGTATACGGCATCGTTGCCGCCGTTGGGGTGATCGCGGTGGCGGGCGCGGTGTTCCTCGTGCGCCGCCGCAGTACGAGCCGCCCCTAGCGGGTCGAGCGGCCGGTAGACGACCGCGCCGAGGGCTACGAGGGACGGCGGGCCAGCACTGCGTCCACGATCGGGCCCAGCCTGGGCTCGCCGGCATCGGCGAACTCGTACCGGGCGCGCAGGATCGGCATCGGCACGTCGATCAGCGCGGCGAGGTCGATCGGCGTCCCGGAGATCACGAAGTCCACCGGGGCTGCGGCGATGCTGCGCTGCAACGCGGCCAGTTGCTCCGCTCCGTAGCCGAGCGCGGGAAGCACGGAGCGGATGTGCGGGTACTGGCTGAGCGCGGCGGCGATCAGCGGGTCCGCGAACGGCAGCGGGTCGACGATCTCCGCCCCCGCTGCCACCGCGGCTACATAGCCGGCGCCGTACGCCATGCCGCCGTGCGTCAGCGTGGGGCCATCGTCGACGACGAGCACCCGACGCCCCGCGACCAGCGACGGATCATCGAGCGCCACCGGCGAGGCCGCGCGGACGATCGTCGCACGGGGGTTGAGGGCGCGCGCGTGCGCCTCCGCCTCCGCGATCTGCTCGTGCGAGGCGGCGTTGACCTTCGCGAGCACCACCACGTCCGCCATGCGGAGCGTGGCCTCCCCCGGGTGGTAACGGTCCGCGTCGGCAGGACGGAGGGTGTCCGTCAGCACGACGTGGAGGTCCGGCCGATAGAACGGGAAGTCGTTGTTGCCCCCGTCCCACACGATCACGTCGGCCTCGGCCTCTGCCCGCGCCAGGATGTCGGCGTAGTCGACGCCCGCGTACACCACCGACCCGGCGGCGATGTACGGCTCGTACTCCTCGCGCTCCTCGATGGTGCACTCCGCCACATCGAGGTCCTCGCGCGAGGCGAACCGCTGCACGCGCTGCCGCTCGAGGTCGCCGTACGGCATGGGGTGGCGGACGGCGGCGACGCGCAGGCCACGTTCGCGCAGCCGCCGCGTGATCCACCTCGATGTCTGCGACTTCCCGGTGCCCGTGCGCGTCGCGGAGACGGCGATCACCGGGCGCGCCGCCTGCAGCATGGTGGCGTCCGATCCGAGGAGCGTGAAGTTCGCGCCAGCGGCCAGCGCGCGCGAGGCGGCGTGCATCACCACCTCGTGGCGCACATCGCTGTACGCAAATACCACCTCGTCCACGCGCTCACGCGCGCAGATCGCCTCCAGGTTGCCTTCATCCTCGATGGCGATCCCGTCCGGGTACTGCGCACCGGCGAGCGAGGCCGGGTAACGTCGCCCGGCGATGCCAGGGATCTGCGCCGCGGTGAATGCGACCACATGGACGCCGGGAGCGTCGCGGAAGACCACATTGAAGTTGTGGAAGTCGCGCCCGGCGGCGCCCATGATCACGACCCGGCGCTGGTTGTCCGTGTGGCCTGTCATGCGACGTCCCTTCGAGCATCTGTCCTCCCACCACCCTGGCGGAGCGCCGATGCAGCGTCAGCGTACGCGCGCATCGCGCCTCCATTCGAGTGTAGAACCCCGCCTCACTCGTTCGCGGCCGGGTGGCGGAGGCGGATACTGCAACTGCGAGCGGCTGATCGAGGGGATCCCCCGCGCTGATGGACGAAGGTGCAGTGATGGCAAGCCTCCCCACGGTGGTCGTCGCCCTCGGCGGCAACGCCCTGCTTCGACGTGGCGAACGGCTGGAGGCCGCGACCCAGGCGCAGGCGGCTCGCGACGCGGCCCGGATCCTGGCGCGGGCGGCCACCACGCACCGTCTCGTCATCACCCACGGCAACGGGCCACAGGTCGGGCTGCTGGCGCTGATGAACGATGCGTACCCGGACGTCGACCCCTACCCGCTGGATGTGCTCGGCTCGGAGACCGTGGGGCAGATCGGCTACGTCCTGGAGATGCAGCTCGACAACTTCATCGACCACCAGGACACCGTCGCGGTCATCACCCGCGTCATCGTGGACGCGGACGACCCCGCGTTTGAGCGCCCCACGAAGTTCATCGGGCCCATGTACGGCGAGGCCGAGGCACGGGCGATCGCCGCGCAGCGCGGCTGGACCGTGAGGCCGGACGGGCCGGCCTGGCGTCGAGTCGTGCCGTCCCCGGAACCTCGGCGGATCGTGCAGATCAACGCCATCCGCACGCTGCTGGAGTCCGGCTTCCTGGTTGTCTGCGCGGGCGGCGGCGGCGTCCCCGTCGTCGAGGACGTGGACGGCCACCGTGGCGTAGAGGCGGTGATCGACAAGGACTACACCGCCGCCCTGCTCGCGATGGAGATCGAGGCCGACCTCCTGGTCCTTGCGACGGACGTGGACGCCGTCTACTCGGACTTCGGGACGCCCGGGCAACGCGCGCTGAGGCGCGCCACGCCCCGCGGATTGCGGGCGGGCACCTACCCGGCCGGCTCCATGGGGCCAAAGGTCGAGGCCGTGTGTCGGTTCGTTGAACGCACCGGCCGGCGTGCCGTCATCGGCAGCCTCGAGGAACTGACCGGCCTGCTGGACGGGAGCGCCGGAACGCAGGTGCATCCCGACGGGCCGGACGCCGAGTACGCCCACAGCCACGACCCCCGGCATCCGAAGGCGGACGAGTAAACACCAGGGTCGCGGCGCTTGCGCTGGGCACCAGATTCTTGCATAGTTGCACGACTATGCAGTTAGATATCTTCGAGCAGTTCGCCTCCGTCGCTTCCGCCCTCTCCACGGGCAGCCGGCTGCGTCTGATCGACCGGCTCTCGCAAGGCGAGCAGACGGTCGAGGAGCTCGCGCGCGCGGCCGACCTCGCCGTCCCCAATGCGTCTCGGCAGTTGAAGTTGCTGGCGGAGGCGCGGCTCGTGCAGTCCAGGCGGGTGCCCCCGCGCCTCTACTACCGGCTGGCGGACGACTCGGTGCTCCGCTTCTGGTTCGCGCTCCGTGACCTGACCCGCGAGCGGTTCGCGGAGGTCGACCAGGCCGTGGCGGCCGCCTTCTCGGACGCCGATCCGCTGGAGCCGGTCGATCAGGAGGAACTGCTCCGTCGCCTCGACTCGGGTGATGTGCTGCTGATCGATGTCCGGCCGGCGCCGGAGTACCGCGCGGGCCACCTGCCCGGGGCGATCTCCGTGCCGCTGCCGGAGCTGCGCGACCGCCTGCCAGACCTGCCCACCGACCGAGAGGTCATTGCGTATTGCCGCGGCCCCTACTGCTTCCTCTCCGCCGAGGCGGTCAGCGAGCTCCGAGCCCGCGGGATTCGAGCGCTGCGACTGGCGGATGGCTTTCCGGAATGGAAAGCGGCGGGACATCCCGTCGAGGAAGGGGTACCCGCATGAGCGTCCCACGGATCATGCGCCCGAACGCAGTTGTGGAACGGGTGCGGCAAGCACTGAAGCCTGCCCGAGGTACGAGCGTGCTGATCATCCTCAGCCACTCTCCTTTTGACGGCGATACGACGTGGAACGCGCTTCGCCTCGCCGCGACACTCCAGGAGCAGGGCGTCTCCGTGCGCATCTTCGTGATGAACGACGCCACTGACCTCATCCGGCAGGGAGCGATGCCAGAGGGCAGCGAGTTCGACCTGCAGGCGATGCTGCGCGGCCTCCTGCCGAAGGGTGGCCGGGTAAAGGTTTGCACGACCTGCGTGAACCGCTGCGGCATGCACA
>JAUXUW010000010.1 GCA_030684635.1 Dehalococcoidia bacterium
CCCCACCGCCGTGAACGTGAGCATTAGCCGCGAGGCAGCCCGAGGCCGCGGGTCGCGATGATGTTGCGCTGGATCTCGGAAGAGCCCGCCGCAATCGTGCTCGGGATCGAGGTCACGTAGCGGCGCGTGAACTGCGCACCCATCGGCGCACGCGGGTCATGGCGGTCCCACAGGTTGCCGTACAGCCCGAACACCTTCGTGCCGAGCCGCGCGGAACGCTGGACAAGCTCCGAGTTGAAGAGCTTGCTCGTGGAGGCCTCGTAGTTCGGGATCAGGCCGCGGTTCTGCATCGAGATGATGCGGAACGAGAAGTTGAAGAGCACCTCCGTCTGCACGTAGGCCTCGGCGACCTCGTGCCGCAGCGAGTCGCTCTGCGACAGGCGCGACTGCCCCCGGCCGTCCTCGCTCGTCGCGTAGGCGATGAGGTCGGTGAGGATCCGGCGGTTCTCGATCGCCCCGGCGATGTTGGAGCGCTCGAAGTCGAGCAGCGAGGCGCCAACATACCAGCCGCGGTTCTCGTCGCCGACGAGGTTCTTCGCCGGCACCCGTACGTCCTCGAAGAACGTCTCGTTGAAGCCGTGCTCCCAGGCCATGTTGATGAGCGGGCGCACGTTCAGGCCGGGGGTGTGGATGTCCATCATCAGGAAGGAGATGCCGCGGTGCTTCGGCGCCTCCGGGTCCGTGCGGACGAGTGCGAAGAGCCAGTCCGCGGTGTGTGCGCCGGACGTCCAGATCTTCTGGCCGTTGATGACGTAGTCATCACCGTCCTTGATCGCGCGCGTCTGCAGGGAGGCGAGGTCTGAGCCGGCACCTGGCTCAGAGTAGCCCTCCGCCCAGGCGACCTCGCCCGACAGGATGCGCGGCAGGTGCTCGGCGCGCTGGGCCTCCGTGCCGTGCACGATCAGGGTGGGGCCGAGGAGCGAGACGCCCATGCCGCCCACGCCCGGTGCCTGGGCCTGGGCCATCTCCTGCTTGAAGACGAACTGCTCCATCGGGGTCAGGCCGGCGCCGCCGTATTCCTTCGGCCAGTGCGGCGCGATCCACCCTCGTTCGGCGAGGGCGTTCGCCCAGTCGGTCGCGGCCTTCCGCGCCTCCGGGTCCTTCGAGATGCGGTCGGACTGCCAGCTGCCGGCGCCCTCCTCCGCCCCCGACGAGCGCCGGTAGCGTTCCGGCAATTTTGTCTCAATGACCTCCCGGACCTGCGCACGGAAGATCACCTGTTCTTCGGAATCGTTCCAGTCCACGTTGTCCCTCACTTCTTCCTGAACCGCGCACGCGCGCGACGACGAGTGTAATACCGAGGCCAAGCCCGTCCGACGTCCCGCCGGCAAAAGTCCCGCGAGGGCAGGACGGTGGTCCCTGTTCCGATAGGGTGTGGGGGATCGACACTGGCCCGTGGTGGCGGAAGCACGCGCTCCGACCGGCTGAGTCATGCGGGTGTTCCTGGAGGCGCAGAGTGACGATTCCAACCTCAACGAAGCGAGCCCTTACCGCCGCGATCCTCGCGATGGTCCTGTTCATCCCCGCCTCGTACGTGGGGGCGCAGACCGCCGGCTTTGTCAGTCCGCCCGTGTTCTCCAAACTCGGCGTTGCATATGTGGTCTTCCTCGGTGGGAGCATCGAGGAACTGGAGGGGGCCACAGCCGCAAGCGGCGCGTCCGGGGCGTGGGCGCAGGACACGACGGGGCGCTTCTCGCAACTGGCGATCGGCGGTCCGTCGTTCGTCAGCGACCGCTTCCGCGCCACGTACGCCGCCGGCTTCGCCGGCCCGACCGCGATCGTCCTCATCCGTTCCTCGCAGCCCTCACCCCCCGGGGCAACGCCCACCCCGACGCCGCCGAAGGCCGGCTCGTGGACCACGACGTCAGCGCCGAGCGGGGTCGCCTCGTCGAGCGCGGAGTGGATCGCGGTGGCCGCGCCCGACGGCAAGACCATCCTTGCCAACGTGATCCGCCCGGACGGGGCGGGGCCGTTCCCGGTCGTCGTGCTGCTGCACGGCCAGAGCGGCTTCTCGACCGACTTCCTGAGCCTGGGCAAAGAGATCGCGGACGCGGGCAACGTGGTGCTGGTCGGGTGCTGGTTCGCCGGCAACTACGACGGCGCTTCCGACCCGGACGCACCGACCCCGGTAACACTGCCCGAGGGCATCCCGTGCCCGGACGGCCCCACCCTGAAGGCAGTCACCTCGCCCGCTGCCGTCGATGACGTGGCCGCCCTCGTGGCCGCGGCGAAGACGCTCTCCGGCGTCCGCAGCGACCGGGTCGGGCTGGTCGGGAACTCGCGAGGTTCCATCGTCGGGCTGCTGACGGGCGCGATCAGCACCGAGTCCATCCAGGCGATCGTCGCCATCGGCGGGGCGCCGCCCGGTGGCGTGCTCCTGGCTGCGCAGATCACGGAGTCCGTGCTCCTGCTTCAGGGTGATGCCGACTCCGTGGTGCCCGTCGTTAACGCGCAGTCGCTGGAGGCGGGCCTGCTCGCCCTGGGCCGGACGGTGCAGTCGCACTACTACCCGAACCACGGCCACGGCATCCTCTTCGACACGCCCCTGCACGGGGACGCCGTGACGCGCACCACCACATTCCTGCGGGAGCAACTGGGCAACTAGCCGCGCTCGAGGTGCCGCGCGGGTTCGGTCGGGGGAGCTAGCGGGCCGGGACTGGCACGATCACGTCCCAGCGGGCCGCTGCGTCCGCCACAACCACGTCGACGTCTTCCGCGAGGAGGTAGCGGTCGGCGGCGAGGTGCGCGGCGTCCGACCGCACCCGCTCCAGGTACGCCTCCCGCCCCCCGTACCGTTCCTCGATGGACGGACGGGGGTCGGCGGTCGCCGCGCGCTCGTTCCGGGTCGCGGCGAATGGCAACGTGGAGCCCATCATCGGCATGATCTGGCCGTCGCCTCCCGTGTCGGGATGGCGCACGTTCCAGCCCGTGTGCGTCCCGAGCGGCGTCGTGAGGTCCGGGAGGCGGATGCCGGCGACCTCGTTCCCGTCCGTGTCCACGGCTGAGACGAGCGTTGGGAACGCCTCGCCGGTGGCCGCGGGGAAGGCGCCGACGCCGGCCTCCTCGCCTGCCCCGAGGTCAACACGGGGCACGGACCAGAGCCGGTCGGGCTGCGGCACGCGGGCGCCCGGGATCGTGCGGAACGTCTCGATCACGGTTGCCCGCGGCACCGCCGTGCCGTCCGCGATCCGTGGCACGCGGCTCGGTGGAGGCTCCACGCCCTGGCGCACCCATGCCTCGAGGTTGATGAGCGAGGCCCGGAAGAGTGGGGTGTAGTCAACAACGTTGAGGTAGTGGGCGCCCCGGTTGGTGGCGTCCAGGGCGCTGGTGTCGCTGAGCCGCGGGGCGCCGGCGCCATGCTGCACGCCCGCGAACAGGTAGGTGCGTACTACCGGCGGGTCGGGGAAGTCTCGCTCTCCCGCTGCGTCCACGTGAGCCAGCGCCGCATCGCCGCGCCAGTACTCGGCGGCCGAGTTGGTCGCGATCACGCGGGGGGCCGCGCGGAGCGCACGGAGGCGCGTGAACAGGCCGGGCAGCGGCGCCTCGGTCAGCGGGTCGACGTCGTCGTCGTACGAGAAGGGCGGGAGGTGGCCGAAGCCGTAGGCGTACTGCATGGAGGGCTGTGCGTAGCGGTGGTTGAATTCCCCGCGCCGGGCGCCGGCGACGTGGATGTGCATCCCGTCGAACACGGGCCGGTCCGCCTCGTCCACGTTCAGGCCGTGCGCCAGCAGCGTCCGGAGGAAGCGCCCCGACTGCGAGATGCCGAACGCGAACGCGTGGCTGATCCGCCCGGCGGCGGGGTTGCCGCCCTCCGGCGAATACCGGAGGAACGAGGCGGCGTCGCGGACGGCCAGGATGCCGGCGCCGGCGACGGGCGCGACGTTGGTGCGGTAGACGACTTCGTAGATCGGCCCCGGCTCGAAGCCGCCGTCCAGCGTGTAGTAGTCCAGGTCATCCACGGCGCGCCCATCCTCGACGCGCCCGAAGCGCCAGCGGCCACGCGGGATCTCGCGCCGGGGTGCGCTCGGGTAGTCCCGCACCGTGAGCCGGGCCTGCGGCTGGTCCAGGGTGGCGGCGGAGTACGGCCGGTGCTGGCGGTCGGCGAGCAGCAGGTGCGTGGCCGGCGCGGTCAACTGGTGGGTGACCGACACCTCGCCCTCGACCGGCCGTCCGTCCTGGAGCGCGATCGGCGCCTCGAGGCCGATGAGGTTGCGGCCGCGGATCACGTCCCACTGCCAGCCGACGGAGACGATGGTCCACCCGCGGTGCATCAGGAAGCCGTCTCCGACCGGGATGGTCGCGGGGTCCTGGGCGCTGGTGGAGGCGCGGTTGTAGCGCGGGAAGGTGCGCAGCCCGCGGTTCACCACATCCAGGAGGAGGCTCCCGTTCGCCCGTGCGCCGTCAACGGGCTGCAGCAGGGTCGCGTCCGCCTGGAACCGCACGAGGCCGTCCGCGGTGCGCTGTGCGAGGTCGAGGTCGACGATCTCGCGGTTGGCCGGGTGCCTGGGGTCGACGGCGAAGTGCAGCACCCCCTCGATGCGCTCGTAGGCGCCGGCATCTCCGAACGCCCGCCCGCCCTCGAGCGGCTCCCGCGAGCGGATCTCGAACCGGGTGACGGCCATGACGTGCTCCTCGCTCCTGCGCGCGCAGGGGATCGGGCGCACGGTACCGTGCCGCCAGACGTGATACAACGCACGTGATTCGGACGAGTAACCCCGCCGCCGTGCCGCATCCACGGGGCGGTCGGCTTCGGTCAGGGGGCGCGCATGGCGCAGCCGTTCTCGGGCGTGCGGGTGGTCGAGGTCGGTGGCACCGTCGCAGTGGCGGGCGCCACGAAGAGCCTCAGCGACTACGGGGCGTCGGTCGTTGCGGTGGAGAGCCGTGCGGGCGGTGAGGTGCGCCGCCTGCCGCCGTTCCCCGAGGATGTCCCGCACCTGGACCGTGGCGCGTTCCACCTTGCCCTGAACACCGGGAAGCGCTCCGTCGCGTTGGATCACACCTCCGCCTCCGGGCTGGAGGTGCTGGGCGTACTGGCGGCGCAGAGCGACCTGGTGGTGTTGCACCTGCCACCCGGCGAGGCGCGCCGGGTGCTGGATGTCGTCGCACGCCTCGGTGACGGCGGGCCGATCACGGTCACGCTCGCGGTGCATGGCCTGGACGGGCCGTTCGCGGAGCGCGACGAGAACGACCTGTCGCTCTTCGCATGGTCCAACCGGATGTTCCGGCACTCGTTCGACGGGCAGGAACCGCTGCGCTACTCGGCGCAGGTCGCGACGCTGCAGTGGGCGTCGACCGCGACGGCGGTGGCGGCCTCGGCGATCTGGGGACGGCGACGCGATGGCGTGCGCCGCCAGATCGAGGTCGGCGGCGTGGAGGCGCTGGCGGGCAACGTCGACAACTGGTTCGTGCCCTGGAGTTTCACGGGCGCGGACACACCCCGTCCCGCCGGGCTCTCCCGCGCCGTCTACCCGAACGGCCTGCTGCGCGCGACGGACGGGTACGTCTCCTTCTTCGCGGCGAACGAGCCGTTCTTCTCGCGCCTCTGTCGCGGCATCGGCCATCCCGAGTTCGCCACCGATCCAAGGTTCACGGACCCGGCCCAGAAACCGGCGCACTTCGACGAGTTCATGGGCTACCTGCGGGAGTACCTCTCCACGCGCACACGCAACCAGGTCTTCCTGGAACTGCAGTCACACGGCGTGATGGTGGCGCCCGTGCTCGACGTCGGCGAATCGTTCGAGGACGCACAGGCGGTGGCGCGCGGCTCGTACGTGCGAGTGCAGCAGCCCGGCATGGGCGAGCACACACTCGCCGGCCCGCCGTTCCGCCTGGAGGGCGCGTGGTCGGTGACGCCGGCGCCCGCCCTCGGCGAGCACACCGCGGCCGTGCTGTCGGAACTTGGCTACAGCGCGGAGGAGCAGATCGCGCTCTTCCGCGCCGGCGTGACGGGATGAGTGCCCCGGGGGAGTGACCATGACCTCGCAACTGCTCGCAGGGATCCGCGCGATCGACATGACCGAGGTGTGGGCGGGGCCGATGGGAACGTCCCTGCTCGGCGACCTGGGCGCGGACGTCATCCGCCTCGAGTCGTTCCCGCGGCCCCCGGCGATCTCCCGCCCGCTGCGCGAGGGCACGGCCGTCCCCGGGGACGGGCCGCCGTACGAGCGGGCGGGCTCGCATCACATGGCGAACCGGAACAAGCGCAACATTGCCGTGAACATCCGTGACGACGCCGGTGCGGAGGTCGTCCGCCGCCTGGCCTCGGCCGTGGACGTGCTGATCGAGGGGTACTCGGCCGGCACGATCGAAGGCCTGGGGCTGGGGTGGGAGCGGTTGCACGCGATCAACCCGCGCCTGGTCATGATCTCGATGCCAGGGTGGGGCGTGGATGGCCCGTACCGTGGCTACGCGACGCTCGGCTCAGGCCTGGACGCCACCCTCGGGCATATGGCCGTGCGTGGCTACCCCGGCGGGCCCGAGGACCAGGTCCCGGTCATGTACCACACGGACGCCACCGGCGCGGTCGGCCTCGTGACCGCCGTAGTGGCGGGCCTGCTGCGTCGCGAGGAGACGGGCGAGGGCTGCTTCATCGACATGTCGCAGGCGGAGGCGTTCGCATGGCAGCTGCCCGCCCTGCAGGCGGAGTGGACGATGCACCGACGCCTCCCGCCGCGTCTCGGGAACGCCGACCCGCACGTCGTGCCGCACGGCTGCTATCGCGCCGCGGGCGGCGAGGCGGGCGCGGACGCGTGGGTGGTGATCGCGGCGGAGAACGACGTGCAGTGGGCGGGCGTTGCCCGCGCCGCTGGCCACCCGGAGTGGGCCGAGCCCCCGCACCCGTGGGCCTCGGTCATCGGTCGCCTGCGGTCGCGCGCCGAGATCGACGCGGCGCTCGCCGCGTTTGCCGCCACCGGTACGGCGGAGGGGGTCGCGCACGCGGTGGCGGAGGCCGGCGGGATCGCGGCGCCGGTGATCTTCCACATCGGGCTGATGACCAGCCCGCAGATCGCGCACCGCGACTGGCTGCAGACGGTCGACCACCGCTACGCCGGGACCCAGACGCTCGCCGGCTTCCTGTGGCAGGTCGAGCCGGATGCGCCCTCGTGGGACCTCGCCTGTGGGCTGGTTGGCGAGCACAACCACGAGGTGCTGCAGGAGCTCGGCTACAGCACGGACGAGGTCGCGGCCCTCCTCGAACGGGGCGCGATCGGCGATCGGTACGGCCAGTAGCGCGTCCGCTTACGCCTCGGCGGCCGGCCTCGTCGCGGGAGCCGCGCGTGAGGCGCCCGCGAGCGGGCGGACGAACGAGATCGTGATCGCGGAGGCGACGAACAGGCCGGCGATCACGGTGAAGGCTGTCCGGTAGGAGCCGGTCGCGTCGAACGAGGCGCCGACCAGCGGTGGCCCCACGAGCGCCGCGCCGAGTGTCAGGAAGTTGATCAGCCCGAAGATCGTCCCGAACGCGGCGAGCCCGAAGGTCTCCTGGACCAGCAGCGGCATGATCGCGCCGAGCGCGCCAAACCCGAGGCCGAACACCGGTACGAACAGCCAGACCCAGGGCGACGCGCCCGCTGACAGCAGGATCGCGATCCCGGCGACCTGGCACGATAGGCTGGCGATGAGCGCGAACCGCGCGGGATAGCGCTCGCAGAACCAGCCGAAGAGCACCTTTCCGCCCATCCCGAAGAGCGCGAACCCGCTCAGCGCCGCCGCGGCCTGCGTCCGCGAGATCCCGACGTTCTCCAGGTGCGGCACCAGTTGTGGCAGCACCGACTGGTACGTCACCTGCGCGAACAGCAACGCGACGACCACGATGTAGAAGACGCGGCTGCGGAGCGCGGTGCGGAGCGTGACGCCGCCCAGCACCGGGCGACCGGTCATCTCGCCGGTCGCCTCGTCGCGCCGTTCCGCCGGGCGCTCGCGGACGACGAGGAACACGAGTGGGAGCAGGGAGGCGTAGAGCAGCCCGTAGACGAAGTACGTCCCCTCCCATCCGAGCCGCCCGATGAGCGAAGCGGTGAGTGAAGAGAAGACGATGCCGCCGAAGTTGGCGCCCATCGCCGTCAGGCCCATCGCCCGGCCCCGGTTCTTCTCGAACCAGATGCCGACGATGCGGGCGCCGGTGATGAGCGCGGCGCCGGGGACGGCGGCGAACTGCAGCGCGTTCAGTGCGTAGAACTGCCACAACTCGGCCATGAACGGGCGCAGCAACTGGCTCACGGCGAGCGCGGAGAGAGAGGCAAGCATCACAGGGCGGGCGCCGACGCGGTCGAGCGCCCACCCGACTGGCAGCGCGGCGGCGCCCGAGAGCGCGAAGAAGGAGAGCGCCACGCTCACCTCGCTCCGGGTCCAGCCGAACTCGCCCTCCAGTTCCGTCACGAACACGCCGAAGGAGTACTGCGTGATGCCGATCGTGAGGGCGAACGACAGGAACGCGACCACCGCGATCAGGATGGGGTAGCGGGGGGACCGCCTCGGGTCGATCACGCGTCCCGACCGCCTTCCATCGCCGACTGGACCAGGATCATACGCGCGCCAATCGGCGCATCCCGTACGCTATCCGTATGAGTCGCGTCCGTTCGATGTCCCTGCTGCTCCTGGTGCTGCTCGGCGCCGGTTGCTCCTCCGCGAGCACGCCGGCTACGCCGGCGCCGAGCCCGACGGGCGCGTCCGCCACGGCCGTCGCCACCGCCACTGCCACCGTCGCGGCGAGTCCGACCACGTCGCCATCGCCTGAGCCGCTGTTCCAGGATCTGCAGGTGACGCGACTGTCGATCCCGACGCTGGGCATCGATGCCGAGGTTCACCGCAGCCAGGTCATCCCCGATACCTCGGTCGTCCCGCCCGGCTGTCCCGCCCCGCCCGCGGGACAGCAGACACTGACCGTCCCGGAGCGCGGGATTGCCACGCCCGAGGTGGCGTTCGCAGGTCTCGAAAACAAGGCGTGGGTCTTCGGCCACAGCCGCTGGCAGGGCGAGCCGGGCCTGCTCGCCGCCCTCGCGGACATCAACGTCGGGGATGAGTTGCTCGTCGACGGCGTGGACCGCCAGACCGGGGCGCCCATCACCGGCCAGCGGTATGTGGTGGAGGGCCTCTACCTCACGGACCGGGAGTCAGGCGGGGACCTGGTCACGGCCGATGGTCCGGCGGAGATCCCGTCGAGGCCGCTCGTGATCCTCCAGACCAGCGTCCGTGAGAGCGGGGAGAACCGGTCGTGGCTGCTCGACGAGGAGAAGTTGCTGGCGAAGGCCAGCAACCTCATCGAGGGCGATGTCGACGACCCCTGCAAGTACCTCCTGCTGTTCGTGATCGCGCGCGCCTCGTAGCCCGACGGCGACGAGGCGTCGCGGAGGGTTAGGCCGGCGCGTTGCTCGGCACGACCACCGTGGCGAGGCGGGCGATCGATGTGGCGTTCGGGGCCGGCTCCGCCGCCAGCACGGCGTGCGCCAGGGCTGCGCTCCGTTCGCCGAGGATGCCGTCCGTGAGCGTCCGGAACTTTGCGGCGATGTCCGCCTCAGTGATGCCGCTTTCCGGGTCGCCGGCCGGGTGGTCGATGCGCGCCTCCAGCCGCTCGCCGGTGCGCAGCACGATCGACACGATCGAGGGCCACGCGGCGGGGTACAGCAGGTCCAGGGCAGGGTCGGTGGTGAATGTCACGCGTTCAGTCAGCGCCAGCGTGTCGGCGTCCGCGATCGTCTGATCGCTGAACCGGTGCGGCGCCAGGTCACCGAAGCGGAGCGCACTGGCGACGCAGAACGGCAGCGAGAACTTGGCCGCGTACGGCGTCGTCGGCTCCATCCCGTCGAGCAGCCCGAGCGCCTGCGAGTAGACGCGCACCTCCACACGCTCGATCTGCGCCGGGTGGACTTCGTGCTGCTCGCGCAGTTGCAGGGCCGCGTCCACGGCCGGGTGCGTGTGGCGGCAGGAGGCGTGGACCTTGAAGGACACGTTCTCGATCCGCCATCGTTCCATCGAGACGCCCAGGCCTTCGGTGAGCGCGCCGAGGTCGGGCGCGTCGGACATCGCGGCCAGCAGGCCCTTCGCGCCCTCCAGGATGCGGGAAGCGGCCGTGAAGCCGCGGGCGGCGAGGAGCGCGGCCAGCACGCCGTCGTGTGCGGCCTTGCCGGGATGCAGTTGCTTGGACATCGCGCCGTCCGCGAGGAACTCCCACAGCCCGGCCGTCATCGTCCCGGCCGAGCCGAGCGCCGAGAGCGTGGCCGGCGCATCGAGCCGGCCGAGCCGCGCGGCGGCGGCGGCAGCGCCGAACGTGCCTGCCGTCCCCGTGGTGTGCCAGTGCTCGTAGTGGCTCGGGCCGAGCGCTTCGCCAACGCGGATCATGACCTCGTAGCCGATGGCGATCGCGTCGAGCAGTTCCTCGCCCGTCACGCCGTCGCGCTCGGCGACAGCGAGCGCCGCGGCGACGACCGGCGCGGCGGGGTGGGAGATCGAGGCACGGTCGAGGTCGTCCACCTCCAGCACATGGGAGGCGGCAGCGTTGGCGAGCGCCGCGAGCGGTGCGGAGGTGCGCGTGCCGTTGGCGAGGACCGTCGCCTGCGGGTGCCCGCCGAGCTCCTCGATCACTTCGCGGATGATCGCCGGGGGTCGTAACTCCCCGCCCGCCACCGTGGAGCCGAGCCAGTCGAGCAGGTAGCGGCGCGTGGTGCCTCGGACATCCCCCGGCACGCGCGCCTCGACGATGAACCGGGCGAGGTCGGCCGTGGGGGTCGCCGCCGTGTTGGTGATGTGGGACGTCATGATGCGCCTCGATCCGCCGCCGAAGGTGCGGCTCGGCGCGAGTATAGGCCGCGCCAGCAGGGGAATGCGGGTGCCTCGGACGTGACTACCACGGCGGAAGCAGGCGCTGGATGAGCTCCGAGCGGTCGATGTTCCCGACGTGGGTGATCCACTCGTCCTGCATTTTGTAGAGCACCACGATTGTCCACACCCAGACGATGTGGCGCCGGTAGAACGCGTGCCCGTCCGCCCGTCTGAAGAAGAGGATCGTGGCGTAGATCAGGAAGAGCGGCTCGAGGAAGTTCGGGAAGTAGAAAAACATCATCTCGTCGCGCGTGACGAAGAAGAGCGCCTGTCCGATCGACCGGAAGAGGAACAGCGCGATCACGATCCGGCGGATCGGCCAGCGCCACGCCGCGACCACCATGAAGACGTAGGTGAACCAGTCCGCCGCCTTGTCGATCGTCTGGTAGACGGGGTCGGAGAGCCCGAGGGGGATCAGGAGGTCGCCATCGACCGTGTCCAGGACGAAGTTCGCCCAGCCGGCCAGGAACGGGAACGGCACGAGGAGGATCGGCAAGCCGAACTTCAGCGCCACCAGGAGCACGATCAGGGCGGTGGAAACCATGTCGTCGGGCCTCGAGTCGAATCGCCGGGGCAAGGGACTGAGCGAATGGTAAGCGGCAGCCCCGCGTCAGGGAGGATGATGGGTGCATGGCTCACGCTGTGACCTGGATCGGCCACGCCACCACCCTGATCGAACTCGACGGTGTCCGGCTGTTGACCGACCCGGTCCTCACAGGCGGCTTCGCGCCGTTCGTCCGACGTCGGACGCCGAACGCAGTCAGCCTCGCTGCACTCCACCCGCTGGATGCCGTGCTGATCTCGCACGCGCATCAGGATCACCTGCACGTGCCGTCGCTCCGCCTGCTGCCGCGCACCACGCGGGTCATCGTCCCCGCCGGGGTCGGCGCGTGGCTCCGGCGTCGAGGCTTCGGGTCCGTCGAGGAGGTCGAGGCGGGCGACTGCGTAACGGTCGGCACGCTACGGGTGCATGTCACGCCGGCAGCCCACCAGGGCTTCCGCGCTCCCTCCGGGCCGCGCGCTCCAGCCCTCGGCTACGTCGCTGAGGGGAGCGCGACCGTGTACTTCGCGGGCGATACCGATCTCTTTGACGGCATGCGGGAGATCCCGCGCCTCGCACCCGGCGGCATCGACCTGGCGCTGCTCCCCGTGGGCGGGTGGGGGCCGACGCTCCGAGGCGGCCACCTGGATCCCCTCGGTGCGGCGCAGGCCCTGCTCCTGCTGCGGCCGCGCGCGGCCCTGCCCGTCCACTGGGGCACGTTCTGGCCGGTGGGCCTAGGGTGTGTTCGTCGCGACCGCTTCGAGCAGCCCGGGACGGCGTTCCGCGCGGCAGCAGCGCGCCTGGCACCCGGAGTGCAGGTGTACCTGCCAGGCCTCGGCGGCTCAGTCCACGTCGCCTGATCCAGTGGCCCGCGCCTCGTAACGGGGGCCGGTGCTACTGTCGCTCGCTCCGGGGGTCACCCACCAGTCGAGGGGTCCATGAGGTCGATCGCTCAGCGCCTGCCGTTCCACTACGGCTGGTTCTTGATGGGTGCGGGTGTCGTCTGCAATACGGTGTCCAACTTCGCCACCTTCTGGGCGGTGTCGCTGTGGATCCCGGCCATCGCGGATGACTTCGAGGTCGCGCGGACGCCGGTGGTCACAGCGTTCCTCACGGGCCAGGCCGCATCCGCCCTCGTAGGGCCGTTCGTCGGGCGGTTCATCGACCGGAATGGGGCACGGCGCCCGCTGCTGCTGGGTTCCGTCCTCTTCCCGGCGGCGTTGTTCCTCACGTCGCTCGCGACGAGCCTGCCGCTCCTCTACCTCGGGTGGATCCTGGTGGGCCTGGTCCGCGGCTTCGCCCAGCCCATCCCGTACAACTGGCTGATGACGCGCTGGTTCGATGGCCGGCTGCGCCAGTCCGCCCTGGGTGTCCTCACCGTCGGGTTCAGCCTCGGCGGGGCCACGCTGCTGCCGCTGCTCGATGTCGTGCAGCGCTCCACCAACTGGTCGTACACCATGCGGATCACCGCGGTGACCGTGCTGGTGCTGCAGGGGACGGCGGCGCTCCTGCTGGTGCGTGACCGCCCGTCCGACCTGGGGCTTCAGCCCAACGTGGGGCACAGCGACCGAGGGCTCACCATGCTCCCGGCAGAGCAGACCTGGGGCTTCACGGCGGCCGCCGCAACTCGGACGCCCGCTTTCTGGCTGCTGGGTGTCGGACTGATGCTCTTCTTCATGGGGCAGGGCTCGGTGACGAACCTGGGCCTGGACTTCTTCCAGAGCCGCGGCGTGCAGGCCGGCGCGGCGGTCTTCGCAGCCGCGTCGCTGATCCGCACGATCGCCCGCATCCCCCTCGGCGCCACGCTGTCGCGTTACCGGACGCCCTATCCCCTCGGGGTCGCCGTCGCAATCTCCCAGGGGATCGCGTTGGCCGCCCTGCTCATCAACACGGACACCTTCGGGATCGCCATCTTCGTCGTGCTCTGGGGGATCGGGGGCGCCTTCGGCCCCATGCTGGAGCCGCTGTTCATCCCTCGCGTGTTCGGTGTGCGGCACTTCGGCGCCGTCAGCGGGACCGTGGCGATGGTCGCGTTCGTCGGCCAGCTCGTCGGGTCAATCGGCGGTGCGTTCCTCTTCGACCTGACGGGCTCGTACTCGATCCCCTACTGGCTGTTCACGGCGGGCTTCGGTGCATCGGCGGTCCTCCTGCTCCTCGTCCGGTGGGCGGAGCAGCGTCCGAGTCATGTCGCGAAGGCGATCGCCTTCGGGCGGGACCCCGGGATCTAGCGCCCGGGCGCACTCCGCCCGCCGCGACCTAAGCCCGTCGCACCGAGGCGAAGATAGCGATGTAGATGGCGTACGCGATCATCGCCGTGATCACGAACCCCGCAACGGTGGCCTGGGGGCCGTACTGCTGGATGAAGATGCCCATCGGCAGCGCCCCGAGCGGCTGGAGGCCGCTCACCACCTGCCATACCGACATCACCCGCCCCCGGAACTCGTTCTTTGAGGACACCTGGATCAGGGTGTTGTTCAGTGTGAACGCGATCGAGGAGAAGACCCCGGCCGCTGCGAGCGCGAGCAGGGAGAGCATGTAGTTACTGGAGAGCGTGAAGCCCAGCACCATCACCATGTAGATCGAGAAGCACCCCAGCATCATCCGGCCCTTGCGCTTCAGGTCACCCATCAGCGTGAGCGCGGTGAGCCCGACCAGCGACCCCCACCCACCCATCGAGGAGAGCTGCCCGAACGCCTCCGGGCCGCGGTCCAGCACGTCCTTTGCGAACAGCGCGAGGAACGGGAGATAGGGGAAGATGAGGAGCGTCGGGATCGCGTGGGCGATGATCAGCCCCAGCACGCGTTTGTCACTCCAGGTGTAGGCGAACCCGTCTCGCACGTCGCTGAGCGCAGACCCCATGCCCCGTGGGTTTTCGATCCGCTTTTGCCGGGTGGTAGTGCTGATCATCAGCGTGAACACCACCGCGACAATCTCGAGCCCGGCCATCACCGTGAACAGCGTCCCGGTGCCCCAGAAGCCGATCACCATTCCAGCGAGTGGCGGGCCGGTGATGCGTGAGACGTTCTGGATGAGCGAGTTCATCGTCACCGCGTTGAGGAATGTCTCGTCCGTCGAGATGTCGTAGACGAAGGACTGCCGGGCCGGCTGAGTGAACGACTGCACGACGCCGCCGGCGAACGCCAGCACGTACACATGCCACAACTCGATGTGCCCCGACAGGATGAGGACGGCGAAGAACGTCGCCTGCACCGCGCTCGCGAGCGTGGTGAACGCGAGCACGGCGCGTCGGGGGAAGCGGTCGGCGAGGTAGCCGCCCAGCGGCGCGGTCACCACGCCAACGCCACCGCGGAACGCCGAGATCGTGCCGAGCTGCACCGCCGAGCCCGTCAGCTCAAGCGCGAGCCACGCGAGTCCCAGTTGCTGAGCCCACTGCCCGAGCCCGAGGGCCAGCGTCGAGAGCCCGAGGTAGCGGAAGTCCCGATCCTCGAACGCCGCGAACGCCGTCTTGAGCTTCCCCGCGGGTCGAGGGGCTGGCGGGGCTGGTGTGGGCGTGGCGTTCGTCATCGAGGGCATTCCTCACACCGGGCCCGCCGTTGCTCAGGGCGATCAACGCGGAACGGAACGCCATCGATCCGGACTCCGCGACGCGGCAGCAGACAATCGCCGCAGCATACGCTCGGCGGGAAGCGCAATCACGGATGTGTTGCATAACGGATGTAGAGTGCGGGCGACTCCGACAGCCCAGGGGGAAGGAGACGGCGATGGCCCGGCCGACGAGATCTGGCTCGCGATGGAGCACACCACGCGAGATCGCCGTGGTGACCGGCGCGCCGCCGCAGGTGAGCCCCACGGCGAAGGCGATCACGCTCCATGGCAGAATCGGATGTATGGGAGCGCCGCAACACCGCTCGGGCGCGAGGACGTGATCACGGATGAGCGGCGACCCGCGGGGATCAGGCTGGTATGGAGAGGCCCCGGCGTACGCCGGGGCCTCTCGTCGATCACCGAGTGGCGCTACCTCCTGGTACTCGCTAGGCATCCCGTCGCTTGAGCAGGAGGTACGCGGCGCCGACGAAGGCCATCAGCCACACCGCCACGATGCCGGCGCCGACCACAGCGTCCGAGTACAGCGGTGACTCGGCGAAGTGAGCAACCGTCAGGCTGTCCGCGCCGGACGAGCGTGTTCGAGGCTGGCGTGACGCACCCTCCACCTGCGGGGACGAATCCGAGAGGGATCGCGAGCGAATCGCCGTGCCGGGTCGGTCAGCGTGCGTGACCTCCCTGACCGGCGAGGGGGCGACTGCGGGTGCCGTGGGGTGACGTTGCGTGCCGGGCGCCGTGTCGACATAATCTCTGCGGGCGGCTCCTGATTCTTTGCACCCGGTCATGCCGGACCTCGCACATGCGAGGTGCGAGGGGAGCCCCGTGGTCAATCGCCGCACCGCCGTCCGTGCCGGGACGCTTGCTGTCCTGCTGGCGATCAGTTCAGCCTTCGGCTGTTCTTCTCTTGCCGATACGACCATGACCGCCTCCAGTTCACTGCTCGAGGCGGCCGAGGCGTTCTCCACACCCGCGCCCGGGGTCGAGCCGGACGATCAGGTCGAAGAGCCCGTGGTCGTTCCCTACTGGCCCGCCCCCGATCCTTTCGAAGGCTACGACCTGCCCGATGGCGCGGAATCCGCTGCCGATGGAGCCGTTGCGCCGCCGATCGCGGATCCGACGCCCGAACCCGCCCCCGCCTCGTGGGCAGCCGGCCCGCCGGTGACGGAGGCGAACGCGATCATCGAGCGCGCGCAGGCGATGCTTGGCATCGCGTATGTGTGGGGCGGCAACACGCTCGAAGGGCTCGACTGCTCCGCCTACGTGAGTCGGGCGTGGGGCCTCAGCCGCCAGACCACGGACACGCTGCACCTCTACTCCACGCCGATCACGAAGGACGAACTCCTCCCCGGCGACGCGATGAACCTCACCAAGCGCGTCGATCCGCGGGGCTACGGCCACGTGCGCCTCTTTGCTGCCTGGGCGAACGATGAGCACACGCGCATGTGGGTGTATGAGGAGACGCCGCGGCAGTCGATCTACCACGTCATCGCCTACGACGACCGCTATGCGCCGATCCGCCTGGCGAACTTCACCTCCGATGTGACCGTGGCGCCCGTGGTGCCCGCACCCGCCGCAACTCCGCGGGCCTCGACCGCTCCCTCGAGCGCCGTCGCGCCGGGGTCGAGGCGTGAGCGCGATACCGCGGAAGCAGCCCCAACCCCGAGGACGCGCCGCTCGTGGACGGACCCGGTAACAGCGATCCCCACACCCGATGCCGCGCCTGCGTTGACGCTCCTGGCGTCATTCGTCCCGGAGCCGACGTACACGACGACCAGTCGGACACCCCGGACGCGGTCATGGTCTGTCCCGGCGCCGAGGGCGACCGAGGCCCCCACGCCGGAGCCGACGGTCGCGCCGTCGATCGCTGTGACGCCGACGCCTGAGCCGACGGCCACCCCGCCGACGACCAGCCGGACAAGCCGGACGCG
>JAUXUW010000016.1 GCA_030684635.1 Dehalococcoidia bacterium
AGCGTCTGCGCGAGCGCCGTGGCGACGGCGGACTCCACCAGGCCCTTGACCTCCGGGTTGCCCAGGCGGGTCTTGGTCTGGCCTTCGAACTGCGGCTCGGCGAGCTTGACGGAGATGACCGCGGCCAGCCCCTCGCGGACATCGTCGCCGCTGAGGTTCGGGTCCGTGTCCTTCAGGAACTTCGCCTTACGGGCGTACTCGTTGAGGACGCGGGTGAGGGCGGAGCGGAAGCCGGTGACGTGCGAGCCGCCGTCCGGCGTCTTGATCGCGTTGGCGAAGGAGTGCAGCACCTCGCCGAAGGACTCGTTGTACTGGAACGCCACTTCGACCATGGCGTTCTCGGTCTCGTGCTGCACGTAGATCGGGTCCGGGTGCAGCGGGCCGCGCGTGCTGTTGATCTGGCGGACGAACGCCTCGATGCCGGAGTCGAAGTAGTAGGAGCGCTCCTGGCCGGCCTCGCGCTGGTCGATGAACTGGATGAACACGCCGCGCGTCAGGTAGGCCATCTCGCGGAAGCGGGTGGCGAGGGTGTCGAAGTCGTAGTCGAGCGTCTCGAACACCTCGCCGTCCGCCAGGAAGCGGATCGTCGTGCCGGTGTCGTCGGCCTTCGTGGAGCCGTCTTTCTTCAGGCTGTTCTGCGGGACGCCGCGCGCGTAGGCCTGGCGGAAGATCGCGCTGTTCTGGCGGACCTCCACCTGCAGTTCAGAGGAGAGCGCGTTCACCACAGACGCGCCGACGCCGTGCAGGCCGCCGGACACCTTGTAGCCGCCGCCGCCGAACTTGCCGCCGGCGTGCAGGACGGTCAGCACCGTCTCCACGGCGGAGAGGCCGGTCTTGGCGACCTTGCCCACGGGGATGCCGCGACCGTTGTCGCGGACCTCCACGTGGCCGGTCGGCTCGATGGTGATGACGATGCGGTCGCAGTAGCCGGCCATCGCCTCGTCGATCGAGTTGTCGACGATTTCGTAGACGAGGTGGTGGAGGCCGCGCTGGTCGGTGGAGCCGATGTACATGCCGGGCCGGCGGCGCACGGCCTCGAGACCCTCCAGCACCTGGATGTTGTCCGCGGTGTAGGTGGAGGCACCCTTCGAGGCGCGCGATGCGGTCGTGGTCATGGAACCCCGTTCACTCGCGGCCCGCGAGGGGCGCGTGTTGCCGATCGGCTCAAGTCATAAAGCGTGCCGCCGGGGGGCGGAGAGGGGCCGATCGAGGCCCGCTCCGGCACCCCTGAATGGTACCACGGACGCCCGGATTCTGGCGAGATTCCGCGGGATCCGGGGGATCGAGGGTGCGCGCGGGCGGGTACCTGTAGTGCGTGGCGCGGTGGTGACGGTAGGGCGCTCTAGAATGCCCGGCATGGACGAGATCGCCATGCGCCCGATCGGCCTCGTACGCAACGGAGAGACGGATGCTGCGCGCGGCGCGTGGGCAGGCGTGCGCTCGCGCATCGACCTGGAGGCCGGCCTCGGGGAGGCGCTCCTGGGCCTCCCCGACTACTCGCACGTCATCGTCCTGGGCTGGCTGCACGAGATGCCGCAGGCGTTCCGCGACCGCCGTCAGGCGCACCCCTCCGGCGACCCGAGGTACCCCCTGCAGGGCTCGCTCGCGCTACGCGGCGGCCGTCCGAACCCGATCAGCGTCACCGTCTGCCGGCTGCTCTCGATCGAGGGCGACAGCCTCACCGTCGAGGGCCTCGACCTGGTCGACGGGACGCCGGTGCTGGACGTGAAGCCGTACATCGCCGCGTATGACGCCGTGCCGAAGGCTTCCCTGCCGAAATGGGCACGAGGATGAAGGGGTTACAGGCGGGGCGCACCGGGCTGGGGGGCGCCCACGCGGCGGGCCGCCTCGCCTCGCCCGTGCGGGCGAAGCCGACGCGCCCGCAGGTGCGCCGCGTATACGCCGCGCTGCTCGACCACTACGGGCCGCAGCAATGGTGGCCCACGGCGTCCGAGGACCCGGAGGCGCAGCGCTTCGAGATCTGCCTGGGCGCGATCCTGACGCAGAACACCTCCTGGACCGGGGCCGCCGCCGCGCTCGCAAACCTGCGCGGTGCGGGTGCAACCACGCCCGAGGCGATCCTGGCGCTGCCGCACGACGTGCTGGCCGGCCTCGTCCGGCCGTCCGGCCACTTCAACGTGAAGGCGCGCAAACTCCAGTCGTTCTGTGAGGCGGTGATGTTCGAGGCGGGCGGGTCGCTGGACGCGCTGCTGGAGGGCGACGCTGCGGAGGTGCGCGCCCGTCTCCTCAAGATCTGGGGGATCGGCCCGGAGACCGCGGACGCGATGACGCTGTACGCGGCGCGAAAACCCACCTTCGTCGTGGACGCATACGCGTATCGCTTATTCGAGCGCCTCGGGATCCCGCCCGGGCCGCGGCGGTACGACGTCTACCGCGACTTCCTGCTGTCCGTGATCGGCCCGGACGTCTGGGCGCTGAACGAGTGGCACGCGCTGATCGTGCGTCATGGCCAGCAGACCTGCCGCCGCTCCACGCCGCGCTGCGAGGCGTGCCCGCTGGCGCGGCGCTGCGACTTCGCACGCGCGACCGTGGGGGCCGCATGAAGCCACACACGGCGCTCTCGATCGGCATCGTGCTGGGCGTGGTCGTGGGCGTGTGGTTGATGCAATCGCGCGGCGCGATCGGGCTGTTTACGGGCCTCGCCGCGGGGCTGGCATTTGGCGCGATCCTCGCGCGGCAGGCCCGCCGATAGTGGCTCAAATGTCGCTCCCCTTGCGCCGCGCGAAACGAACGCGCATCGTACTGAGTATCGTTCTCAGAAACGATAGGGGGAGCGATTGCGGCTACACCCCGGCACTCGGATCGTCCTGGTTTACCTGGCCATTGCGCTGCCGTGGGTGCTCTTCACCGACGTCGCGGTGCGGTTCATCGCTCCGACCCAGGAAATTGAGCGCGCACTCGCCTCGGTAAAGGGTGCCGGATTCGTGCTGGTCACCAGTGCGGCGCTGTTCATGATGTTGCGCCCGCGGTTTGACGCTCTGATGGCGGCCCGTTCCAAGGCGGAGGCCAGCGAGGCGCTGTTGCGTGGCCTCGTCGCGTCCGTCGGCGACGTGGTCTTCACGATGGATGCCTCCGGTCGGTACACCGGGCTCTACGGGCCGCTGGTGACGCCGGAACACGTGGCGGGGATCGTGGGCCGGACCCCGATCGAGGTGTTCGGTCCGGATGTCGGTAACGCGTACCGTGAACTGACTCAGCGCACGCTGGCCGGGGAGGCCGTGACGGTTGACTGGACACAGGCCGACCAGCCGCTTCAGCTCTTCTCGGCGGACCCACGGGTCACCGCGCTCCGCCTCTCAATCTCGCCCATCCACGCCGCGACCGGAGCCGTCGTCGGGGTGGTCGGGACCGGTCGCGACGTGAGTCAGCTGTTCGCGGCGGAGCGCGAGCGGGATGCGCAGATGCAGCAACTCGCATGGCTGGCGTACCACGACGAACTGACCGGCCTGCCCAACCTCGCATTACTGCGCGAGCGGATCGCCACGGCGCTTCCAGGCGCCGCTCGCGACGGCAGCGTCGTCGCCCTGCATCTCGTCGATGCGGACTCGTTCAAGGACATCAGCGACACGCTGGGCCGTGCCGCGGGCGACGATCTGATCCGGTCAATGAGCGACCGGATCAGGCGTCAGGTGCGGGATGTGGACACGGTGGGCCGGCTGGGTGGCGATGAGTTAGCAGTTGTCCAGGTTGCCAGCACCGTGCCGGAGGTGACGCGTCTCGCCGATCGGTTGGTACGGGCGTTCATCGTCCCCTTCACGACCGGCGGGCAGCAGGTGTTCCTCACGGCGTCCGTGGGCGTGGCGCTCTACCCCGCGGATGGCATGTCCGTGGACGACCTGCTGCGCGCGGCGACCACCGCGCTGCACCGCGCGAAGTCCGACGGGCGCGGTCGCTATGAGTTCTACCTGCCAGAGATGGGTGAGGCGGCGCGCGGGCGGCTGGAGGGGATGAACGCGCTCCGGCGCGCCGTGCGCGCCGGGGAACTCACGGTGTTCTTCCAGCCCGTCGTGAGTGCCGCGGATGGGCGGGTCGTCGCCGTCGAAGCACTGGCCCGCTGGCGCGACCCCGCCCTGGGTGACGTCCCTCCGGACACGTTCATCCCGCTCGCGGAGATGGGTGGGTTCGTGCACGACATTGACCTGAGCGTGCGCCAGCAGGCGCTGGACTGGCTCGGGCGATGGCGGCGGGCCGGGCTCGATATCCAGCTCCATGTGAACGTGTCGGAGCAGAGCGTGCGCCGCCCTGGCTTCACGGAGCGCCTGCTGGTGGAGGCACGGGCCCGCGATATTCCGCCGGATCGCCTGGTGGTGGAGGTGACGGAGAGCGTGTTCGTCGGCGTGGACGAGGGGCCCGCAGATGCGCTAGCCGCGCTGGGACAGGCGGGCGTTGGCCTCGCGATCGATGACTACGGCACCGGCTACGCCAGCCTCAACTACGTTCGCCGGCTCCCGTTCACGATGATCAAGCTCGCCCGTGAGTTCGTGACGGGAGCGAGTCAGAGCGAGCGTGACCGCGAGATCGTCCGCTCCACCATCGCGCTCGGGCAGCACCTGGGGATGGTCGTGGTCGTGGAGGGTGTGGAGGACCAGGCGGAACGGACCCTCCTCCGGATGCTGAACGCCGACCTCCTGCAGGGGTTCCTGATCGCGCCGCCGATGCCGGGTGACGAGGTAGAGGCCTGGTGTCGCGCGCACGGAGTCCTGACCACCGAGGAGCGCGGCTGAGCGTGGCAGTTGCCGCTCCGGCTGCTCGATCCCAGACTGGCCAGCATGGACCTCGGCATCATCGGCAAGGCTCGATCAGGCAAGACTTCGCTGTTCAACGCGGTGACGCGCGGGACGGCGCAGGTGGGCGCGTACTCCTCCGGCGCGGAGCCGAACGTGGGCGTCGTCAAGGTGCCCGACCCGCGGGTGGACGCGCTGTCCGAGGTCTTCCACCCGAAGAAGACCACCTACGCGGAGGTCCGCTGGGTGGACTACCCGGTCGCTGGTTTTGGCGCGGACGGCCCGGGGCGTGGTTTTGTCGGCGAACTCGTGAAGATGGACGCCCTGGTGCACGTGGTGCGCGCGTTCGAGGACGCCTCCGTCCCACACCCGGACGGTGGCTCGGTCGCCCCGCACCGCGACATCGAAGCGCTCGACCTGGAGTTGACCTTCGTCGACCTCGCGCTGATCGAGCGCCGGCTGCAGCGCATCGAGACCGAGATGCGCACGATGAAGGCTGCCGACCGCGGCGCCATGGAGGCGCACCGGGCGCTCCTCCAGCGAATGCAGGCGCACCTGGAGTCCGGGCAGGGCCTCCGTTCGATGTCCTTCTCGCCGGACGAGGAAAAGGAACTGCGTGCCTACCAGTTCATCACCTCGCTGCCGGTGCTGCTGGTGATCAACGTGGGCGAGGATGACGTCAGCCGCATCGCCGCGATCGAGGGGGAGTACGGCGCGCGGTACGCTTCGTCCGGCGTGGCGGTCACGGTCCTGTGCGCGAAGATCGAGGCGGAACTGGCGCAGATGGACCCGGAGGAGGCGGCGGTGTTCCGCGCTGACCTGGGCCTGGCCGCTGACTCCCCCCGCGACCGCGCGATCGTGGCCGCGTACGAGCTCCTCGGCGTGCACTCCTTCCTCACCGCCGGTGACGACGAGGTGCGCGCGTGGACCGTCCGAAAGGGCGCGACCGCGCCCGAGGCGGCCGGGAAGATCCACAGCGACCTGGAGAAGGGCTTCATTCGCGCGGAGGTCGCCTCCTGGGAGGACTTCGTCGCGACGAAGGGTTCCAACGCCGAACTGAAGAAGTCCGGCAGGCTCCGCACCGAGGGCAAGCAGTACGTCGTCCGCGATGGCGACGTGATGAACATCCTGTTCAACCTCTAACGCTCTAACGGCCCCCCGGGACGAATTTCCCCGCCGCTGCGTGCCGTCCGTCACCCCCGCGCGCATCCTCCTGTGCGATCCTGTGCCGGCACACCCGGGGGTGACAGATGACATACGAATGCCACGTTGAACGCCGCGAGGCGCAGCCGGTGATCGGCGTCCAGGCGGAGATGACCACGCCGGAGGAGTTCGGCCCGAAGGTGGGTGCCACGTATGGGCGCCTCTACGCATATGCCGGGTCGAAGGGCGTCACGCCCGGCATGCCGATGATGATCGTGCGGGGCATGGGCCCGCCCGTGTTGCTGGAGATCGCGATCGCGGTCGCCGAGGCAACGCCGGGTGAGGACGACATCCTCGCCTCCGTCCTCCCGGCGGGCGACGTGGTCACCACGCTGCACATCGGTCCGTATGACACGATCGGCGCCGCTTACGAGGCAGTCTTCGCCTATGCGGGGCAACACGGCCGCCAGCCCGCCGGGGCCCCGTACGAGACGTACCTGACCGACCCGGACACGGAGCCGGATCCCGCGAAGTTCCGTAGCGAGGTCTGTCTCCCCGTCGCCTAGCGGCGGGAACCGCCATGCCTCTCTGGGGATGGGCCCTTGTCCTGGCCGCGACCGGGCTGGTGCTGATCGCGGTGGCCGGTGTGCTCGCGGCGCGCGACCCGCGCCTGCGTGCGCTCGTCGAGATCATTGAGGATGTCGGGTGGCGTCGAGGCCTGCGCGCGGTGTGGGCGCTGATGCGCGACCCGCGTGTGCCGTGGTTCGTGCGGCTGCTGCCGGCGCCGTTGCTCCTCTACCTCGCGTTCCCGATCGACCTCGTGCCGGACTTCATCCCCGTGGTGGGACAACTGGACGACCTGCTGATCGCGGCCGCCGCGCTGTGGGTCGTGGTGCGCTGGACGCCGTGGGCCGTGCTGCGGGAGCACCTGGGCCTGGAGGCGGCGGCCTTCGACGAGGTCCGCGACCCTGATTGAGCGTCGCGCTTCCGCCTATGATCCGGCGCATGGACACGACCACCCGCTCCCGGATCATGGAGGCGATCGAGGCCGCCCTCGCGGGCGCCGGCGTGGTCGCCGTGGCCACGCTCACGGACGCCGGCACGCCGCCGATCGCGGAGGCGGGCGCGAAGATCCTCGTGCGGCCCGGCGGTGAGATCGTCGGCACCTTCGGCGACGCCGCGCTCGATGCGCTGGTGGTCGCCGCGGCGGCCGAGGCGCTGGGTGCGCGGCCGCGCGTGAACGTGGAGACGGTCTACGTGGGGCGGGACGGGCGCGCGGTCACCCGCCGCTCGCAGGCGCACCCCGGCGACGCGCAGGTGATGGTGCAACTGTTCGAGGCGCCAGCGCGGCTGGTGATCGTCGGCGGGGGCCACGTGGGGCTCGCCCTCGCGCAGTTCGGGGAGGCGCTGGGATACGGCGTGACGGTGATCGACGACCGCGCCGAGTTCGCGAACCGCGAGCGCTTCCCGATGGCCGACCAGGTGATCGTGGAGGAGCCGGCTGCCGCGTTCGCTTCGATCACCCTCGATGCGTCGACCTACGTGGTGCTCGTCTCTCGCGGCCACCGCGTGGACGAGGAGGCGCTGCGGCACGCGGTGGGGCGTGGGGCGGCGTACGTGGGGATGATCGGCAGCCGCCGCCGCACCGGGACGGTGCTGCGCCACCTGCTGGAGGAAGGCGCGAACCCTCAGGCGGTGGAGGCAGTTTCGACACCGATCGGACTCGATATTGGCGCCGAGACGCCGGAAGAGATCGCCGTCTCGATCCTGGCGGAGATCACCATGCTCCGGCGGGGCGGCACCGGCCGGCGAATGCGGGAGCAGCGCGCCCCGTCCGAGTAGGGGGCCCCGCTCTGCACGTGGGCACTGCACACGGAACGGGGCCGGTTCCCCGGCCCCGTCCCCCCTCCGGCAAGACCCTCGATCCCGGGATCCAGCAGTGCCGCAGCGGTTCTTTACGCGCGTGTTATGCTCGTGCTGGTTGCGACCGGGTACGCTCTCAGTACCGCGCGACGCGACCATATCGGTCGCTGCCGAGCGGCCCGGACATCGCCAGTTCCCTCTGGGGCACGGGGGCCGAGCAATCGGCCCCTGTGCTTTACCAATCTGCCGGCGTCCGTCACGCTTCCGCGCTTACTGGGAGATACGCCCCCCGTCCCGTGCCGGATCTCTCCGGCGCGAGATTTTCCGGAGTAAGATCGACCCCATAGCCGGAACGGGGCACCGATGCTCGACCTGGTTCGCGAAATCCGAGACGCCGAGGCGCACGGGGAGGCCCGCGTGCTGGCGACGGTTGCCCAGACGCGTGGCTCTACGCCTCGGAAGGCCGGGGCGGCGTTGCTGCTGCGGCCGGACGGCACCTTCGCCGGGACCATCGGTGGCGGGTGTGGCGAGGCCGAGGTCTGGCAGGAAGCCATGGAGACGATGCGGGACGGACTGCCGCGCACCGTCGTCGTGGACCTCACCGAGCCGGTCGAGGGCGACGACAAGATCTGTGGCGGCGTCATGCACGTCTTCATCGAGCGGGTCGCCGGTTAGCATCCGCCCCGCCCCGCGACGACGTACGCTCATTACACCTGCGCTTGCTGGCGGCTCCCATCCGCAATGATTACGATGGCCGCGCGGTAGGCCCCCGTGGCGGGGCCACCGGAAGGGACTGAGATATGTTCGGAAGCCTGGGCTGGCAGGAACTGCTGATCATCCTGGCCATCCTCGTGGTGCTCTTTGGCGCCTCCCGCGTGGGCGACCTGGGTGCGGGCCTCGGTCGAGGCATCCGCGAGTTCCGCAAGGAAGCGCGCATCCCCGACGACGAGAAGCAGGATGACGACGCTGAGAAGGCGAAGGACGAAGGCTCGTCCACCAAGGCCTGATCACGCGATGACCGCGACACGGACGGGCGCCCGGAAGGGCGCTCGTTTGGTGTTCGGGCACGTCCGGTGGTGAGGAGGCCGCATGCTCCGCGCCGTGGTCTTTGACCTCTGGGGCACGCTGATGGCCGAGCGCCGGGAGTTGTTCCCGGAGCGTGCCCGCGTGCGGTACGAGGGCGTGCGTCCCGTGCTGGAGCGCCACGGCATCCTCGTCACCCAGGACGAATTCACCCAGTTTCACCTGGCCTCCAACCGCACGCTCTCCCGCCTGCAGGAGCACGGCCGCGACGTGTCCGCCGAGGATCGCGCGCGCCACGTCATCTACCAGATGCGCCCGGGGGCGGCCGACCGGCTGACCGCGGAGGATGTCGCCGAGTTCATCGAGGCGTACGCGGGCTCGATCCTGCACTCGATGCCCGCGCTGCTGGAGGGTGCGGCCGAGGCGGTGGAGGAAGCGCGCCGCCGAGGCCTGCGCGTGGGGCTCATCTCCAACACCGGCGTCGCCGGCGGCCGGCACCTGCGGCAGGTGATCGCGCACCACGGGCTGCTTGAGGCGTTCGACTCGCTCGTCTTCAGCGACGAACATCGGCGCTCCAAGCCGCACCCGGCGATCTTCGACGCCGCGCTCGCGGACCTCGGCGTCACGCCGGAGGAGGCCGTGTTCGTCGGCGACACGCCGCGGTACGACGTGGGGCCGCCGCGCCGTCTGGGCTGGTGGGTGGTGCAGGTAGGCGACCGCGATGATGGCGACCCGCCGGCGCACCGCCGCGTGTCCGGCGCGGGCGACCTGTTCGATGCGCTGGAGGAACTGGGGCTGCTGGGCGGACGGTAGGGCGGTGTCTGTTATGCTCCGCCGCGGCCCGCGCCGGCAGCGACCTCGCGCCGAAGCATCCCGGCCGCCATGCCCCCTCGTCACGCTTCGTGACGTCCGTGGAGAGGACCCTCGGTGGAGATTGTCCCCGGCCTGTACCAGCTGAAGACGCCGTTCCCCGGGCCCGCGCTCCCCTACATCATCCCCTACGCGTTCCGCGGCTCCGACGGCGTGAGCCTCTTCGATGCCGGCTTCGGGACGCCCGAGGCGATCGAGGCGATGACGAAGCAGCTCGACGACCTGGGCTACGCGCCGAAGGATATCCGCCGCATCTTCATCTCCCACGCGCACCCGGACCACATTGGCATGGCGGGGTGGATCAAGGAGCAGTCGCCGGACTGCGACGTGATCATGCTGGAGCGCGAGTGGCAGTGGGTCCAGGACCGCTGGCTGGACAACACCGGCTGGACGAAGCTCTCCGACCGCTGGCTGGTGACCCACGGCGTACCGCAGGAGGAGATCGACGCGGCCCACGCCGCGGGCGCCCTCTCGCCGACCGCGCCGCGCGTGAAGGTGGGCGAGACGCCCGCCGCGCTGCCCGCCGGCCCGCAGGGCGGCCGGAACGGCGCGCCGCCCTCCTTCTTCGAGCCGGACATCAAGCTGCAGGACGGCGAGGTGGTGGAGTTCGACGGCTGGGCGCTGCGCGCCGTGTGGACGCCGGGCCACACGCCCGGACACATGTGCATGTACGAGCCGAACCACAGGCTGATGTTCACCGGCGACCATGTGCTGCCGTACATCAGCCCGAACGTCTCGCTGCACGCCGACCAGGAGGGGAGCAGCCCGCTCTCCGACTTCCGTAACAGCCTGAAGAAGGTCGCGGACTTCGATACGTGGCGCGCACTGCCGGCGCACGAGTTCACGATTGCGGACCTGCGGGCGCGCTGCAACATCCTGCTCCACCACCACGACGACCGTCTGAACGAGGTGCGCGAGGCGGTGGGCGACGGCCTGGCCTCCGGGCGCGACGTGTCGCAGCGCGTGAAGTGGAACACCGGCCCGTTCGACGACTTCAACATCTTCATGAAGCGCAGCGCGCTCGGCGAGACGCTGGCGCACCTGCGCTACCTCGAAGACGAGCAGCGCGTCCGCCGCATCGACGAGGGCGAGCGCATCTACTGGGAGATCGTCCGCTAGCGGGACGCATGGTGCGGCTCAGGCCCGTCCGGCGCGCGTGTGCGACCATTCAGGGGTGACGCGCACACCCGACCCACGTGGTCCTTCACCCCGCGAGCGCGCCGCGCTCCT
>JAUXUW010000043.1 GCA_030684635.1 Dehalococcoidia bacterium
CGTCGACTTGCCCGCGCCGTTCGGGCCGACGAGCCCGACCCGTTCGCCATCACCGATGGCGAAGGAGACGTCCTTCAGGACGTCGTCGCGTCCGTACGACCGTGCCACGTGTTCTGCAAAGATCATGTATCCAGCGTACCGGCAACCGGCGCTATTCGCGTTCCACCCCGCCGCCGTCCGCCAGCGCGCCCGCCAGCACCGCCGCGCCGAGCAGGCTGACGTCGTCGCCGAGGCTCGTGAGGGCCACCGGGACGCCTCGCTCGGCGTAGCGTGGGAGGGCGCGCGACTGCACGGCCGCGAGCAGGGCGGGCCAGCGGTGGCCCACCCCGACGGCCACACCGCCGCCCAGTACCAGCGCCTCCGGGTCGAAGACGGCCAGCAGGCCGGCGATCCCCGCGCCGAGGTGCCCCACGGCCGCCTCGATGATCTCGTTCGCCAGGGCATCGCCGGCGGTCGCCGCGGCAAAGACATCGGCAGCGACCGCTTCGGCGGTAAGGACGGTGGCGGCACCCTCCGCCACGCGGGCGCGGGCCTCGGCGGCGATCGCGGCGCCGGAGGCCACCCCTTCCAGGCAGCCCGGGCAGCCCGCGCCGCACCAGGAGCGGGCGGTCGGCGCAACGATCAGGTGGCCAGCCTCGCCCGCCCCGCCGGAGGCGCCGGTCACCATCCGCCCGTCCGCGACGATGCCAGCGCCGATGCCGGTGCTGACCGTGAGGTAGACGAGGTCGCGTGCGCCCCGGGCGTCACCGAAGTGCGTCTCCGCGAGCGCCGCCAGCGTGGCGTCATGCCCCACGGCGACCGGCAGGCCGAGCGCGGCCTCCAGTGCCGGCATCATCGACTGGTCGTGCCAGCCGGGCAGGTTTGGGGGATGGCGGTACGTGCCGTCCGAGGGGGCGACCGGCCCCGCTGTGGCCACGCCGACCGCGCCCACCGGCACGTTCGCCTCCCACTGCACGGCAGCCAGCAGCGTGGCGAGGCGTGACGCGGCGTCGTCCAGTCCGCGCCCTGCCTCGGTCGGGATCTGCCGTCGCGCGAGCAGTTGCCCGGTTGCCGGGACAACCACGGCGGCGCGCATGGAGGTCGCGCCGATGTCGGCGGCGAGGACGGCGGCGAGGACGGCGGGCGGATCGATCAGCATGGGCGCTATTCTCGCGCATCCACCCGTAACCCGTAGCATGGAAGGCCCACCCACCGCGAAAGGCCACTCGTGGCGCGCATTCGCCTGACCTGGCTCCTCGTGCTGATGGTCGCCGTGTCGGTGATCGCCTCCGCATGTCGGTCGGCCTCGCCGCCGGAGGCGCCCAGCACGGTGGTGGTGAGCACCAGCCGCTTCGGCGGCCTCGCGGAGGGCAGCGCGGGCGTGGAGTTCGTCGGGCTCGACCACTGGCTGAACAGCGAGCCGGTCACCCTCGCAGCGCTGGCGGCGCAGAACCGCGTCGTGCTGGTCGACTTCTGGACGTACACCTGCGTGAACTGCCTGCGCACGCTGCCGTTCCTGGCGGACTGGCACGAGAAGTACGCCGGCCGAGGCCTGACGATCGTCGGCGTGCATGCGCCGGAGTTCGACTTCGAGAAGCGGCCCGAGAACGTCGCCAACGCCGTGTGGGAGCAGGGCATCCGCTACGCCGTCGCGCAGGACGACGGGATGCGGACGTGGAATGCCTTCCACAACTCCGTCTGGCCCGCGAAATACCTGATCACTCCGGAAGGCCTCGTCGTCTACCGCCACTTCGGCGAGGGCGACTACGCCGCCACGGAGGAGGCGATCCGCGCCGCCCTTATGGACGCCGGGTACGACATTTCCGACATCGAGCCGGGCGGCGTGCGGGAGCCCTCGCTCGACCGGGCGACCGTCGGCATCACGCGCGAGCTGTACGGCGGGTACGAGCGCAACTACTTCCCCGGCGGTGTCTACGCGGCGCAGGAGGAGTACTACGTGGGCCCGGACCGCGCCGTGCTCTACACCGATCCAGGTGCGCCTCGGGAGCACCACCGGTGGTACGCGCAGGGCGAGTGGCGCAACGAGGCGGAGGCGATCGTCCACGCGAGGGCGACGAGCGACCTGCAGGACTACCTCGCCTTCCAGTTCGTCGCGCGTGCGGTGAACGTGGTCATGCACCCGTCCGAACAGACCGGGGCGTACGAGGTCATCGTGGAACTGGACGGTCGCCCCCTCGACCCGGACGACGCCGGCCCGGACGTGACGTTCGACGACGAGGGCCGCAGCATCGTCACCGTCGACCGGCCGAGGATGTACCGGGTGGTCGAGTTGCCGGCGCTCGGAGAGCATGAACTGGTCCTGCGCATGGACGCGGAGGGCGCGAACATGTACGCGGTCACCTTCGGCGCGTACACGGAAGGCCCGTAGCCATGTCCCGACCGAGGCACCCCGGTGTGCTCGCGCTCATGCTTGCGACGATCCTCGGCGCGGCGCTGCTCATCGCCGGCTGCGGCGGGGACGACGAGGCCGATCCTTCGGCGCTGATGCCCGGGTCGGCGCGGTTGGTGGAGGACCCGTTCTCCGGTGGCTACCCGACCTACCACGACGAATCGGCCGGGCTCCGCGTGATCCTCGGCACCCCCGACCTTGGCGCCGGACCATCGCGCGTCGCCTTCGCGCTCTTCGACGACGTCGGGCTAATCGAGTTTCCAGGACTGCTGGTGCGGACCTATTTCTACCCGGAGGGGCCGGAGGCGATGCGGCTGGGGCCGCTGGAGCAGGCCGTGCTGGACTACCACCAGTTCCCGCTGGGCTCGCGTGGCACCTTCACCGGCATGCTCGACCTCGCCTCGGCGGGCCTCTGGGGGATCGAGGTCGCCGTCCCCCGCCCGGACGGAAGCATCGAATCGCTCCTGTTCCCGGTGCTGGTGAAAGAGCAGAGCACCGCACCGGCCGTCGGAGCGCCGGCGCCGCGCGGCGAGCACCGCATGGCGCTTGATGTCGCGTCGCTCGCCGAGCTCACGACCTCCAGCGAGCCGGACCCAGCGCTGTACGCGGAGCGCATCAACGCGGCGCTCGACCGGGGCCGCCCGTTCGTGATCACGTTCGCCTCGCCGGCGTTCTGCACCACCGCACTCTGCGGGCCGCAGGTGGAACTGCTGAGCGAACTCGTCCCCACCTGGGGTGACCGGTACTCCTTCATCCACGTCGACCTGTACGAAAACCCGCACGAGATCCGAGGCGACCTGAGCCGCGCGCGGCGGACGCCGCTCCTGAAGACGTGGGGGATCGAGAGTGACGAGTGGACCTTCGTCGTGGGCGCGGACGGGCGCATCGCCGCTCGCTTCGAGTCCTTCGTCGCGCGCGAGGAACTGGAGGCGGCCCTGCAGGCCGCCCTCGTCCCCTAGTTGTACTGAGCCGGGAGGTTGGTGACGTGGCTGACGGGCGGGCGTCCCCGGAGAGCGGTATGGCCGCGGTGGTGATTGTACTGATGGAGCCAGCGGGCGAGTGCCTCGGTGCGGGCGTGCTCTGAGCGGTAGACGCGGACGTACGCCCACTCTTCAAGCAGCGTGCGGTTGAAGCGTTCGACCTTGCCGTTGGTCTGAGGATGGTACGGCCGGGTGAAGCGGTGGATGACCGCTGTCTCCGAGCAGAGCAGCGCGAAGTCGGCGCTGCGGTAGGCGGAGCCATTGTCGGTAAGCACCGCCCGCACGGCGACGCCCTGCCCGGCGAACCAGGCCTGTGCCCGCTTCCAGAAGCCGACGACGGTCACGGCGCGTTCGTCCGCCAGCACCTCGCTGTAGGCGAGGCGGGAGTGGTCGTCGACCGCCGAGTGGACGTAGGCATAGCCCACCCGCCGCCTGAGGCCGCGCTGTTCCCGGCCATGCGCCTTCCACCCGCCGCCCGCAGGGATCCGTCCGAGCTTCTTGATGTCGACGTGCACTAGGTCGCCGGGGTGCGGGTGCTCGTAGCGGCGGACGACGCGGCCGGTGGGGCGGTCGAGCCAGCCCAGCCGCTGGAGGCCAAGCCGGCGGAGCACGCGGTAGACCGGTGGAGGGCGCCAGCCCCAGCCGAGCGGCGATCCGCACGGGGCCGAGCTTCAGGCGGCGACGGAGCTGCTCTACCCGGCGTTCGGTCGGGCGAGGCGTGCGCCGGGGACTACTGCGGGGCCGCGAGGAGCGGTCGAGCAGTCCGGCAGCGCCTTCGTCTTGCCAGCGGCGCCACCAGCGGTAGGCCGTCTGACGGGCCACTCCCATCTCCCGGGCGACGTGGGCGACGGGACGCCCTCCGTCGATCCGCTGCACGAGCAGCAGCCGGCCCGCGGGCGTGAGTTTCGCGTTAGCGTGCAAAGAGGACCTCCTGGAGTTGGGGTGGCTGTGGTAACCACACCTTCTCCGGGAGGTCCCCTCCGGTCATCCCTCCGCGTCACCAACCTCTGTGGTCAGTACACCTAGTCCCCGCCGAGGCGGTTACGCGACAGCCTGCACCGCTGCGGTGCAGGCGGCGCAGCGAGTCGCGGCCTTCGGAATCTCGGTCAAGCACTCCGGGCAGGGTCGCGTGGTCGCCTCCGGCTCCGGGGGAGCGCTCTGGCGGCGGGCCTGCAGGTGGTTCATCGGCCGAATGATCAGGTAGAAGATCACCGCCGCCGTGATCAGGAACGACACCAGCACGCTGATGAAGTTGCCGTAGGTCACGACCGCCTCGTTCACGGTGAACGAGTACTCGGTGAAGTCCGTCTTCCCGCCCACGGCCGCGACGAGCGGGTTGAGGATGTCCGCCAGGAAGGAGTCGATCACTCCTTTGAAGGCGGCGCCGATCATGATGCCGATCGCGAGGTCCACCACGTTGCCGCGCAACAGGAATGCTCTGAACTCCGCCATCTTGAACATCCGGTGACCTCCTCGGTGCATGTCCGCCCTAGTCGGTACGACGGAACGATAGCCCGCCCGAAGAGCCGCGTGGGGGCCTCTCCGGGCGCGACCAACGAGCCTCGCCCGCTATCCTCGATCGGATGGAGGTGGAGATGGCCGCTTCGATGTCCCCGTTCGCACTCCAGGTGCCCGTGGAACGCCACCGGCTCGCCAACGGCCTGCGCGTGGTGCTCAGCCCGGATCGCTCCGCGCCCGTGGTGTGCGTGGCGGTCTACTACCACGTCGGCATGCGCCTGGAACCGCAGGGCCGCACCGGCTTCGCGCACCTCTTCGAGCACCTGATGTTCCAGGGCTCCCCCAGTCTGGCGAAGATGGAACTCGTGCGCCTGGTCCAGCAGAACGGCGGCACGCTGAACGGCTCCACCCGCTACGACTTCACGAACTACTTCGAGGTCATGCCCTCGACCGCCCTCGAACTGGCGCTGTGGATGGAGGCGGACCGGATGCGCGGCCCCGTCATCACGCAGGCCGAACTAGACAACCAGCGCGACGTCGTGAAGAACGAGATCCGGGTGAACGTCCTGAACCAGCCGTACGGCTCGTTCCCGTGGATCGACATGCAGGAGCGCGCCTACTCCAACTGGCACAACAGCCACAACGGGTACGGCGACATGGCGGACCTGGACGCCGCGAGCCTGGAGGACGTGCAGGCGTTCTTTGACACCTACTACTCGCCGGCGAACGCCGTGCTCGTCGTCGTCGGCGACATCGAGCCGTCCGAGACGCTCACCCTCGCGCGTAAGTACTTCGAGGAGATCCCGGCGACGCCGGCGCCTGCCGCGCCGGACATCTCCGAGCCGCGCCAGACGGAGGCGCGCCGTTTCAGCCGCACCGACCCGCTGGCGAACCGCCCCGCCCTGGCCGTCTCGTACCACCTGCCAGAACGCGGCACGCCGCAGTTCTACGCGATGGGGCTGATCCACCAGTTGCTCGCGGCGGGCGACGACTCGCTGCTGCACCACGAACTCGTGACGCGGCGCGGCTACACGGGCGAGGTGGACGCGAGCCTGAACTTCCTGGGCCACATGCACAACGCGCAGACGCCGCTGCTCTGGACGGTGGTCGCCGTCCACGACGACGAGGTCGCCGCCGACGCGATCGTCGATGCGATGGAGGGGGTGATCGCGGCGATGCGGGAAACCCTCGTCGACGCCGAAACGCTCGAACGCGCCCGCACGAAGGCGCGCGCCAGCCTGCTGCGCACTGCCGGCGACTCCGTCTATCCCCGCTTCGGCCTGGCCGACCTGCTGGCCGCGTTCGAACTGCTGGAAGGCGACGCGAGCCACGTCAACGAGATCGACGCGCGCTTCGCCGCCATCACCCCGGAGATCGTGCTGGAGACGGCGCGCGAGGTGCTGCGCCCGACCAACCGCAACGTGCTCGTGCTGGAAGCCGGAGCCGCCTCGTGAGCCTGCCGCCCCGCCCCGCCGTCCCGCCACTCGCCACCTTCGTCCTGCCGCCTCGCCGCATGGAGACGCTGCCCGGCGGCGCTCGCGCCACGCTGATTGATGTCGGCACGGTACCGCTCGCCGCGATCCGCCTCGTGCTGGGCTCCGGCTCCGTGGACCTGCCGCCGGACGCCACCTGGCTTGACCGGTTCGTCTTCGACTACCTGCGCGAGGGCACGGAGCAGCGGGACGCTGCCGCCTTCGCCGCCGCGCTCGCCGCCATGGGCGGTCGCCTGGAGATCGACTCGGACGAGCAGACCACCACCCTGCAGACGGAGGTCCTCTCCGAGCACACCCCGGCCGCCGTGGCGTTGCTCGTTGAGTTGGCGCGCACGCCTCGATTCCCGGAGGATGCCGCCGAGCGGCTCCTGACCGACCTGCACCGGTCGCTGGACATGGCGACCGCGCAGCCCTCATGGCTCGCGCACACGGCGATGCGGAAGGCGCTGTTCGGCGACCAGCCCTACGGCCGCGTCATGCCCACCTCGGAAATGCTGGACTCGTTCACCACGGCGCGGGCGGCGGAGTTCTGGGCCCGTACCACGGGTGCGAGGCGCGCCCACCTGCTGCTCGCCGGCCGGTTCGCCGCCGACGCGGTGCTGGAGGCGGCGCAGCGGAGCATGGATGGCTGGGCGCCCGGCCCGGAGGCCGCGCCGCTCGTCGTCACCACGCGTGCCGAACGGGCGATTCACCTCGTCGATCGCCCTGGCTCGGAGCAGTCGACATTCCAGTTGGGGCTGCCGGTGATCGACCCCGGGCACAAGGATTATGTCGCTCTGGAAGTCACGAACGCCCTCCTTGGCGGCGCATTCGCCTCCCGCATCACCATGAACATCCGCGAGGACAAAGGGTACACCTACTCGCCGCGATCCGTAATCTCCACACGGCCACAGGGCACCTACTGGGCGGAGGTCGCGGACGTCACCACGGCCGTCACCGGTGCCTCCCTCCGCGAGATCTTCGGCGAGATCGACCGTCTGCGCGGCGAGGCGCCGCCCGAGGAGGAACTCACCGGCGTCAGGAATTATGTCGCGGGGTCGTTCGTGATCCGCCAGTCCTCACCGGCCGCCCTGCTCGACCACCTCGAGTTCCTCGACCGCCACGGGCTGGACGCGTCCTACTCTGCGTCCTACCTGGAGCGGGTGCAGGCGGTCACGCCGGCCGAGGTGCAGCGGTTGACCGTGGAGCACCTGCGGCCGGAGGCGATGGCGGTCGCGATGGTGGCGGACCGCGCCGTGGTGGAGCCGCAGGTGGCCGAGTTCGGACCAATCCTGGCCTGACCGAGGGCGAGCGACCGGGCCGCGCGGGAACGCCCGGTCGCGCGGGAGCGTTCTGTTGATATGACCATCTCGCTCGCCAGCCTCGTCGCCTTCCTTGTCCTCCTGCTCTCGCTCCTGGCCGGGGCGATGGGGGGCGAGGGCACGCCCCCGCCGGGGCCGACCCCGACGGCTACTGTCAGCGCCACGCCTTCCAGCACCCCCTTCACGCCGGACGGCCGTCCCGGCCAGGACGCGCTCCTTCACCCCGGCGAGCGTGCGGTGTTCGAGGCGGACGGCGAACGCCTCGAGGTGCTGTTCGTCGGCGTAACCGCGGACTCGCGGTGCCCGGTCGACGTCACCTGCATCTGGGCCGGTGAGGCGCGCGTTGCGCTGGACTTCGTGGGGCTGATGTCCTGGGAGGGCACGCTGTCCGGCGACCGAGGCGCGTCCGTCATCGTGGCCGGCTGGATCGTGACCGTGACGGACCTGACGCCCGCGCCTCGGAGTGACCGGCCGATCGAGCCCGGCGACTACCAGGCGCGGATTGTGGTGACGCGCTAGACCGGCTTCGGCCGGCGCTGAAGCGGCTCCGCGACCAGGAAGTACATCACCGCCGCGCCGGCTAGGCCCAGGCCGCCTGTGGCGACCGAGGCGGCGCCGAGCGACATCAGCGCCGTCAGCGCGCTGATCAGCGTCGGCCCTCCCGCCGTGCCCACGTCGCCGATCAGACGCCAGACGCCCAGGAACTCGCCTCGACCGGTCGGCGGCGAGAAGTCCGCGCCCAGGGTCATGACGATGCCGCTGCCGAGGCCATTCCCGAAGCCGCTGATGAGCGCGACGATCAGTAACCCGGTGAAGCTGTCCGTTAGCGGTATGGCCATGGTCCCGACCGCCATGATTAGCAGGCACGGCACCGCCACCCACTTCCGGCCCAGGCGGTCCATGACGATCCCCACCGGGTAGAACAGCGTCATATCGATCGCGAACGACAGCCCCACGATCGCCCCGATCGCGGCCGGGTCCAGGCCGATCCGGTCGCCCCAGAGCGGGATGATCACCTGCCGCGCCGCCCGGAGCGCCTGCACCGCCATCATGGCGACGCCGGCGGTCGCGAAGGTGCCGCTGTTCTCGCGCAGGACGCCCGCGAAGCGCTGGTAGATGCCCTCCTCGTGGAACTCTTCCCGGCCCTCGTCGCCCTTCATCAACAGGAACATCGTGATCGCGCCCAGGCTTACGAACAGTGCCTGCATGTAGAACGCGGACTCCAGGCCCCAGACCGTCGCGCCGATGCCGCCGGCGAACGGCCCCACGAAGTTCCCGATGCGGTTTGTCCCACCGAGGAGGGACAGCGCCCGCCCGCGTTGCTCGATCGGCGCCGCCTCGCTCACGTAGGCGAGCCGGGCCAGCGTCCACACCGACCAGCCGCAGCCCATCACGAACACGAGGAGCGAGAGGACCACGATCGAGTTCGTGAGCCCGGCGCCGATCGAAACGATCGCGAGCGCGATGGTGCCGATCGCCATCGCCCCGCGCTCGCCGAACCGGGAGACCAGGATGCCGGCCGGGATGTCGAAGAGCATCGTCCCGTAGTTGCGGAGCGCCACCACCAGGCTCGCGATCGCCAGCGTCGCGCCCAGGTCGGTCGCGTACAGCGGCAGGATCGGGATGACGGCGCCCTGCCCGACAGCAAAGAGGAAGGTCGGCAGGTAGACGGAGAGCCCCAGCGAGCGGATGCGAAACGGGGGGACATGCGCTGAGGACATGCGCGCCATCCTACGGCGGCGGATCACTGGGCGCATCGAGCGCCCACGCAGCCTCGATGGCCTGGGGGCTGTCCCGACTACGGGTCTCCCGGCGCCTGCCGATGATTGGCACGGGAGGACTGTGCCTCCCGCACGGGAGGTGCTCGATCCACGGCGTGAAGGGCTGGCTGGAGCTGTGTTGCTGGATGGTCGCCGTGATGGCCGCGATGAGCGTCTCGCTGCTCGCGCTGGTCGCCCGCGGCCCGGCATGGCATGTGACCGAGGCGCTCTCCATGGTTGCCATGGCGGGATCGCTGACGGGGCTGCTCGCCGCCGTGCGTGACCGTCGCGGGGGGCGCACCCAGCGCGGCTGGCTGCAGGCGATTACGGAGAGCCTGCCGGACATCCTCTTCGACGCACGACCGGACGGGTCGCTCCGGGCGGTCAGCACGGCTAGCCAGTCGTTGCTCGGCTATGCGCCGGAGGAACTGGCCGGCCGCCACGTCTGCTCGATCACCACCGACCCGCTCCCGGACCTCGGCCCGCGTACGCCTGGCAACGAGGCGATCGTCTGGAACACTCGCTGGATCCATGCCAACGGCGACCGCATCCCCCTGAGCGCGCAACTCCGTCCCGTCCGTGATGCCTCCGGCCAGCTCATCGCGATCCAGGGGCTGGTGCGGGACCACCGTGACCGGCTGGCGGCGGAGGAGGCGCTCCGCGACAGCGAGGAGCGGTTCCGGCGCGTGCTGGACACCGCGCAGAACGGCGTCCTGCTGGTCTCCC
>JAUXUW010000053.1 GCA_030684635.1 Dehalococcoidia bacterium
CCGCCTTCGGCGCCGGCGGCAACTGGATCGCCCTCACCGGCATCGGCTGGGTCGTGAACAACCCCGGATGGGTGAAGATCGCCGACGAGAGCGCAGTGCCGACGATCGCGGCCGGCGAAGGCGCCTTCGAGATCGTCGGGCCGCTGCACCCGCCGGGTACGCGCATCGACATCCCGGTGGTGGATGAGGCGGTCTTCGCGATCACCGGCGGCAACCGCGAGGCGGTGGCACGCCTCGCTGCGCCCGCGTCCGAGACGGCGAACGTCCCGCCCGCCGGCGCCTGCCCCGGCGCGGTGCTGCCGGCGACGAGCCTGGCGGAGCAACTCGACGCGTTCTTCACGAGCGAGGTGATCGAGGGCGACCCGGGCCCCCTCCATCTGTACGCAGTCGTGGGCGCGGCCGGGGACGACAAGACGGACCCGACGTTCGTGGTGGTGTTCGCGTTCGAGCACGGCGAGGCGCGGCAGGTCTGGGTGGCGCCGGACGGCGCGGGCGTGACGTGGTTCAGCCTGGGCTGCGCGCCGACGCCGCCGGGCGACATGCTCCAGCCAACCGGCCGCGGGGAGCCGTACTTCTGGTTCCGCCCGGCCGTGCAGGCCCCCGTCGAACCCGTCGAGTAGGCCTCGGCCCATTCGATGAAGGTCGCGGCACACGCCACAGGGGCGCCTCTTGCGAGGCGCCCCTGCTGCTGGCGGTGCTATCGAGGGCTAACGACGGCCGTGGCGGCCCTTGCGGTCGTCGTCGTCGTCGTCATCGCCACCGAGGAGCGAGAGCGTGATGCCCTGGCTACCCGTCGCGATGCTGAGGCTGCTGCTCTGCTTGGTCTTGGACTTGTTCTTGTCCTTGTGGTCGTCATCGTCGTCATCGTCGTCATCGTCGCTCGTGCTGACGTTGGCCGTCGCCTTCACGTACTGCTCGATGAGCTTGCCGATGTCCTTCTTCAGCCACGCCGGCGTGCTGGAGTTGGTGTAGATGCCGCACAGCGCGGTCACGGTGGCGTCATTGCCGGTGGCGGCGCAGATGACCTCCGCCTGGTTGAAGTGGCTGACGCGCTTCAGGATCGCCGCGCCAATGCTCTCCTGCGCCCACGCCGGCAACTGGTTGCCGAGGTAGAGCGAGCAGAGCGTGCGGACGCCCTGGTCCATGGAGGCGTAGGCCTCGCAGGCCGCAGCAACCTTGGCGGGCGTGCCGGACGGCGGCGCCGTGGCGGCCTGCACCGTGATCGACACGGTCGTGGCCGACACGAGGCTGCCATCGCTCACGACGTACGTGAACGAGTCAGTGCCCAGGTAGCCGGTGGCCGGCGTGTAGGTGACCTTCGTGCCATCGGTGATGACGGCCGTGCCGTGCGCCGGCAGCGAGACCGAGGCGACGGTCAGCGCGTCGCCGTCCACGTCCGTGTCGTTCGACAGGACGGTGATGACCTTCGCGATGTCCTTCGTCACGGTCACCGTGTCGGAGATCGCCACCGGCGGGTCGTTCACGGGGGTGATCGTGACGGTCACGGTACCCGTGGCCGTCAGCGTGCCGTCCGAGACGACGTAGGTGAAGGTGTCGGAGCCGTTCAGGTTGGCGTTCGGCGTGTAGACCACGCTGGTGCCGCTGACGGCGACGGTGCCCTTCGTGCCGTTCGTCACGCTGGCCACGGACAGGGTGTCCCCGTCCGCGTCCGTGTCATTCGCCAGGACGGCGATCGTGACGGGCGTGTCCTCGTTCGTCGTCGCGGTGTCGTTCTGTGCCACGGGCGCCTGGTTGGACGTCTGGGCCGAGGCGACACCGGCAAGGCCGAACACGAGCACGCCCGCGGCGACTGCCGCGGGAAGGACTCTGCTAGAGATTCGTAAGCGCATGGTTCCTCCTTCGTCTGTGATCCGGAGCAGCACCCCGCCAGGAGGCGCCCCGTCCGACTGTTCAAACGAGGAACGAACGGATGCGTTCGGCGCCAGCCGCCACGAATCTCAGCTCAGCAGCGGCTTATGTCGCATACGGATACCCCCGGCGAGCCAGCCGGGGGTGACGCCAGATGGGCTCGTGTGACCACCCTGGGCAGCGCGGCGCGGGGCCGGTGGAGTCAATAGGGGCAGTCGTGGAGCCGGAAGCGCGTACCGAGGGCAGCCGTTATGATCCGGTTTCGTCGGGTGTTCTGAACGCCCGACGGTCGCGTCCCGACCTCCCCAGGGCAACGGAGCGTGCCTGTGACCTTCGACCCGGGCCTGGCCCCCGAGTCGCACCAGGATGCCATCCTCGGCCCGCTCGTGCGCGTCATCGAGGAGGCGTGTTCTGACGCGCCATGGGCGCTCATCGGTGCGAACGCCGCCCGCCTCCAGGGCGTGCAGGCGGCCTCCCCCAACCTGGAGTTCATCACCACCGAGTCGGCCCTCGAAGCCCTGGGCGAGATGCTCGGGATCCCATGCGACTGGGGCCAGGGCGCGCACCTCGCCGCCAACCGCCTGCACTTCATGCGCCACGGCGTGCCCGTCTTCGTCTTCGCCGACCCGGTGTTTCACGGCCCGTACGAGTCACTGGTGCCGCGGGATGTGCCCTCACTCTGGGATGCGCGCACGCGCGTGGAGGTGCCCCCGCCGCATCCCGGCGCGCCCGCCACCGGCGTCCTCTGCACGCCGCTGGAGTGGGAACTGATCCTCGCCGTCTGCCTCGGCTATCACTCCCGCGTGGAGGCGATCCGGGAGCGGATGCGGGACGTGGGGTACGACAGCCGCCTCGTCGTCCGCCTCCTGCGTGAAGGCCGCGTGCAGCCCGCCACCGAAGAGGCGGTCTGGGCCGTCCTGGAGCACGCCGAGTAGCCTGCGCGACGCGCTCGCGGCCTGCCCTGCCACCGCCCCGCTCCGGCCCCGTCCCCGGTGCTACCATTCGCGCGCCTCGCAGCCCCGCCCGTGGGCGCGTGAGCACGCACACACCCGCCGCGCCAGTCAGCCGGCGCGACCATGACGAGGAGCCACCACCCATGCCGATGAGCGTCAGCACCGGGATCGGGACCGACCTGCGCGAGATCCCCGAGAAGGCGCGCCTGTACGAGCGACTCGGCTACGACGCCGTCGCCTGCGGCGAGACCCAGCACAACCCGTTCCTGCCGCTGACACTGGTCGCGGAGCACACGGAGCGGATGCACTTCGGCACCTCCGTCGCGATCGCGTTCCCGCGCGTGCCTCACATCTCCGCGAACATCGCGTGGGACCTCGCCCGGTACTCCGGCGGGCGGTTCTTCCTGGGCCTGGGCACGCAGGTGAAGGGCCACAACGAGCGGCGCTTCTCCGTGCCGTGGCAGCCGCCGGGACCGCACCTGCGCGACTACATCAACTGCATGCGCGCGATCTGGGACTCCTGGCAGAACGGCACGAAGCCGAACTACGAGGGCGAGTATTACCAGTACAAGTTGACCAGCCCGTTCTTCAACCCGGGCCCGATCGAGCACCCGAACATCCCCGTGCTGGTCTCAGCGGTGAACCCGTTCAACGCCCGCCTGGCCGGCGAGGTCTGCGACGGCATCGCCATCCACGGCTTCAGCACCTTCAAGTACATCAAGGAAGTGCTGATCCCCGCGGTGCACGAGGGCGCCCGGCGCGCCGGTAAAGACCTGTCGCAGGTGCAGGTGCGCGGCGGCGGCTTCATCGTCACCGGCAAGACGGAGGAGGAGGTCGCGAAGGCGAAGGAACGCTCCCGCCGCCAGATCTCCTTCTACGCCTCGACGCGGTCGTACTCGAACGTCATGAAGATCCACGGCTGGGCGGACGAGGCGGCGCAGCTGCACCGCATGTCCGTGGAAGGCAAGTGGGACGACATGGTCGGCCTGATCACGGACGACATGATGGAGGAGTTCTGCGTCATCGGGACGTGGGACGAGCTCCCGACGCGCATGAAGGAGAAGTACGCGGGCATCAACACCACGATCTCCTTCTCCGCCGAGCCGAAGAACCCGGACGAGGAAGCCCAGATCGCGGACATCATCAGCGAGCTGAAGAAGATCCCGACGGTCGGCGAGGTCTAGCCCCTCGCCCGACCGGAGAGTGCGCACGACCGAGGGAGGCGACCGATGCCCTACGCCGAGAACGATGGCGTCCGCATCCACTACGAAACCGCTGGCACGGCCGGCGCACCGCCGGTGATCATGCACCACGGTTTCCTCGCCGACCTCGAGTCGTGGCGCGCCCGCGGGTACGTCGACCGACTGCGGGACCGCTACCGCATCCTGCTGATGGACGCGCGCGGCCACGGCCTGTCAGACAAGCCGCACGAGCCCGAGGCGTACGAGACCCGCACCCGTGTGCTGGACATCGTGTCCGTCCTCCAGGCGGAGGGCGTGCAGCGCGCGCACTACGTGGGCTACTCCATGGGCGGGATGATGGGCTACTCCACGCTGATCTACGCCCCGCAGCGGTTCGCCTCGATCTCCGTGGGTGGTGCGCACCCCCTGCAGGACCCAGGCCGCATCGCGAACCGCACCGCGGACTTCGACGCGTACTACCAGGGCGCGCTGAAGCGGAACGCCGCGGTGAAGGCGGCCTTCGAGGCGGGCAAGCACGACCTGGCCGCGCTGAAGGCGTGCCGTGACGAGGGCGCCCGCTGGGGCGGTGCGGAGCAGGCGGTGCGCATGGCGCAGGTGCCGATCCTGATCTACGCCGGCACGAACGACGCCCCGTTCGAGGGCGCGAAGCGCGCGCAGGAACTGAACCCGCGCATCCGCTTCCTGCCGCTGGAGGGCAAGGACCACGCCGGCGCTGCCGAGGCCGTGGACCAGGTCGCCCCGGCGATCCTGGAGACGATCGCCCTCGCCGAGCAGGAGAGCCCGGCCCGCTAGGCGCGCTCGAACTCCGCGACGCGTGAAGCGACGCCGCCGGGCGTCGCGGAGCCGATGAGCGCGGGCGCGTCCACCACCTCGAACCGATCGCCATCCGCGAGCCAGCGGTGCAGGGTGCGGCCGTACGGCCGCCGGTTTCGCACGGCGTCGATCTCGCGCACCTCGGCGACGCGCCGCTGTGGCGCCCGCCCGGTCCCGCCGACCTCGATGTAGACCGCGAGGTCGATGCGAGACGCGTGTTCGTCCGGCACCTCGTTCCACCCGCCGATCACCTCGAACGCCGCGTCCACGCCGGGCGCGTGGAGCGCCGTCGCCAGCGAGAAGCCGTCCAGGCGGGAGAACACACGACGGACCTCGTCGCCCCAGAAGTAGTCGAGGAAGCCGGTGTCCGCGATCTCGTTGAGGAAGAGGTAGCCACCATCGCGGCGTCGCGGGATGCCCAGGCTGCCGTCGTCGTAGCGCTGCAGCGTGGACGGGCGTCCCGGCGGGCCGGTGCGCGAGCGCGGCACGAAGCAGCGTGGTCTTCCCGGCACCCCTCGGCACCGCGATCACGAGCAGCGAGCGGCGCTCCGAGGCGGCGACGGCCAGCGTCGCGGCGATCTCCGGCGACATCGTCCCGTTGCGGACGAGGTCGGCCAGTCCGAGTTCGCCCGCGGGCATGACGGCTACCGCCCGGCCCGCAGCCGTGCGGCGGCATCCTTGCCGATGCCGGCCCAGCGCTTCTGTGCGGCCCGGTGGACCTCGTCGACGCGGCGGGTGTTCTGCGCCATGCCGACGAACAGCCGCGCGAGGCCGTCGATGTCGCCGAGGTGGACCGTCTCCGCCTCGATGCGGCGGTCGGCGCCCATGTTGTGGTAGTTGCCCAGCGCCACGCACGCGGCGCCGGTCTCGTAGCCCATCAAGTCGTACGCGGTCGCCTCGGTGGTGCCGCCGTCCATGAGTTTGCGCTGGAACTTGAACGCGGGGTCGGCGGCCTGCATCTCTCGCGCAACCTGCGTCATCCACATCGACATGCGCGGCGAAAAGATGTGGCCGATGTCACCGACGCGGACGATCGGGCCGCCGCCCTGCTCCGCCCGGCCCCCGGCCGCCGAGGAGCACTCGACGGCGACGATGAGGCCGTCGCGCGGCAGCACGCCGCCGACCGCCGCGGCTGCCGCGCCGACCAGGCCGACCTCCTCGGCGCGGGTGAACAGGCCGATGACGTGGGCGTCCACCTGCTGCCGGACGAGCATGTCCAGCGTCCACAGGATGCTCACGACGCCGATCAGGTCGTCGCACTGGCGCGCCTCCACGAGCGGGCCGGTGATGCGGCACTCCGGCACGTCCCACAACGCCAGGTCCCCCACCGCCGCCGTCGACCCCGCCTCGAGCGTCGCATGGGCACCGGCGATGCGGCGTGCCCACCGGTTCGGGGCCGCGTTCGTGCCGATCGAGGTGATGCGCGCGGTGCCGGTGGTCCCGTCCGCGCTATAGATGCGGAGCGCCTCGCCCCGGCCGTACTCGGCGGAGACGCCGCCGCGGAACTCCAGGCCCAGACGGCGGCCCTTCACCTCCGTCACCACGAAGCCTGGATGGTCCGTGTGCGCGCCGAGGACGAGCGGACGCGTCTTTCGGCCGCGCTTGTACTCGATCAGGCCGTTGCCGGAGGCGTCCTCCCGGTACGTCAGTCCTCGGTCGGCGGCGAAGCGCGCGAGGGCGGCGTGGACGCGGTGCTCGTTGAAGGAGCCGGTGGGGATCGAGACGATCTCCCGGGTGAGCGCGGCGAGCGGCTTCAGCGCGGCGGCGGAGACACGAGGCGGCATCCGGGGTGTCCTCTCGGCAGCGGGATCGGAGGCGAGAGCGGCATCGTACCGAGTCTGAGGGGCCCCGGCAGCGGCCTACCGTGCGCGCAGGGTAGGATGGATAGATGCCTCAGCCCCTCGTTCTCCCCATCATCCCCACCTCGATCGTCCCTGAACCGATCCCGAACCCGCGTAACCGGAAGGACCGGAAGGCCCACAACCGGCCGCTGGTCCCGATTGAGCTGACCCTGACCGGGTTCGCCTCGGGCGGCAAGGCAGTCGGCCACCACCCGGACGGCCGCGTCGTGTTCGTTGAGTTCGCCCTGCCGGGCGAGCGCGTGATCGCGGAGATCACCACCGACCGCTCGGACTACCTGGAGGCGACCGCCGTCCTGGTCCTGGAGGCCTCCGAGCACCGCGTCACCCCGCGCTGCGGCTACTTCGGACGCTGCGGCGGCTGCCAGTTGCAGCATGTGGACTACGCCGAGCAGTTGCGCCTGAAGACGGGCGTGGTCGCCGACCAGTTGCAGCGCATCGGCCGGTTCTCCGCCGAGGAAGTCGAGGCGCTCGTCCAGCCGATGCTCGGCATGGACAAGCCCTGGGGATATCGCAACCACATGCGCTTCACGGTGCGCCGTGACGGCGAGATCGGCTTCATGCAGCGCGGCACGCACCACTTC
>JAUXUW010000058.1 GCA_030684635.1 Dehalococcoidia bacterium
CGAGGCGGCACTGAATGTGCTGCTCCGCCGCGGGCTGGCGGAGCGCCGGTTCCGGCTGGACCGGCCACGCGGCCGCGCCCGGGTGGTGGAGGTGGTCCGCCTGGCCACCTCGCCGGCGCGTGCGCGCGCCTTCGCGGACTCGATCACCGGTCGCCGCGCCTCGCGGCGGGCGCGCGCGATCCGCGCCGCAGTGGAGGCGGGTGGTTCGCTGCCCTACGAGCGTGCCGTCCGCGACGCCCGAGGCGCGCCCGCGATCGAGACCCTGATTGCCGACGGTGTGTTCGTCCGCGAGGGCGACGCGATCCGCCTGGTGATCCCGGAGGCGGAGGTCCAGCGGATGCTCCGCGTGCTCTCGCGCGGGCTGGTGGAGCAGTCCGCGGCCGCGATCCTGGAGCGGCTGGCGACGCTGTCCGAGGCAGGGGACTCGCCTGAACTGCCCGTCCGCGGCCTGGCCGGGGAGGCGGGGCGGGAAGTGCGGCCGGCGCTCGACCGGCTCGTGGAGACGGGGCTGGTCCGCCTGGGCGAGGTGCTCGACCGCCGCGACCCCTTGAGTGCGCTGCAGGTGGTCTCGCGCCCGTCCGTGGAACTCGTGCCGGACCAGCGCGCCGCTGCCGCCGCCGTGCGCGACGCGATCGATGCGCGGGAGGGGCAGGGCATTCTGCTCTGGGGCGTCACCGGCAGCGGCAAGACGGAGGTCTACCTCGAGGCGCTCCGGCACACGATCGAGCGGGGACGTCGGGCGATCGTGCTGGTACCGGAGATCGCGCTGACGCCGCAGACGGTGCGGCGGTTCGCGGAGCGGTTCCCGGGCCGCGTGGGCGTCCTGCACTCCGGCCTGTCGCTGGGTGAGGCGTACGACCAGTGGCACGCCATCGCGGATGGCCGTTACGACGTGGTGATCGGCTCCCGCTCCGCCGTCTTCGCTCCTCAGCCGGACCTCGGGCTGATCGTGATCGACGAGGCCCACGAGTGGAGTTACAAGCAGCACGAGCCGGCGCCGCGGTACGACGCGCGCACGGTGGCGCTGGAACTGGGACGGCGGGTGGGCGCGGCCGTGGTGCTGGGGACGGCGACGCCCGACGCCGAGTCCTGGCTGGCCGCCGCCGAGGGCCGGCTGGAGCGGGTCGACTTGCCCCGGCGGATCCGCGCGG
>JAUXUW010000060.1 GCA_030684635.1 Dehalococcoidia bacterium
CGAGGCGCCCGAGCGCGCCGCCGATGTTCCCGGCGGCGTCTCGTGACGCCTCGTGAGGTTCGTTCGTCTCGGGCCGGTCCGCCTCGTTCATGACTCCAGTGTACGGAGCGCGGCGAGGCGGCCGCACGGGGGCGGCGTTACCGGCCGGCTTCGCGCTCCTTGGCACGCGCCAGGGCGCGGACGATCATGCCCTTCTCCGGCACCGGCTTCCAGCCCGCCATGGTGTTGAAGTAGCGCACACCGGCGGAGCGCTCTTCGGGCTCACGCTCCATGTACTCCACGTCGAAGCCGTCCACACGGATCGTCGGTGAGCCGATGCACTTCGCGTCGATCGACTCTTCATCGGCACGGATCACCGTCTCCTGGACCTGCGTGTCCACGCCAGCCTCTTCGAGGGCGGCCTTCAGGACACTGCGGACCTCGTCGTGCCACTTCTTGCCGAGTTCGGTCAGGACCAGCGTGACTTCCATGTACTCATCCCTCCTGCAGGGGCCCCATCTGCGGGAGCCATCGAATCGCGTACGCGTCTTGACGCATTGAATCGCTGCCGAGCGCCCGCTCAGCGCGTGGCGCCGCCCTCGGTGGTCGCATCGTCGCTCAACACGCCCTCGCGCGCCAGACGGTAGCGGAAGTCGCAGAACGGCGCCCCCTGCATGATCGTCTGGGTCCGTTCGAGGTGGAGCGCGTCCGAGTAGCCCTCCGAGAGCGCGAAGTCACGTCCGCAGGAGAGCAGGAAGCCCAGGTCGGTCGCGCCCACCCGGCGGTACATCTCCGCGAAGCGGCAGCCGACCACGTTGAACTCCAGCCGCTCGCCGTCCTGGCGCAGCGTCTCGATCGCCAGGTCGCCGCCGGCGCCGCCCCATGAGTCCTTCACGTGCGTGAAGCCCTCCAGGTCGCGCCGCCCGAGGCCTTCCGCGACGCGGTGCCCCTGCTCCCGCGCGATCCCCGCGATCACCTCGGCGGCGATCGTGTGCGCCCGCTCCACCCCGAGTTCGGTCTCCAGCCGGCGGATCAGCGGGATCAGCACCTCCGCCTCGATCCCCCGCTGCTGGAGGAGCGTGACGGGGCGAAGGGCATCCGCGGCCTGGGAGGTGTCGTCGGTCATCGGCCCGCACCCGTGCGCCACGCGGCAAGGACGGCGTCGTCATGTGGGAAGGGGAACGGCGGAAGGGCATCCGGCGCGAACATGCCAACCTCCAGTGCTTCGTCCCCTGGGGCAGGTTCCCCGTCTGTGATGGTACCGGCGTAGGCGATGAAGACCACCGGGCTGCCTGGCTCGGAGTAGGCGCCGAGCAGCCGGTCCAGGCGGACCGTCACCCCGGTCTCCTCCAGCACCTCGCGCCGCGCAGCGTCCTCTAGCACCTCGCCCGCGTCGACGTAGCCGGACGGGAATGCCCAGCGGCCGAACGCCGGCTCGTGGTTGCGGCGCACCAGCAGCAATCGCCCGTCCCGCTCCGCGAGCACCCCCACCGCCACCTTCGGGTCGGGGTACCAGGTGTACCCGCAGCCCTGGATGCCGCACACGGGGCGCCCCGCAGCGTCCGGGGCGAGGGGCGCGGCGCAGCGCGGGCAGAAGCGGGCGGGGAGCGGTAGCGACATCGGGCCGCCTATCCCCACATCACGACGCGGCGGAACTGCTCCAGGTACCGGCCGTCCGGTTCCCGCCAGTAGTCCAGCATCTGCTTCATGACCTCGCGCTCTTGCTTGAACTGGCTGGCGTGCGCGAGCAGCGCGTCAATCTTCGTGTCGACGACCTCGCTGATGTCGACATCGAAGGTCGGCTCGTTCGCACCCCACAGGTAGAGCTCGCGCACCTTGTGGGTCTCAAGCCCCTCCGCGAGGTGCTCGGGGAAGTTCATCCGGTCGCGGGCGGTCGGGTAGACCGCGTCCACCGTGGCCAGGCCGCTGAAGCGGTGGTCGTTGTGGTTCACGAAGGCGTTCTTGATGATCACCGGCTCCGGGTCATGGGTGTAGACGGCGTACGGCCGGAACTCCCGGATCTCGCGGGTGATCGCCCCCAGCAGCGACCGGGAGTAGACGAGTTCGCCGTCCGTGAAGCCGAGAAAGCGCACGCTCTGCACGCCCAGGATCACGGCGGCGGCGCGCTGCTCCTCGACGCGCGCGGCGACCAGCGTCTCCGGCGTAAAGGCGGGGTCATCCGATCCTTTCGAGCCGTCCGTGACCACCACATAGCGCACCTCCCACCCGGAGCGAGCCAGGAGGGCCGCGGTACCGGCGGCCCCGAAATCGGCGTCGTCCGGGTGGGCGGCCACGACCATGGCGCGGCGCAGTTCACCCTTCGACTCGTCCGGCTCCCCCGGGTGTTCACGGCCAAACAGATCCTCCAGCCCTGCGCCCACGCCGTCCCCCACTCCCGCTGATCGTGCTGTCCTCGATCCTACGTGGCTCTCCCGACTCCCGCCCGCATCGGCGGCAGCCCCCGCCCGTCGCGGCGAGCGACAGGAAGGCTTGACGGGGAGGAAGGGGCGGGTTAGCGTTCGTTCCGAACAGAACATTTGTGCCGTGACTTGTCCACATGTTGTGAGCGGCTGTGGACAATCGCATCCCGGTCCGTGATCGCTGGAGGGGCCCCATGGCGAGCGACCTGTCGGAGAAGCAGCAGAGCAT
>JAUXUW010000065.1 GCA_030684635.1 Dehalococcoidia bacterium
CCCATGCCCAGCCCGCCGATGAGGACGCACGCGCCGTCCTGCGGATTCGGGCACGCGAGCGCCATCATCGCGTCCTCGGAGCCGTGGGCGCGGCTCATCATGAGGTCGTAGCCCTCGGCGCGGATCACGTAGTCGCCATCGTGACGGCGCAGCTCCAGGCGGCTGCCGTCCGGCGTGATCGCGGTGCCCAGCATCTCCCACGGCTTCATGCTTCCACCGTACCCCGGGGCGCGCCTACGCGATCGCGGTACCGTGGCCGGGACGGCTCTGTGACTGAGGCGAGGAGGCAACGATGGCGATCGAGCGGATCAACCCGGCGGGCATCAGCACCCCGGTCGGGTACACCCATGTGGTGAAGGCGACCGGCGGGACCACGGTCTACATCGCGGGGCAGGTCGCCGCGGACGCCAGCGGGAACGTGGTCGGCGCCGGCGACCTCGCGGCGCAGACGCGGCAGGTGCTCACGAACCTGAAGACGGCGCTGGCCGCCGCCGGCGGCGGCTTCGGCGATGTCGTGAAGATGACCACGTTCATCGTGAACTACACGCCGGAGATGCGCGCGGCCTACCGCGCCGTTCGAGGCGAGTTCGTCACCGGCGACCTGCCGGCCAGCACCCTCGTGGGCGTGCAGGCGCTGGCGGCGCCGGACTACCTGATCGAGATCGAGGCGATCGCGGTGATCGGCGGCTAGATGAAATCGAAGCGGAGCCCCTGCTCCTTGGCGACCGTACCGAACCACTCCACCACCTCGGTGTGGTACGGGATGCCCTCCGCGAGGCGTCGTGGCGCCTCCTCGGCCTCCAGCAGGCCGGGGTAGACGACGCGGTCGACGCCGGGCGCGGTGGGCGTCTCCAGCATGCCGCGCAGGAACGCATCCATGTCGCGCTTGAACTGCGGCACATCCACGAACGCGTCGATGCGATACGCGAGCATATGGAAGCCCGGCACGAGCGCCAGGAAGCCGGGCCCCAGACCGGTGAGCGTGCTGCACATGATGTCGACGACCGAGGCGAGGCCGTAGCCCTTGTGCGAGCCCTGCTCGCGCGTGCCGCCCAGCGGCAGCAGCATCCACGTGTCCGGCACGGGGACGCGCTCCATAATCGGCGAGCCATCCGCGGCCGCGATCCAGCCCGGCTCCACCATCGCCCCCACGCGCTTTGCGAGACGCATCTTGTTCTGCGCGACCTGCGAGGTACCCATGTCCAGCACGAACGGCGGCATTTCCCCGGCGGGCGCCGCCCACGCCAGCGGGTTCGTCCCCAGCCGCGTGACCGCGCCGCCGGTCGGCAGCACGGACGGCGGCCCGCTCGATGACATCGCCACGCCGATCATGTCGTGCGGCAGCGCGCGCATCGCGTGGTAGCCGGAGCCGCCCATGTGGCCCACGTTGAAGACGCACACCGCGCCCAGCCCGCTCTCCCGCGCCTTCGCGATCGCCACGTCCATCGCCCTCGGCGCGACGTGGACGCCGAGGCCTCCGCCGCCATCGATGACCGCGGTCGTCGCCGTCTCGCGCGTGATCGTGAAGCCGGGGCGCGGGTTCAGCGTCCCGGCGCGGTAGCCGGCTACGTACGTCCGCAGCATGTTGGAGACGCCGTGCGACTCCACGCCGCGCAGGTCGTTCGTGATCAGTACGTCCGCCGCCAGCGCGGCGTCTTCCTCCGACAGCCCGACGCTCTCGAAGATCTGCTCCGTCGCGCGCCGCGCCTGCTCGACCGGGACGTAGACCCGGGCGTGCTCCGGGACCTTGAAGCGCTCGAGCATGGCGTGTCCTCCGAGGGCTACAGGACGGGCGAAGAGCCGCCGTCGATGTTGATAGCGGTGCCGGTGAGATAACTGGCGCGCGCGGAGGCCAGGAAGCAGATCACGTCGCCCGCCTCGGCCGCCTCGCCCACGCGGCCGACCGGCACGTTGCGCCCCATCCCCGCGTAGAACTCGTCGAGGGTGCGCGAGGGGTTCCGCTCCTGCTCCCGCTCGTAGCGGCGCTCATGCTGGCCGCTCTTGATCAGGCCGATACATACCGAGTTCACCAGGATGCCGTCCCCGGCGTAATCCTTCGAGAGCGCCTTCGTCAGCGCGAGCCCCGCCGCACGTGCGAGCGAGGTGGGCAGCGAGTTCGCGCCGGGCGCCTTCCCGCCGGGGGTGGTGACGTTGATGATGCGCCCGCCACCCGCCGCCTTCATATGCGGCAGCACCGCCCGCGCGCAGTAGATCGCGCCATACAGCTTCAGCCCCAGGTCGCCGTCCCATGTGGTGTCCGACACGTCCTCGAACCGCGCCGCCGCGGAGGTGCCGGCGTTGTTCAGCAGGATGTCGACGGTGCCCCAGCGCTCCACCACCTTCGCCACCATCGCCTGCACCTGCGCCTCGTCGCGCGCGTCGCACGGGATCCCGATCACCTCGCCACCGGTCGCCGCGCGGATCTCGGCGGCGGCCGCCTCCAGCACATCCGGCCGGCGCGCGGCGATGGCGACGCGGGCGCCTTCGCGCGCCAGCGATAGCGCGGCCGCCTTGCCGATGCCCTCGCTGCCGCCGGTGATGATCGCCACGCGCCCCGTGAGTCCCAGGTCCATCGTCCACCCCTCGTATCGTCACTGCAGGCGCGCATCATACGAGGCGCGAGGGAGGGGTCGCCGCGCCTGCCGCGCGTCTACACTCGCCGCGTTCGACAAGAAGGGGGACGTACATGCCGACTTACCAGCACGGGGATGCCTCGCTCT
>JAUXUW010000070.1 GCA_030684635.1 Dehalococcoidia bacterium
ATCTTCTTGTGATGGGGGTTGCACCCCCATCACGCTCTTCGCCCCCGCTGGCGCGAGGCGGCTACGCCGCTCGCGATCGGATGCGGGCACACGCGAAGTGCCTCACGACTAGCGGGGCATCGGCGGGTATCTGTGCCTCGAGCGCGGGCGAAGCCGCGCGCGCTCCGGCCCGTCGCGGCAGCGACCGGGGCGAGGGGGAAGGGGGAGTGGGGCGCGCCGCGCCAGCGGCGGGCTACGGCGTGACTCCACGCCTCGACCCCATCGCAAGCAACGAAGTTCCGAGGGGGCCCCGAGGGGCAACCGCCGTCGCGTCGTTAGACGACCGGCGGGGGGAGGTCTGCGCCGGTGATGCGGCGGTACGCCTCCTGGTAACGCTCGCTGGTCGCCTCGATCACCTCGAGGGGGAGCGAGGGCGGGGCGGACTGCTTGTCCCAGCGCGCCGCCAGCCAGTCGCGGAGCGGCTGCTTGTCGAAGGAGGGCTGGTCGCGGCCCGGCTCGTACTGGTCGGCGGGCCAGAAGCGCGACGAGTCCGGCGTCATCACCTCATCGACCAGGCAGGGCTCGCCATCGATCATCCCGAACTCGAACTTCGTATCGGCGACCAGGATGCCGCGCTCGCCGCAGAGGTGCGCGCCAAAGCGGTACAGCGCCAGCGAGCGCAGCTTCACGGCGTTCGCCACCTCCGCGCCGAGGAGCGCCTCCACCTCCGCGAACGACATCGGCGCGTCGTGCGCGGGCGGATCGGCCTTGCTGCTCGGCGTGAAGAGCGGGTCGATGAGCCGCTCCGCCTGGCGCAGCCCCTCGGGCAGCACGATGCCAGAGACGGCGCCCGAAGCCTGGTAGTCCTTCCAGCCGGAGCCGGTGAGGTAGCCGCGGACGACGCACTCCACCCTCAGCACCTCGGCGCGACGCATCACCATCGAGCGGCCGAAGTAGCGCGGGTCCTCCACGCCGAACTCCGCCGCGTTGTGCGCGTCGAGGACGGCGACGAAGCCGTTCGGCACCACGTCGCCGGTCTTGCCGTACCAGAACTCGGAGAGGCGCGTCAGCACCTCGCCCTTCCTCGGGATCGCGTTCGGCAGGACGACGTCGAACGCCGACACGCGGTCGGTCGCGACGAGGAGCACGCGGTCGCCCTCGCCCGGACGTGGGGGCAGGGCGTAGACATCGCGCACCTTGCCCTGGTGCAGTTTCGGCAGAGCCAGGTCGGTGGTGTGCATCGGCTCCGGGGCGTGCGAGGTGCTCGACGTCATTTCAGCAGTCCAATCCGGCGGAACGTGGTGTCGGTGTGCTGCAGGAACGCACGCGGGTCGAAGATCGCGTCCAGTTGCTCGCTCGTGAGCCGCGCCTGCACCTCGGGATCCTGTTCCAGCAGGCCGCGGTACGGCACCTCCTCACGCCACGCGCGCATGGAGTGGTGCTTCACGATCTCGTAGGCCGCCTGCCGCTTCATCCCCGACTCGATCAGCGCGTTCAGTACCTTCGAGGAGTAGATGAGGCCCTGCGTCCGCTCCAGGTTGCGGAGCATGCGCTCCGGGTAGACGACCAGGCCGTCCATGACGCCGGTGAAGATGTGCAGCGCGTAGTCCAGCAGGCCGGTGGCGTCCGGCAGGATGATCCGCTCCGCGCTGGAGTGGGAGATGTCGCGCTCGTGCCAGAGCGCCACGTTCTCCAGGCCCGTCACCGCGTAGCCACGGAGGACGCGGGCGATGCCGCAGACGCGCTCGCACAGTTCGGGGTTGCGCTTGTGCGGCATCGAGGACGAGCCGGTCTGGCCGCCCTCGTCGAACGGCTCCTCGGCTTCGAGGATGTCGGTGCGCTGGAGGCCGCGAATCTCGGTCGCGAACTTCTCCAGCGACGCGCCGAGGCCGGCGAGCACGTCCAAATAGAAGGCGTGGCGGTCGCGCTGGATCACCTGCGTCGTGACCTTTGCCACCTCCAGCCCCAGCCGCAGGCACGCGTTCTCCTCCACGCTTGGCGGCACCGAGGCGTGCGTGCCGACGGGGCCGGACATCTGCCCGACGGCGGTGTGCTTGCGGGCGAGGGCGATGCGCTCCTCGTGGCGGCGGAGTTCCTCCACCCACACGGCGAGTTTCATGCCGAAGGTGGTGGGCTCCGCGTGCACGCCGTGCGTGCGGCCGATGCAGACGGTGTCTTTGTGTTCGAGCGCGCGCCGCGCGATCACCTCGCGCAGGCGCACCACGCCCGCCTCGATCAGGTCGAGCGCTTCGAGCATCTGGAGGCAGGTGGCGGTGTCCCAGACGTCGTTACTGGTGAGGCCGTAGTGGACCCAGCGCGACTCCTGGCCGAGCGAGTCGGCGACGGAGCGCAGGAACGCGGTGACGTCGTGGTGCGTCTCCTCGATGTAGCGCATGACGGCGGGCACATCGACGCGCGCGTTGGCGACGACGTTTGCGACGTCCTCGGCGGGGACGACGCCCTCGTCACCCCACGCCTGCACGGCGGCGACCTCCACCTTCAGCCACAGCTCAAACTTGCGCTCGTCCGACCAGACGGCGGTCATCTCCGGGCGGGCGTATCGAGGGATCATCGAGGAACTCGCAATCGAGGCGCGAGCAGGGCCGGGGTGGATGGGGGCCTTACCCGAGAAGTCTAGAGAGCCGGGCGAAGGGCGGCAATGAGAAGCGGCGCAGCCCGCGCGCTGACCAGCCGTCAGTCGTTCGCGTACTCCTCGCGCACGGGGGCGAAGACCTCGATCAGGACGGAGGGCTCCAGGGCGCGCGCGTGGTGGGGGACGGTGCCGGGGACGAAGTAGGAGCCGCCGGCAGCCACCTCGCGGTCGGTGCCGTCGATGCCGAAGATGATGCGGCCGGAGTCCACGGTGCCGGCCTGCTCGTGCGGGTGGGTGTGCACCGGCACCACGGCGCCCTCCGCCAGTTCGATCCGCACGAGGGTCTGGCCGTCGCCGGAGACCAGCGTCCGGCGCACCACGCCCGGGAACATCTCGATCGGCTTCGTCTCGTCGTACGTGCGCCAGCGGATGGCTGCGGGCATGGGGGCGTTCCTTTCGCTGCGGTGCGTGACACCAGGCACTCGGGTTGGAGGCGCGAGGGTCGATGGCTCTCCGCGAGGGCTAGGGCTGCCGCATCAGGTGGAACAAGCCCTCGATCTCGCCGTACGGAGGAAGCGGTGCACTCACTGTGCCGGAAATCAGGTCGGCCGTGTAGCTTCCCTGCATCGTCGTCGTAACGCCGCCGGCGGTGATCGTGCCAAAGTCAAGACGCGATCCGGTCACGTGAATCACGATCGGCTGAACGCCGGTGTCCATGCAGGTCTCCGGAATCGCGGATGAGCCCTGCGGGCCGGCCACCAGTCCGGACGTACACACGTTGAACAAGCGCATGTAACCGACGGCGGTATTTCCTTCGAGCGCCTCGATCTGGAGTTCAATGTCTCCGTCCTGGTAGACGGTCACTGTGGCGTCGCCTGTCGCGTACTGGCCGAACAACTCCAGCCCCTTGCCGGGGAGGCTCGACACCCAGGTCCCACGGAGATCGCGGGTTGGGGTGATGTCCCCGATCGGCGCCTCGATGGGCGTGGTGTTGCGGAGCTTGTCCTCGACGTACGACACGATCGGCGGTCGCGCGAGGCCCAGGTAGATCACCCCGGCGAAGAGTCCCAGCGTGAGGAGCGCGGCAATCACCTGGCGTCTCGCCATCACAACCCCTCCAGACGACAACGGATCGGGGCACGCAACGGCGTCCCGCTCATAAGGACAGTGTCACCACGGGGCACGTCCCCGGAGTGGCAAAGCGCCCTCCGCGTGCCTGCCGAACGTCCCACATGCCGACACCGGCGGCGCTCCCGCCGGTCTCGACAACGCGGCGTCACGCCATGCCCGAGGGGATCGGGTCCGGCCCGAGGATGAAGTGGGCGAATTCGCGCGCGACGTGGTTGCGCTCGTGGACGTCCCCGAAGAGCGCGGCCTCGCCATCCACGTCGGAGGGTACTTCGTGCGCGAACCGCCGCGCGGCGGCTTCGAGGTCGACGCGGCATGCCTCGATGCGGCTGGCGTGCACCTCGCGCGGGCGGAGACTGCGGATCTGCAGTTCGCGGTTGCCCTCCAGCCCCCACAGCACCGCCTCCGCCATCGCGCCGCGGCGGGCGCCCCAGGCAGCGATGTAGTGGAGGCAGGGCAGCGGGGCGACGCGGTCGGGCAGTGGCGGGATCGCGTCCAGGTCGACGCGCTTCCGGCATTCGCGCATGGGACAGCGGACGGTGCTCATGCCGCCGAGTCTACCCGCGCGCGGTAGGCTGAAGCGATGTCGCACCTCCGTTTGGTCGCGCTCGTCGCCTGCGCCACGCTCGTGCTCGGGTGTCGAGCCGACCCGCCACCGTCTCCCCCGGCAGCCACGCCGCCGGCCACCATGGCCCAGGCGACGCCAATCGCCGAAGTCGTAGTACTGCCGCCGATCGCCGAGCGGATCGTGGACGCGGTCGCTTCGGACGACGCGGAGCGGCTCTGGGTGCTCGTTCAGACACAGCAGCGCGCCTGCACGAACGAGGGGATGGACGCTCTACCATGCCCGCCGGACACGACACCCGGCACAGTCCTCGAAGTATTCCCGACCGCATCCTGCCAGGGCTACTGGGCGATTGATCCGCGCGACATCATCGACGCTGCCGTCGCAAGTGCGGGCGCGCTGTACGCGGTGGCGCGGATCGGCCCCGATCCGGAGTGGGCAACCGAGATCGACTACCCGTACGGCACCCTCGTGGTGGTGTTTGCACCACCAGCGGACGCGCGGATGACTGACGCAGTTGCTATTTACGCGACAGAAGAGGCGGTCGTGCGAACGCAGATCGGGTGTCGACGCCCTGACCAGTTCCTGGAGCCGGGTGTAGGCGAAGCGGCCCTCACCGTGCTCTGGCGCACCGACGCCCCGGAACGGACGCGCTAGGCGCGCCTCGCGAACACGAGCGGCTCCGAGGCCGTCGCGCCGATGTCGGTGCGGTACTGGGCGCCCGGGAAGCGGATGCGGCGCACGTTCTCGTAGGCCTTCGCGCGGGCGTCCTCCATCGTCGGGCCCTGCGCGACGACGCAGAGCAC
>JAUXUW010000073.1 GCA_030684635.1 Dehalococcoidia bacterium
GCGGATCGAGTGCTACGACATCTCCACGATCCAGGGCACCAACACCGTCGCCTCGATGGTTGTGTTCAAGCACGGCCAGCCGGCGAACCAGGAGTACCGGCGCTTCCGGATCAAGACCGTGGAAGGCCAGAACGACTTCGCATCCATGCAGGAGGTGCTCACGCGGCGCTTCAAGCGCATCGCCGACCGGCGCCGGCGCGAGCGCGAGCCGCTCTCCTCTGATGAGCAGGAAACGACCGAGCCGGGCGAGCCGTCACCCTGGGACGCCGTGCCCGACCTCGTGATCATCGATGGCGGGAAGGGGCAGCTGGGGGCGGTGCTGGACGTGATGCGCAACCTGGGGCTGCGCGACGTGCCGGTCTGCGGCCTGGCCAAGCAGCAGGAGGAGATCTTCGTCGCGGACGTCGCCGACTCGATCATGCTGCCCCGCCAGTCGGAGGCGCTCTACCTGGTCCAGCGCATCCGTGACGAGGCCCACCGCTTCGCGATCACCTACCACCGCCAGTTGCGCGGCAAGTCGTCCGTCCGGTCGGTGCTGGACGGCATCCCCGGTGTGGGGCCGAAGCGGAAGCAGGCGCTGCTCCGCAAGTTCGGCTCCGTGGGCGGGATCCGGGAGGCCAGCGTGGAGGAGATCGCCTCCACCGTCGGCTTCACGGCCCGCCTCGCCGAGACGGTGAAGCGATCCCTGTGACCGAGCGGCGCCCCGTCGACGACCTGGTCGACGAGGTCGCGGAGGAGGTGCGGGATCCCCGAGTCCTGGAGGCGATCCGCGCGATCCCACGCGAACGCTTCGTGCAGGAACACCTGCGCCGCTACGCCTACGAGGACAGCCCGCTCCCGATCGGCCGCGGCCAGACGATCTCGCAGCCGACCATCGTCGGCATGATGACCGAGGCGCTCGCGCTGACCGGCGACGAGCGCGTGCTGGAGATCGGCACCGGCTCCGGCTACCAGGCGGCGGTCCTCGCGCGGCTCTGCCGTGAACTGGTGACCGTGGAGGTGATCGACGAACTGCGCGAGGGCGCCGAGCGCGTCCTGCACGCGCTGGGGATCACGAACGTCCGCGTGCTCCGCGCGAGCGACGACCTGGGCGCGCCGGCCTTCGGGCCCTACGACGCGATCATCGTGACCGCCGCCGCGCCCTCAGTGCCCGCGCCACTGCTGGAACAGCTCGCCGAGGGCGGGCGGCTCATCATTCCCGTCGGAACGCGCGAGGAACAGCGGCTGGTGCTCGTCACGCGGACGACGGACGGCACCACCACCCGCAACCTCGGCGCGTGTCGGTTCGTGCCGCTGGTGGGGCCGCACGGATTCAGCGATTGAGAACACGGGCGTCATGTCCGGAAGCCTTATGTAGACAGGGCAAACCGCAGCCGGTATACAGAGTGGCCGGTGTCGCGCGATTGCGGACGCGCCCACCGGAGGGGGATCACCCCCGTGCTCCGGGTATACTCCCCGGGTTGTCCGCAGACCACGCGACAACAGCCCCGACACGCGGGGCCAACGCGGAATGATGCGGCGGGGGAAACGTGGACGAGCGCGCTGAGGCGTTCCTGCACTACTTGTCCGCCGAACGCGGATCCTCGAAGAACACGATCGATGCGTACCGGAACGACCTGAATGGCTTCAGGAAGTTCCTCGCCGAGCGCGACGGCAGCGGCAACGGCGACCCCGCGAAGGTGATCACGCGCGACTCGATCCTGGACTACATCGCGGACCTGAACGCCCGGCGTTACGCGAAGGCGACCGTGGCCCGCAAGGTCGCGGCGGTGAAGTCGTTCTGCGCCTACCTGCTGGACCACGGCGACCTGACCAGCAACCCGGCCGCCCAGGTGGACTCCCCGCGCGCCCCCAAGCCCGTGCCGAAGCCGATGTCGACCGACGAGGTGGACGCGCTCCTGCACGAGCCCTCCAAACACGAATCGCCCGAGGCGATCCGGGACGCGGCTATGCTCGAGCTGATGTACGCGACCGGCATGCGGGTCACGGAACTCGTGTCGTTGAACATGGACAGCCTCCAGGTCAACGTGGCCCCCGCGTGGGTGCGCTGCCTGGGTAAGGGCAGCAAGGAACGCACGATCCCGGTCCATGAGCAGGCCGTGGAGGCGCTCGACCGGTACCTGAGCACCGGACGGCCGCAGTTGCTGAAGAACCGCCCCCACCAGGCGCTCTTCGTGAACCGCCGCGGCGAGCGCCTGACGCGCCAGGGCTTCTGGCTGATCCTGAAGGGCTACGCGAAGTCCGCAGGCATCGAGGCCCATGTGACCCCGCACACCCTGCGCCACTCCTTCGCCACGCACCTGCTGCGCGGTGGCGCCTCCGTGCGTGATGTCCAGGAGCTGCTGGGCCACGCCAACGTCTCCACCACGCAGGTCTACACCCAACTGGCGGACGACCACCTGCGCGAGGTCTACGAGAACGTCCACCCGCGGGCGCGGTAGCGCCCCGACCGCTCCCTCCACGCTCCGGCACCCTCCTCGAACCCCTGCGGTTGTCTGCCGCGCCGCCCCCTGCGATCCTGCGAGGGTCGCCGATCACCATCGGTGGCTCGTGGATGAAGGGGCTGTCGTGGAGATCATCGACGTACGCGCGCGCGAACTGCTGGACTCCCGGGGCAACCCCACGGTGGAGGTGGACGTGGAGCTGGAGGATGGCTCGCGCGGTCGCGCGGCGGTCCCCAGCGGCGCCAGCACCGGCGCCCACGAGGCCGCCGAGCTCCGTGACGGCGACATGGACCGCTTCGGCGGCAAGGGCGTCCTCCGCGCCGTCGAGTACGTCGATGGCGAGCTCTTCACCGCCGTGGTGGGCATGGACCCGTTCGACCAGGCCGGCGTGGACCGCGCGCTGATCGAGGCGGACGGCACTCCGAACAAGGCGCGCCTCGGGGCGAACGCGATCCTCGGCGTGTCGCTCGCGGTCGCGAAGGCGGCGGCGGAGTCGACCGGGCAGCCGCTGTTCCGCTACCTCGGTGGCGCCGGGGCGCGCGTGATGCCGGTGCCGATGTGCAACGTGCTCAACGGCGGCGCGCACGCCACGAACTCCACCGACTTCCAGGAGTTCATGCTCATGCCCGTGGGCGCCCCCACCTACCGCGAGGGGCTGCGCTGGGTCGCCGAGTGCTACCAGGTGCTGAAGAAGCAGTTGCACGCCAAGGGCTTCGCCACGACCGTCGGCGACGAGGGCGGCTTCGCGCCCACGCTCCCCTCCAACCGCGCGGCCATGGACCTGCTCATGGACGCCATCAAGGCCGCCGGCCTGGAGCCGGGCCGCCAGATGGCGATCGCCCTCGACCCCGCCGTCTCGGAGCTCTACCGGAACGGCGTCTACGTGCTGGAGCGCGAGGGGCGGTCGGTGACTTCGGCTGAACTCACGGACCTGTGGGCGGAGTGGGTGCGCGACTACCCGATCGTCTCGATTGAGGACGGTATGGCGGAGGACGACTGGGAGGGCTGGAGCACGCTCACACAGCGCATCGGCGACCGCACCCAGTTGGTCGGCGACGACCTCTTCGTCACGAACGTGGAGCGCCTCGGCCGCGGCATCGACGAGCACGCGGCGAACGCGATCCTGATCAAGGTGAACCAGATCGGCACGCTCACCGAGACGCTGGACACGATCCGGCTGGCCCACGAGAACGGCTACCGCACGGTCATCTCGCACCGCTCCGGCGAGACGGAGGACACGACCATCGCCCACATCGCCGTCGCCACGGGCGCCGGCCAGGCGAAGCTGGGCTCCGTCGCGCGCACCGACCGGACGGCGAAGTACAACGAACTCCTGCGCATCGAGGAACTCCTCGGTGACGCCGCGATCTACCCGGGCGCCTCGGCGCTGCGGCGCTAGGAGACCCGTGACGAACAACGGCGACGGGCCCCGGGACGCCGGGCCGGACGAGACGGGCTTCCGCGTCCAGGACCCGCCCCAGCGCGTCTCCGGGATGCGCGTGCTGGACGGCTGGACACTCCCCGGCAAGCCCGCCGACCTGGGCCCGGCAGCCGAAGATGCGTGGCGGCAGACCGGCTTCCTGGCGGCCGAGGAGCTCCGGCTGCTCGGCGCCGGGCTGGACCTCCAGGCCCGCCTCGCCGCGACCGGGTACACGGCCACCGCCCGCAACATGACGATGGCGGCGTTCGCGAGCCTGTGGAGTCGTGCGTTCCTCTGCCAGTCGGACGCGGTGGGGCTGATCCGCCGCGGCTCCTACCAGAGCGCCCTCGCGCTCGTCCGGCAGGCCGCCGAGTTCATCGGCGCGCAGGCCGGCCTGCCCGAGGAGCTGGACGAGTGGCGACGCTGGACGCACGAGGCGTACGGCCGCCACCCGGAGACCCGGTCCATCGAGATCGGCCTCGGCAACTACTTCTCCGGCTCCGGGATCTCGGAAGACCCGCACCTCCGCCTCATCTACCGCGCCGCAAGCGACTTCGGACGGCCGAACTTCGGGCCCACGGCGCTGTTCGTGGCGAACGAGGCGAGCCACGAGCGCTTCCCGCTGATCTTCGCGGACCAGGCGTTCCACCTCGGCTGGGCGCAGTTGTTGCTCGGCTGGACGCTGCGCCTCGGCGCCGCGCAGTTGCACACCGGCTTGCACCTCTCGCCGCAGTTCCCGGCGCCCTCCGACCTGCGCGAGGAGGCCGCGGGGCACGTCCGCGCCGTGGAGGCGCTCCTGGGCGCGACCGACCGCTGCCGGCTGGAGGAGTGGACGGACGAGCAGGGCCGCCGGCACCACCTGCTGGTGGACTTCCGTCGCCAGCCCTCGGACGCCCCGGGACGCCTGCTGTTCTAGGCGGGCGCTCCTCACCGGGCGGCGATCTTCACCTCATCCCAACGGTCCGGCGTAGAACAGTCCGGCGACCACCGGTAGAATCGAGCCGCATCCCCGGGGAGGACGCTCAGCATGACCCTTCGAGTCGGCATCAACGGCTTCGGGCGCACGGGCCGCATGGCGTTCCGTGCCTGGTACGAGAACCGCCGCGACGACTTCGAGATCGTCGCGATCAACCGTGGCCCCGTCGCCATCCGCACGCACCTGCTGCGGCATGACTCCGACTATGGACGCTTCCCCGCGGAGATCGTGGACGGGAAGGACTCCTTCACCGTCGGCGGCCGCGAGGTGCGGGTCTTCAACGCGAACAGCCCGGAGGACATCCCATGGGCGGACGCGGGCGTGGACGTGGTGATCGAGTCCACCGGCGAGTTCCGGGACTCCAAGACCGCGGGCGCACACCTGAAGGCGGGCGCGAAGAAGGTCCTGATCTCCGCCCCGGCGAAGGGCGAAGACTGGACCGTGATCATGGGCATCAACCATGACGAGTACGACCCGGCCAACCACCACGTCATCTCCGCCGGTTCCTGCACCACGAACTGCGTGGCGCTAGCCGTGAAGGTGATGCACGACGCGTTCGGCGTGGAGAGTGGCTTCATGACCACCATCCACTCCTACACCGGCGACCAGAACCTGGTGGACAACTCCCACAAGGACCTGCGCCGCGCCCGCGCCGCCGCCCTGAACATCGTCCCGACGTCCTCGGGCGCCTCGCAGCTGGTCGGGAAGATCATTCCGGAGCTCGCCGGGAAGTTCGATGGTTTCGCCTACCGCGTGCCCACGCCGACCGTGTCGGTCGTGGACATGGTCACGCAGTTGAGGGACGCGCCCTCCACCGGCGAGATCAACGAGGCGTTCGTGGCGGCCTCCGGCGGGAAGATGAAGGGCTACCTGTTCGTCGAGCACGAGGAGCTCGTGTCCTCCGACTTCAAGGGCCACGGCGGCTCGGCCATCCACGACGCGCCGAGCACCATGACGGTCAACGGCGGCCACACCGCGAAGACCGTGACCTGGTACGACAACGAGTGGGGCTACTCCTGTCGCCTCACGGACGTGATCGCGATGATGGCGGAGCGCGGCCTGAAGTAACCGCCTCGAGCGGATCGAACATCGATGCCGGGTCCTCCCTGACAGGGAAGACCCGGCATTTCTTCATCGGGCCAGCGGCGGCAGATCCAATCGACGTTGGACGGCGTATTATGTAGTGACAGCGGATCCGACCGGCGCGCTCCCCGTGCACGCCGTCGCCGGCCTCCAGGATCAACGCTGCAGCGCGGACGTCGCGCAGGCTCGAGCCGGCGTCCGCGCGCCCACCACTCATCGAAGGCTCCTCGACGCGCCCGACGCATGCCTGCACTTGCGTGCCTCATGACTTACGATAGACTAGTGACTAACATCACTGAGGAGTCCGCCATGCCCGTCCCCGTTGCCCGCCTCAACCACGCCGTCCTGTACGTCCGCAACCTGGACCGGGCCGTGGACTTCTACTCCCGCGCCTTCGGCTTCGAGGAGATTGGCCGCGAGGGCGGCATGATGGCGTTCCTGCGCGCCGCCGGCTCCGACAACCACCACGACCTGGGCCTCCTCCAGGTGGGCGAGGCGGCCCCCTCCCCGGCACGCGGCTCGGTCGGCCTCTACCACCTCGCGTGGCAGGTGCCGACGATCGAGGACCTCGCACAGGCCGCCTCGGTGCTCGTGGAACTGGACGCGCTCACGGGCGCGTCCGACCACGGCGCGACGAAGTCGCTGTACGGCCACGACCCGGACGGCAACGAGTTCGAGGTGATGTGGATGCTCCCCCGCGACCAGTGGGGCGAGTTCGAGCGCCGCGGGGTGATCCTGCCGCTGAACCTGCAGCGGGAGATCGACCGCTTCGCCGGTGTCGCCACGGCGTAAGCGGGCTGCGCGCTCCTCGACGGGGGCTGAGATGTCCCGCGGGGCGGCCCCTCCCCCTGCCCCCTCCCCTGCGC
>JAUXUW010000076.1 GCA_030684635.1 Dehalococcoidia bacterium
GCGGAGGTGAGCGGTGCCTTCGCGTTGATGGACGAACTCGGGATCGCGCCGAAGGTGATCTCAGGCGACAACCCGCGCACGGTCCTCGCGCTGCTGCGGCAGATGGGCCTGGACGTCGACGCGACCGATGCGATCGCGGGCGATGACCTCGAGGCGCTGTCTGAGGCGGACTTCAGCCGTGCGGTGGACGAACTCACGGTCTTCGGCCGGATCACGCCGCAGTTGAAGGCGCGCATCGTGGACGCGCTGAAGGCGCGTGGCCACTTCGTGGCGATGGTGGGCGACGGTGCGAACGACGTGCGTGCGTTGCGCGCCGCCGACGTTGCGGTGTCGATGGCTTCCGGCACGCCGATGACGCGCGGGGTCGCCGGGATCGTGCTGCTGGAAGACTCGTTCGCGGCGCTGATCCGGGGCACCCGGGAGGCGACCTTCGTCCTGGGCAATGCGGCCCGGTTGAGCAAACTCTTCCTGGCGAAGAGCGTGTACGCCTACCTGCTCATCTTCGCGACGAACATGCTCGGGCTGGACTTCCCATTCCTGCCGCGCCAGGGATCGGTCACGTCGCTGATCACGCTCGGCATTCCGGCGGTCTTCATCTCGATTGGCGCACCGCCCGGGCGCGCGGGACTGGACTTCGCGCGCAGCGTGCTCCGCTTCGCACTCCCAGCCGGTGTCGCGCTGGCTGCAGCGGCGATCTTCGTGCAGTTCATGACGGAGGGCTTGCTCGGACGGGGCATCCAGGAGGCGCGGACCCTGGTGGCGATTACCGTCACCGCCGTGGGCATCGCCTACGTCGTCGAGGTGCTCGGCATGGACGGGGCGGACTGGCGCCGGCCGGTCCGACCGATCGCGACCCTGCTCCTGGCGGTGGCCCTCTTCGCTCTGCTGTACCTGATCGTGACCAACGGCTGGTTACGTGAGTTCTTCGCCTTCACGCCCGTCAGCAACATCGGCTGGGCCTTCGCGAGCGCCGCGACCGTGCTGGCGATCGCACTGAGGTGGGCGCTCAGCCGCTACTGGCAGCGCATCCTGGATGTCCTCACTGCCCGCCCCGGGCCCGAACAGACGCCCCGAGGCAGGGCTGCCTGAGATCCGATGGACAGCAGCAGGCCCGCCGGGGACGCCGGCGGGCCTGTCGCGTTTGCTTCACGCAATCGGACGGCTGAAGAGGGGATCGTCTGAGGTCCCCGCGTCACCACCAGCCCGCCTTGGCTGGTAGTGGCGCTACGCCCCGACGCGCTTCCACAGCAGCGCGCGGTAAGTGTCATCCTCCCAGGAAGATCGGACCTTGATGCCCACTTCCTTGGAGGCCTGTCGCAGCAGCCGCTTAGTGGCTGCCGGGTCCTCGCCGCGGTCGAGCTCAATGCGCCCGGCCTGACTCGCCTTAATGGCGTCGACAAACGGGCGTCGCCTGACCGCGTTTGAGCGGCCGCGCCCCAGCACTACCTGTCCCGGATCTAACTTCTGGAACTTCGGCATCCCCTCTGCCTTCCCATTTCTATCCAATGCGGATACATACCAATCCTACGCCTGGCGTCACCCATCCGCATGGGTATACCGCGTGTTTATTCAGTGAGGCAGTTACGCCACTATTCGCGGGCCTGAGACCACCCGGGTGTGCCGGAGGTCTACGGCGCGGGGACGGCCTCTACGCGGGCGAGGACGCGGCGCATCGCCTCGTTGATCTGCCGTGCAATCGGCTCGATCTCCGGCACATCACGCGCTTGCGGGATCGTCAACGGATCGAACGCCTGCACCACCCGGTGCGTCCCCACGTCCTGCACCACCACGTTGCAGGGCATGAGCAGCCCGAAGCCCCGCCACACCTCCAGCGCCTGGTGCGCCAGCTTCGGGTTGCAGGCGCCGAGGATGGTGTACGGCTCGATCGTCGCGCCGATCTTCTCTTGCAAGGTGGCGGTGACGTCCACGAGCGTCAGCACGCCGAAGCCTTCCGTCGCGAGCGCCGCCCGCACCTCGCGTTCGGCGTCCGCAAACGAAAGCGCGGTCGTGATGTGGATACCGAGCGGGCCCTGATCCATGTGGTGCTCCTATCGTGCCCCCATATCTTCTCCCCTCTGCCGTCACACGGGCAGAACCGGGGGTCACCCCCCACACAGGACGGAGGTCACCCGGCACGCCGGCGAACGCAGAAGGGGCGCCCTCGCGGGCGCCCCTTCACACGCGGCATCGCTCGGTCGTATTACTCGGTCACGATGAACCGCGTGCTGTCGCTCCGGCCGAAGACCTCCGGGAACGGTGCCTCCTCCGCGCGGGCGGGGGCAACGAAGAAGTCACCCGGCGTGGTCGCCCGGGCGTAGTAGACGTACTCGTGCACCCCGCGCGGCAGTTCGGAGGCGAACAGCGTGTATCGGTCGTCCCGGACCGCGGACTCGTCCCAGGGCGACCAGTACCAGCCGAACCACGGGGCGGAGATGCCGGGCGTGTCCGAGCCCTCCAGCGCCTGTCGCCGTTCCTGCGCCAGCAGCACCCGCACCTCCGTGGGCGTGGTCGCCAGCGTCGTGTCGATCGCCTCGAGGCCGGCGGGCAGCAGGTCCTCCACGCTCACGAACTTCCGATCGGCGGTCGCCACCACGGTCAGGCTCACCCGCACGATCTGCCCGAGGCGCGCCTGGGTCACGATCTGGGCCGGATCCTCCATGAGCGAGTACCGGCGTGAGACCGCCAGCCCGCGGTTGAGCGCCTCCACCTCCGTGGAGGGGATGCCGTACCGGAGCGCGGCGGTGTAGTACATCCGCGCGTCCGTCCGCTCTCGGCTGAAGCCCAGCCGGTGCACCTGGCCCGCCTTCACGGAAGACAGCGGCAGCGAGGCCGCGTCGAAGTTACGCCCCTCCGCCGGGATGAAGCGGCCCGCGAGCAACTCCGCGGCGTTGAACGTGACGCGGTAGTCGTAGTCCCCGGCGCGCTCGCCGGTGAGCGCGGCGTAGTCACCGAGGCCCATGATCGCCTGGGCACGCTCCACGGCGCCGGTCCAGCGTTGCGCCGTCCGCGCCGCCACCAGCCACCGCACCGTCTCCTCGATCAGCGGATGCTGCGGGTCGGCTGCGACCAGTGCCTGCAGCACGAGCGCGGTCATCGAGACGTTCGTCTCGATCGAGCCGTAGATCGCGTCACCCTCCCAGTGGTTGCCGGTCGCGGTCGGCAATGCGGATGCATTGAGGTCACTCACCAGCCCGCGGACCATGTCGTCCGAGGTGGGTTGGCCCGCGTCGATCAGCCCGAGGATCAGGTACGCGCGTCCCCACGGCGTCAGTTGCTCGCGCCGCTGCTCGAAGACCGCGCGCATGCTGTTCATCGCCCACCCGCCACCGCTCGCGCGCTGGACGGCGTAGTAGATGAACGCCCGCTCGTTCGGGTTCGCCGGCACCTGGGCATCTGGGCGCTGCTCCAGGTACTGGCGCAGCAGCGGCACCGCCGCCTCGCCAAACGCGGCGTTCTGCGCGCCGGCATCACGCGCCGCCCCGAGGGCAACGAGCACCCACGAGGTGATCGTCACGTCGGACGGGCACGTCTGGCACCAGCCCCAGCCCCCATCAATGCGCTGCGCTGCCTGGAGACGGCGGAGGTCGCCCTCCACCGCATCGCCCTGCACGCCGTCCGCCTGGCGCGCCGCGAGCGTGGCGAGCAGGCGGCTGGCGGCGCGGACCACCGACTCGCGCTCCTGCGGCACCAGCCGCACGAGCTCCGACTGGAGCGAGCCGACGAGCGAGCCCTGGACCGTCAGGTCCAGCGTGCCGCCCGCGGTCACGGCGAAGGCCGGGAGGTACACGCCCTCCACCTGGCTCGTGCCCGTCACGACGCCCCCGGTGGCCACCGTCTCCGCGGTGACATCGAAGAGCACCGGGATCTCCGTGCGGACGGCATCAGACAGGTCGCCGCCGCCCGCGGTGAAGGTGATCGCGGCCGTGCCCGCCTCGGTCGCGCG
>JAUXUW010000092.1 GCA_030684635.1 Dehalococcoidia bacterium
GGCGGCTACCTGGTGACGAACCTGGCGGTCTTCACCGGCGTCATCCACTTCTACAACCGCACCGGCAAGGAAGGCATCGCCGACCTCAAGGGGCTGGCGGAGACCAACCCTTACCTGGCGCTGGTGCTGACGGCGGGCCTGTTCTCGCTCGCCGGCATGCCGCTGCTGGCCGGCTTCTTCACGAAGTTCATCCTGTTCCAGGCCGTCGTGGAGGCGGACTACCTCTGGCTCGTCGTCGTCGGCGTCGTCGCCAGCACCATCTCCCTCTACTACTACCTGATGGTCATCAAGCAGATGTACCTGTACGAGCCGGTCGGTGACACCACGCGCTGGCGCATCTCTCCGACGGGCTACCTCACCACCGGCGCCCTGCTGGCGGCGGTCGTGGTGCTCGGCATCTGGGGCACGCCCCTCTACCGCGTCTCGCACGAGGCGGCGCTGGCGCTCTTCGCAGCCGGCTGAGGTTGACCGCCGGCCCTCCGGCCGGGGAACGCACGGACACAGAGAAGCCCGGCCGCGAGGCCGGGCTTCTTCGTGTCCTCGGTCGGGGCGAACCCCGCGAGGGCTACTTCTTCAGGCGGACCGTGCCGGTCCCCGGGGTGGAGACGGAGCCGTCCTTGCGGCGGACGCCGACCTCGAGGTCGATCAAGTGCTCACCGCCCTGCTCGTACTTCTTGGTGATCTTGCCGAAGATGGTCACGTCCTCGCGGGCGATGTCCATGCCGCGGTAGGAGACATCCCACTGCTTCACCCAGCCGTCGTCGCCGGCGATCTCGTCCAGCAACTTCCCGACCCACATGCCCTTCAGGGCGCCGTGGACAATGATGTCGGGCAGCTTGTTGTTCTTGGCGAAGTTGTCATCGTAGTGAATCTGGTAGAAGTCGCCTGAGGCGGCGGCCCAGATCACGAGTCGCTGCGAGTCGCTCGCCTCGACCGTCTCGAATTCCTGGCCCTCGGACACGGAGTCCCAGGTCTGCGCTGCTGGCATGGTGCCTCCTAGTACGAGAGCCCGGTGCCCCGGGTCTTGGCCACGACCTTGCGGTCAGACTTCCGCGTGTAGACGGTCTCCGACACGCGGATCATCATCTGGCCGAACGCGGCGCTCGGCACGATCTCCAGGCTGGTCAGCGTGGTCACCGCCTCCAGCACGTCGCCCGCGAACACGCGCTCCAGCGGCTCCACGGCGGTGCCGCCGTTGAGGTTGCGCTTGAACGGGCTCTCGAACGAGGCCTGCCGCGCCGTGGTCTTGTTCGGGTTCCACACGGGCATGCCCAGGTAGCCGGGAGGCGCCTGGATGGCCGGGAATCCCTTGGCCTTGGCCGCGTCGTCGTCGAAGTAGACCGGGTTCTTGTACCCGACCGCACGGGCGAACGTCCGGATACCCAGCGACGTCACCTCGTACAACGTCGGCTCGCCGGGCTTCCCGACGGCCGCCTTCATCTCTGGCGTCAGTTCCATGACTTCAGCCAAGTCCGCCTCCTCTTCCATCGTCACGCCCCGTCACCTCCGCCCGAGGGCGGTTGATGCGTGGCCCTATCTCCCCGAATAGCGGCGGGAGCATAGCAGCCCGCGACGGCTCTCGTCAGTCGCCCTGCGGGAGTCTGGGTGGATCCGTGACAAGGCGGTGGCGAGGGTGAAGAGAGGCACCCTGGGGAGGCCCGGCCCGCGGGAGTGGCTAGAGCAGGGGCCCGGCCGCAGGAGTGGCTAGAGCAATGGCCCAGCCGGCGGCAGCGGTTAGAGGAGAGGCAGGTAGCGGTTCAGCTCGAACTGCGAGACCTGGCGGCTGTACTCCGCCCATTCGAGCTTCTTGTTCTGCACCAGCGCTTCGAACACGCGGTCGCCCAGCGTCTCGCGCATCAGCGCGGACTCCTCGAACAGCGCGATCGCCTCCCCCAGCGACGCCGGCAGCGAAGCGACGCCGCGGGCGGCTCGCTCCTCGTCGGTGAGTTCGCTCACCGGCACGTCGGAGGGTGCAGGCAACTCGTAGCCGTGTTCGATGCCGGCCATGCCGGCGGCAAGCACCGCGGCGAAGGCCAGGTACGGGTTGCAGGCCGAGTCCGGCGAGCGGTACTCCACGCGCGCCGCCGCCTCCTGCCCCGGCCGGTGCGCGGGCACGCGCACCAGGTCCGAGTTGTTGTGGAACGACCAGGAGGTATACGTCGGCGCCTCGTAGCCCGGCACCAGCCGCTTGTAGGAGTTCACCCACTGGTTCGTCACCAGGGTGATCTCCGGCGCGTGCCGCAGCAGCCCGGCCATGAAGTGCCGGCCGTCCGCGGAGATCTCCCCCGGGGAGGCGCTGTCGAAGAAGACGTTCTCCTCGCCCCGGAACAGAGAGAGCTGCAAGTGCATCGCGGAGCCGTTCTCGTCCTGGAGCGGCTTCGGCATGAAGGAGGCGTAGACGCCGTGGCGCATCGCCACTTCCTTCACCACCAGGCGGAAGGTCATCACCGCGTCCGCCATGGTCAGGGCGTCCGTGTAGCGCAGGTCCATCTCGTGCTGGCTCGGGGCGACCTCGTGGTGGCTCAACGCTACGCCGATGCCCATGTCCTCCAGCATCAGGACCGTCTCCCGGCGCAGGTCGGAGCCGCTGTCCATGGGCGTCAGGTCAAAGTACCCGCCCCGGTCCAGGACCTCCGTCTGCTTCGAGTCCTTGAAGTAGAAGAACTCGATCTCCGGCGACACGTAGAAGGTGAACCCGCGCTCGGCGGCGCGGGAGAGGACGCGCTTCAGGACGCCTCGAGGGTCGGCGGAGAACGGCTCGCCGTTCGTGCGCAGGATGTCGCAGAACATTCGCGCCACCGCCAGCGGCCGTGGGCGCCACGGGAGCAGCTGGAAGGTGGCCGGGTCCACGGCGGCGATCATGTCCGCTTCGCCGTGGCGGGCGAACCCGTCGATGGCCGTGCCATCGAACGTGATGCCGTCGTCGAAGGCGTGCTCCAACTCCTCCATGGTGATCGCCACCGACTTGAGCATCCCCAGGATGTCGGTGAACCAGAGCCGGATGAACTTCACATCATGGTCGCGGCACGCCTGCAGGACGTGCTGCCGGGGGTCGGAGTCTGCGGGTCGCTCATGCATGATCGGATGGTAGCGCGCCGGGTGTTTCAGAGGTGTTTCTGCGAGCCCGCGCGAGGGCCGCTAGCCGTTGAAATACGCCTCATATTCCGCCGGGGTGGGCCGCGTCTCGACCTCCTGCACCTCCGCCCGCTTGAGGGCGATCCATGTGTCGATCACCTCGGCGGGGAACACGCCGCCTTCCTGCAGGAAGGCCCGGTCCGCCTCCAGCGCGTCCAGCGCGGCGGGCAGCGTGGCGGGCGTGTGTGGGATGCGCGCGGCGTCCGCCGCGGAGAGCTCGTAGATGTTGCGGTCCACCGGGTCGCCCGGGTCGATCCGCTGGCGGATGCCGTCCAGCCCCGCCATCAGCATCGCCGGGAACGCGAGGTACGGGTTGGCCATCCCGTCCGGCGACCGGAACTCCAGCCGCTTCGCCGCCGGTTGCTCCTCGGCCGTGGGGATGCGCACCGCGGCCGACCGGTTCCGGGCGGAGTAGGCCAGGTGCACCGGCGCCTCGAAGCCCGGCACCAGGCGCCGGTAGGAGTTCGTCGTCGGCGCGCAGATCGCCAGCAGCGCCGGCGCGTGGCGCAGAAGCCCACCCAGGTACCAGCGCGCCGTCTGCGACAGGCCGGCGTAGCCGTTCGGGTCGTGGAAGAGCGGCTGGCTGTCCTTCCAGAGCGACTGGTGCGTGTGCATTCCGGAGCCGTTGTCGCCGCCCAGCGGCTTCGGCATGAACGTCGCCACCTGCCCGTGCGCCCGCGCCACGTTGCGCACCAGGTAGCGGTACCACTGCACCTGGTCAGCCTTCCGCAGCAGCGAGTCGAAGCGCGTCGCGATCTCGCACTGGCCGCCGGAGGCCACCTCGTGGTGGTGCACCTCCACCGGTTGGCCCACGGCGGTGAGCGCGTCCGCGATCGCCCAGCGCAGCGGCGCGAGGCGGTCGAAGGGGGCGGTGGGCGCATATCCGGACTTCGGCGGCACCTTCGCGCCGCGGTTCGGCTGCTCGTCGCGGCCGGCGTTCCAGTGCCCTTC
>JAUXUW010000096.1 GCA_030684635.1 Dehalococcoidia bacterium
CCGGACAAGCCGGTCTCCAAGAAGCCGGTGGAAGTCCGGATGGGTGGCGGTAAGGGCGCGACGGACCGGTGGGTCGCGGTCGTGAAGCCCGGGAGCGTCCTGTTCGAGGTCTCCGGCGTGCCGGAAGACCGGGTGCGGGAGGCGTTCCGGAAGGCACATCACAAGTTGCCGCTGGACACGAAGGTGATCGCGCGCGAGGAGGTCTACCAGTGAGCTCAGTGAGCCAGGAGACCCGGGCGCTGCGCGAGCAGAGCGAGACGGAACTGAAGGCGGAGCTGGAGCAGGCCCACCAGGCTCTGTTCAACCTGCGCTTCCAGACGTCCACCCGCCAGCTGGCGGACAACTCCCAGATCGCGAAGACGCGAAAGCGGATCGCGCGGATCAAGACACTGCTGGCCCAGGGCCAGGCAGTGCAGAGCGGCAAGTAGGGCAACATGGCCGAGAACCAGACGGTCAACCGGAAGTCTCGTGTCGGCACGGTCGTGTCCGGCAAGAACGACAAGACGATCGTCGTCAAGGTGGAGCGCGCTTCGCGTCACCCGATCTACCACAAGGTGATCCGGCGGACGAAGAAGTACCACGCCCACGATGAGGCGAACGTGGCGACCGTGGGCGACCTGGTGCGCATCGAAGAGTGTCGGCCGATGAGCCGCCTCAAGCGGTGGCGTCTGGTCACGGTCCTGACCGAGCGTGAGGTCGCTGACGTGAAGCCGGAGCGCCTGGACCAGGCGCTGGTGGCTGAGATGCAGCGGTCGTCGCACGGGCAGGAGCAGGCCCCGGCCAGCGAAGGGGCTGCGTCATGATCCAGCAGGAGTCTCGACTGAAGGTCGCCGACAACTCCGGCGCCCGGGAGATCCTCTGCATCCGCGTGCTCGGCGGCTCCAAGCGCCGGTACGCCACCGTGGGCGACATCATCGTCGCCGCGGTGAAGGAGGCTCAGCCCAACGGCAACGTGAAGTCCGGTGACGTGGTGCGCGCCGTGGTGGTGCGGACGACGATGCCGGTGCAGCGCGCGGACGGGTCTGTGATCCGCTTCGACGAGAACGCCGCCGTGCTGGTGAACGACAAGCAGGGGAACCCGAAGGGCACGCGCATCTTCGGCCCCGTGGCGCGCGAACTGCGCGACCGGCGCTTCATGCGGATCATTTCGCTGGCCCCGGAGGTGCTCTAGTGGCAGCGAAGATCAAGCGAAACGACCAGGTACAGGTGATGGCGGGCAAGGACCGCGGTCGCCGCGGCCAGGTCCGTCAGGTGCTGCCGTCTGACGGCCGCGCCCTGGTCACCGGCATCAACATGGTGAAGAAGCACAAGCGGTCCACCGGCCCGCAGCAGCCCGGGGGCATCATCGAGATGGAAGCACCCATCTCGCTGGCGAATCTGGCCGTGATCTGTGCCTCCTGCGGGGCGGCGGCGCGCCTGGGATTCCGCATGCTGGAAGACGGCCGCAAGGTCCGCTTCTGCAAGAAGTGCAACGAGGCGATCGACTAATGCCGACGGCCGAAGCAACCATCCGACCGCGCTTGCTGCAGCGCTACCGCGACGAGATCGCGCCCGCGCTGAGCGGCGAGTTTAGCTACGCCAACTCGATGCAGATCCCGCGCATCATGAAGATCGCGATCAACATCGGGCTGGGCGAAGCCGTGGAGAACGCGAACGCGGTTGAGGCCGCGTCCCGCGACATTGCCGCCATCACCGGCCAGCGCCCGTATGTGCGCCGGTCGAAGAAGGCGATTTCCAACTTCAAGTTGCGCGAAGGAATGCCCATCGGCGTCTCCGCCACCCTGCGTGGTGTGCGCATGTGGGAGTTCCTGGACCGTCTGTTGAACACCGCGCTCCCGCGCATCCGTGACTTCCACGGGGTGTCGGACGAGGCGTTCGATGGACACGGGAACTACTCGCTCGGGTTGACCGAGCAGGTGATCTTCCCGGAATTGAGCTTTGACGACGTGGACCGCGTCCGCGGTCTGCAGGTGAACATCGTGACGTCCGCCCAGACGGACGCCGAAGCGAAGCGACTGCTTGCCCTGCTGGGCATGCCGTTCGTGAAGAAGTAGGTCCCGATGGCCAAAGAGTCCATGGTCGTCAAGAACAACAAGCGTATCCGCCTGACCGGCGTGCACGCTGCGCGTCGCAAGGAAATCGTCGCGATCCTCAAGGATCCGGCGGCGACCGATGACGCCAAGACGGAGGCATACCGTCGGTTGTACAAGATGCCGCGCGATTCCAGCGCGACCCGGATCCGGAACCGTTGCAAGGTGACCGGCCGGCCGCGCGGGTATATGCGTCAGTTTGGTGTCTCGCGAATCGTGTTCCGGGAGCTCGCCCGAGAGGGCATGCTTCCGGGCGTCAAGAAGGCTTCGTGGTAGTCGGCCGCGGCGGTCGCGACTCGAAACCCACGGAAGAAGGCAGGCGACCCGGATGACGACATCCGATCCGCTGGCGGACATGTTTACCCGCATCCGCAACGCGGCCACCGCGCGGCACGAGGACGTCAAAGTCCCCGCGTCCAAGGTGAAGCGTGCGGTGGCGGAAGTGCTCCAGGATGAGGGGTTCATCCGCGGCATCTCCGAAATGGAAGATGGCCCGCGGAAGTTCCTTCGACTGGACCTGACCTACAGCGAGGACCGTCGCGCGGTGCTTTCGGGCATCCGCCGCGTGTCTCGCCCCGGTCTTCGTGTCTACGTCAGCAAGAGTGAGATCCCGCGGGTCTTTGGAGGCCTCGGGATCGCCATCATGAGCACGTCGCAGGGTGTGATGTCCGGCCGCGAGGCCTGGCGTCGCAAAATCGGCGGCGAACTGCTCTGCTACGTCTGGTAGGCGGCCATGTCGCGAATCGGAAAATTGCCAATCGCGATCCCGCAGGGCGTGACTATCACGCTCGATGGAAGCGTGTGCTCGGTCACCGGACCCAAGGGGACGTTGACGCAGGAGATCCACGGGGATGTCCGCGTTTCCATCGCCGAGGGTGAGGTGGTGGTCACGCGCCCCAACGACCGGCCGGGCACTCGTGCCCTGCACGGACTGACGCGCTCGCTCATCGCCAACATGGTGGCGGGCGTGACCACCGGGTATCGAAAGTCCCTGGAGCTCCAGGGCACCGGTTACCGCGCCCAGGTGCAGGGACCGAACCTGGTCTTGAGCGTGGGCTACTCCCACCCGGTGGAGATGCAGCCGATCCCTGGCGCCACGTTTGTGGCGGAGACGAACACCCTTGTCCATGTCGATGGCATCGACAAGCAGGTGGTGGGCCAGCAGGCGGCGTTGATCCGTCGCGTCCGGCCGCCCGAGCCGTATCACGGCAAGGGCATCCGGTACCGCGGTGAAGTCGTGAAGCTCAAGGCCGGAAAGACGAAGGGCCGATAATGGCGGGCACCAGCACCAGGCAGGCCGCCCGTGTCCGGCGCCACACCCGTGTGCGTCGCCGGGTGGCGGGTACGCCGGAGCGCCCGCGTCTCGCGGTCTTCCGGTCCAATCAGCACATCTACGTGCAGGTCATCGACGACGCTGCGGGCCGCACCGTGGCCGCCGCCTCCGACATGGAGACCGACCTGCGCGCCGCGACTGAATCGAAGAGCGACCGCGCCCGCAAGGTTGGCGCGCTGATCGCTCAGCGCGCGAAGGCCGCCGGTGTGGACGCCGTGGTCTTCGACCGTGGCGGCTTCCGGTACGCCGGGCGCGTGAAGGCGCTCGCGGACGCCGCGCGCGAAGAAGGGCTGGTGTTCTAATGGTCCAGGCGCAGCAGGGACCGCGCCGTGGCGGCGGCGGGCCGGGTGGCCCTCGCGGCGGCGGTGGGCCGGGTGGCCCGCGCGGCGACCAGAACCGTGGCCCGCGACGTGACCGCCGGCGCGGCGAAGAAGACGACACGCCGGAATTCATTGAGAAGGTCGTGTTCATCAACCGCGTCGCGAAGGTGGTGAAGGGTGGCCGTCGCTTCTCCTTCACCGCGATCGTCGTCGTCGGTGACGGCCACGGCCGGGTCGGCTTTGGGATGGGGCGCGCGAACGAAGTGCCGGAGGCCATCCGCAAGGGTGGCGTCATCGCACGGCGCGAGATGTTCAAGGTCCAGATGAACGGCACTACGATCTCGCACGACGTGGTCACCCAGTTCAAGGCGACCAGCGTGCTGATGCGCCCGGCTTCCGCCGGTACCGGCATGATCGCCGGTGGCGCGGTGCGCGCGGTGCTGGAGGCGGCTGGCGTCACGGACGTGCTGTCCAAGACGTACGGCTCCCGCAACGCCGTGAACGTGGTGCGGGCGACCATTGACGGCCTGCGCAAGCTTCGTGACCCGCAGCAGGTGCGTAACGAGCGCCTGGCGCTGGCACGGGCCTAGGAGCGCGGAATGTCCAAGAAACTACGAATCACGTGGACGAAGTCCGCGATCGGCTACGGCAAGGATCAGAAGGCCACTGTGCGTGCGCTGGGCCTCAAGCGCCTGTCGCACACGGTGGAGCAGGACGACTCCCCGGCGATCCGCGGGATGGTCCACAAGATCCGCCACCTGGTCGTTGTTGAGGAGGTCCAGTAATGGACCAGCACGATCTGAAGCAGGCGTCCGGCGCCAAGCGCGACCGCAAGCGCGTCGGCCGCGGTAACGCGTCCGGCCACGGCACCACCGCGACCCGCGGCCACAAGGGCCAGCGCAAGCGCGGCACCGTGCGGCCGGGCTTCGAGGGTGGCCAGATCACGCTGGTGCGGCGCGCGCCGCATCTGCGCGGCTTCAAGAACTTTGCCCGCGTGGAGTACCAGGCGATCAGCCTGGGCATCCTCTCGGAGCGCTTCCCGGCCGGCGCCGTGGTGGACGGCATTGCGCTGTTCAACGCGCGGCTGCTGGACGCCCCCGACCAGCCCTTCAAGGTGCTGGCGAAGGGCGAGGCGCTGCACGCGATGACCGTGAAGGCGCCGCGTCTGTCGGAGGCGGCCAAGCAGGCCCTCACCGCCGCCGGCGGCTCCTTCGAGGAGCTCGCCCCGGCCGACCGCACCCCGCGCGACCGTGTGCACCGCCGTAAGGCGGAGGGGACGAAGTAGACATGGCCCTTGCCGGCGGCAGCACCCCGCGGCGTGAAAGCACGCGACCGCGCCTGCTTCAGGCGGGTATTGAGGCGTTCGGGCAGCCGGACGTCCGCAAGAAGATCCTCTTCACGCTGGCGATGCTGCTGGTGTTCCGCTTCGTCGCGCACATTCCCGTCCCGGGCGTGGACCGCGACCAACTGGAGCAGACGTTCAGCCAGAACGCCATCCTGGGTTTCCTCAACATCTTCTCCGGCGGCGCGCTGCAGAACCTGTCGGTAGCCGCCCTGGGCGTCTACCCGTACATCACCGCCACGATCGTGATGCAACTGGCGACGCCGCTCATCCCGCGCCTGCAAGCGCTCTCTCAGGAGGGCGAGGCCGGCCGCAACAAGGTGCAGATGTACTCGATGTGGATGACGGTGCCGCTGGCCGCCTTCCAGGCGTACACGCAGCTGATCCTCATCCAGCGCCTCGGCGGCATCACGGACATCGGACTGACCGGCGGCAATGCCTTCCCGACGATCGCGACGCTGTTCTCCATGGTGGCCGGGACGATGTTCCTGGTGTGGCTGGGCGAGTTGATCTCTGAGCAGGGCATCGGCAACGGCGTCTCGATGATCATCCTCGGCGGCATCGTCGCCGGTCTGCCCAGCCTCATCGGCCAGGGCGTGCTCACCGGCACGGGCGCGGCGATCGGCGGCCTGCTGCTGCTGACCGCCATCGCGCTGGCGGTGGTGGCCCTCATCGTGGTGTTCCAGGAGGCGCAGCGCCGCATTCCGGTGCAGTACGCGCGGTCCACGTTCCGTGGCGGCCGGCTCTACCGGCAGCAGGGGCAGTCGCACATTCCGCTGCGCGTGAACAGCGCAGGCATGATCCCGCTGATCTTCGCCACCTCGATCATGATCTTCCCGCCGGTCTTCTTCCAGTTCCTGGCGGAGACGGTGGATGTGGGCTGGATCGCCCGGTTCTCCGGATGGATGCAGGGCGCGCTGTCGCCGACCGGCCTGGCGTACTGGGTGGGCACCTTCATCCTGGTGGTGCTGTTCACCTTCTTCTACACGATGGTCGTTTTCTCCCAGCAGAACCTGGCTGACAACCTCCAGCGGCAGGGTGGCTTCATCCCGGGTATCCGTCCGGGTCGGCCGACGCAGGAGTACATCAGCCGCGTGCTGGTGCGCATCACGTGGGGCGGCGCCCTCTTCCTGGGCTTCGTCGCGGTGCTGCCGTTCCTGGCGACCAGCCTGACCAGCGTGCAGGCACTCCAGATCAGCGCCACCGGCCTCCTCATCGTCGTCGGTGTGGTGATCGACACGATGCGACAGATCGAAGCGCAGATGATGATGCGCAACTACGAGGGGTTCATTTCCTGATGAGGCTCATCCTTCTTGGGCTCCCCGGCGCCGGTAAAGGCACGCAGGCGAAAGTGCTCGCCGCGAAGCAGGGGCTGCTCCACATCTCCACGGGCGACATGTTCCGCGAAGCCGCGGCTGAGGGCACGGCCCTGGGCAAGCAGGCGCAGGAGTTCATGTCCGCCGGCAAGCTCGTCCCGGACGAGGTCACGATCGGCATGCTCCTCGAGCGGATCGCGAAGCCGGACGCGCGCGTGGGGCTGATGCTGGATGGCTTCCCGCGGACGATCCCGCAGGCGGAGGCGTTGGACCGCGCGCTGGCCGAGCAGGGCTCGAAGATCGACGCGGTCCTGTACATCCAGGTGCCGGAGGCTGACCTGGTCGGTCGCCTGACCGGGCGCTGGTCCTGCTCCCAGTGCGGGGCGATCTACCACATGCTGACGAAGCCGCCGAAGGCGGCCGGGGTCTGCGATGAGTGCGGTGGGGCCCTGTCCCAGCGCGCGGACGACCAGCCGGCGACCGTGAAGGCGCGGCTGGACACTAACCGGGCGTGGACGGAGCAACTGGCCGAGTTCTACGGCAAGCAGGGCAAACTGCACGACATCGATGGGACGGGTGAGCCGGAAGAGATCACCGAGCGCTTGCTACAGGCAATCGCTCGCGTGACGGTCACCGGGTAATAGGCGTAGACTGGAATGTCTGTCGAGTTGAAGTCTCGCGCCGAACTGGAGTTGATGCGGCAGTCTGGCCGGATCAACGCTGAGGTGCGCGCGCTGTTGGCGGAGGCAATCCGTCCCGGCGTGAACGGGTTCGAACTCGACCGGCTGGCGAAGCAGGCCATTGCGGAACGCGGTGCGGAGCCCACGTTCGTGGGATACGCACCCCTCGGGAAGCCGCCCTATCCGGGCGCCATCTGTTACTCGGTGAACGAGGAACTGGTGCACGGTATCCCGGGGGAGCGCGTCCTGCAGGAGGGCGACATCGTCAGCATTGACCTGGGCGTCACGTACCGCGGGTACGTCTCTGACGCGGCCTTCACGGCCGGCGTGGGGACGGTTGCCCCGGAGGCGGATGCGCTGATGGACGCAACGCGGCGTGCGCTGTGGGCGGGCATTGAGGCGACTCGGGTGGGTAACCGCCTGGGCGATGTCTCAGCCGCCATTGGCGCGGTTGCGGAAGACAAGTACGGCATTATCCGCGGCTACGGCGGGCACGGCGTGGGCCGGAAGATGCACATGGAGCCGCATATCCCGAACTTCGGGCGACCGGGGATGGGGATGCGACTGATGGCAGGGATGGTCTTCGCGCTGGAGCCGATGTTCAGCATCGGGAACCCGGCGACCGAAGAGACAGATGATGAGTGGACCGTGGTCATGTCGGATGGCAGCCTCTCCGCTCATTTCGAAGAGACGGTAGCGATCACTGCCGACGGTCCGGAGGTATTGACCCGCATCGACTAAATGCGGGGACCCATGGCCAGAGGACAACGACCAGCACCCCGCGGACCGCGGGAACCGAAGAAAGAAGTCATCGAGGTCGAGGGCGTGATTCGTGACGCTCGACCGAACGCAATGTTCGATGTCGAGCTGGCGAACGGGCACCACGTCCTCGCCGGGATTTCCGGCAAGATGCGGATGAACTACATCCGGATCCTGCTGGGCGACCGGGTACTTGTAGAACTCAGCCCGTACGACCTGACGCGCGGGCGGATCACCTACCGGTTCCGGTAGGACGCAGGAAGAGCAGGAGCGGCCGATGAAAGTATCGGCATCCGTCAAGCGACGGTGCGACAAGTGCCAGATCATCCGCCGGCACGGACATGTGCGGGTGATCTGTGCAACGAAGAAGCACAAGCAGCGGCAGGGCTAGGAGCGAGCGATGGCACGCATCGCCGGTGTAGACATTCCGCGCGACAAGCAGTTGGCGTTCTCGTTGCCGTACATCTACGGCATCGGTCGTCCGACGGCGGGCAAGATCTGCCAGCAGACGAACATCGAGGCCACGCGCCTGGTGCGCGACCTGACTGACGATGAAGTCGCGCGGCTGCGGTCGCTGATCGAGGGCGAGATGGTGGTGGAGGGTGACCTCCGCCGCATCGTGCGCTCCAACATCCAGCGTCTGATCGAGATCAACTGCTACCGGGGACAGCGGCACCGCCGCGGCCTGCCGGCGCGCGGTCAGCGGACCAAGACCAACGCCCGAACCCGACGCGGTACCAAGCGTGCCGTGGCCGGGAAGAAGAAGGCGACGAAGAAGTAGCGAGGGCGGTTCCGAATGGGCCGAGCACGACAGCAGAGCGCCGCGACCCGTACCCGTCGCCGAGAGCGGAAGAATGTTCCGCGCGGCAAGGTATTCGTGTCGTCCACGTTCAACAACACGATCATCACGATCACGGACCCGAACGGGAACACGATTTCGTGGGCCAGTGCGGGCGTGGTGGGCTTCAAGGGCTCTCGCAAGAGCACCCCGTACGCCGCGCAGCTGGCCGGCGAGCGCGCCGCCCAGGCGGCGATGGAGCACGGGATGCGCGAGGTAGACGTTGCGGTGAAGGGCCCCGGCCCCGGCCGCGAGGCTGCCGTGCGCGCGTTGCACTCAGCGGGCCTGCGCGTCTCCAGTATTCGTGACATCACCCCCATCCCGCACAACGGCTGCCGGCCCCGCCGCCGGCCGCGCACCTAGGATCCCGGAGGACACATGGCTCGCTATATCGGCCCGAAGTGCCGTAAGTGCCGCCGCTACGGGGTTCCCCTGTGCGGGACCGCGAAGTGCGCGCTGTTGCGCCGCCCGAACCCTCCGGGGCCTCGGCCGGTGCGCCGCCGCAAGATCTCTGACCGCGGCCAGCAGCTCATCGAGAAGCAGAAGGTGCGCTTCGCCTACGGGCTGATGGAGGCGCAGTTCCGTCGCTACTACGAGCGCGCCACCACGCGCCAGGGTGTGACGGGCCACAACCTGATGCGCCTGCTCGAAGAGCGCCTGGACAACGTGGTCTTCCGGATGGGGTTGGGCGCCACGCGCGCGCAGGCCCGCCAGCTGGTCACGCACGGGCTGATCGCGGTGGACGGCAAGAAGCTGTCCATCCCCAGCGCGCGCACCAAGGTAGGACAGGTGATCTCGTTCACGGATCGAGGCCGCAAGAGCGGCTTCTACAAGATCCTGCAGGAGGAGATCGCCGCGCGTGACGTCCCGGCCTGGCTGGAGCTGGACCGGAAGGCGATCACGGGCCGCGTGATTTCTGAACCGGGTCCGGGCGACTGGGAGTCCTACTACAACCCGAACGCGGTGATCGAGTACTACTCCCGCTAATTGCGGGTGGGAATGCTCGTCGTCCCCGGCGTGGCCGTGGGACAGGAGACGAGAGAGGTGCCGTTTGGCAGACCTGCTGCATCCTGAGATCCGCATCGAGGTCGAGGACGACGAGTACGTCCATATCGTGGCCGAGCCATTGGAGCGCGGTTACGGGACCACGCTGGGGAACTCGCTGCGTCGCGTGCTGCTGTCCTCCCTTCCGGGAGCGGCGATCACGTCCGTGCGCATCGAGGGCGTGGAGCACGAGTTCTCCACCGTCCCCGGTATGAAGGAAGACGTCACGGAGTTCCTCCTGAACCTGAAGGAAGTCCGGCTGCGCGCGTACGCCGACCGTCCTGCCCGCCTCTTTCTGGAGGTGTCCGGCGAGGGCCCGGTGACCGCCGGCCAGATCCAGGCGACGGCGGACTACGACATCGTGAACCCCGACCTGCGCCTGGCGACCCTGGACACGAAGGATGCCACGCTGGTCGTTGACCTGAACGTGGAGAGCGGCCGCGGCTACCTGCCGGCGACCGTGTCCGAGGGGCTGCCGATCGGCGTGATCCCCGTGGACGCGCTGTTCTCCCCGGTCCGTCGCGTGAACTACAAGGTGTCCAACACTCGCGTGGGCCAGGACACCAACTACGACAAGCTGGACCTGGAGATCTGGACGGACGGCACCATCAATGGCCAGACGGCCGTGGCGATGGCCGCCGAGATGCTGCGCGAACAGTTCTACCCGTTCCAGCTCCTGGGGCGCCCGGAGGCGGTGGCCGAGCCGGCCGTCCGCACCGAAGACGCGCCCTTCGAGGGCCACGACATGCCGATTGAGGCGCTGGACCTGTCCGTCCGTGCCTACAACTGCCTGAAGCGCTCCGGCCTGACCACGGTGGGCGTGGTGCTGGAGAAGTCGGAGGAGGAGCTACTGGCCCTCCGGAACTTCGGCGAGAAGTCCTACCTGGAGCTTCGCGACAAGTTGATCGCGCACGGCTTCCCGGCGCCGCGCACGGAGTCCCGCCGCCCGACCGACGCCCCGGCGCCGGCCGTGCGTGCGGCCGTGGAGGACGAGGACGAAGTGGACGCGGATGGCCAGGTGGGCGCACTGGGCGCCGCGCTGATGGAAGCGCTGAAGGAAGCCGGGCGGAACAAGGACGCGTAAGCGTTCCTGTCCTCCGGGTTCGAGAAGGGGATTGAGCAATGCGACACGGTAAGGCCGGCCGCAGGTTCGACATGCCGACGTCGCAGCGCCTGGCGATGTTCCGCACGATCACGTCCGCGGTCATCCGCGACGGTGGCGTGCAGACCACCGAGGCGCGCGCCAAAGAGGCGAAGCGACTGGTGGACAAGCTGATCACGCTCGGGAAGACCAACACGGTCCACTCCCGGCGCCTCGCGATCGCGGCCATGGAAGACCGCGACGTGGTGCAGCACCTGTTCGACAACGTGGCGCCCAAGTACCGGGAGCGCCCGGGTGGGTACACGCGCGTGATCAAGCTGGGTGTCCGGAAGGGCGACGCGGCGCGCATCGCGCGGCTCGAGCTCGTCTAGGGCGATGGAACCGTCCGAGGGCCGGCGCCTGGCGCTGCTCCTCGAGTACGACGGGACGGGGTTCGCGGGCAGCCAGTTTCAGCCCGCGGCTCGGACGGTACAGGGAGCGGTGGAAGCCGCCCTGGAACAGTTCACCGGCGAGCGCCAGCGGGTGGCGTTCGCGGGACGTACGGACGCCGGCGTCCATGCGTCCGGGCAGGTAGCGGCATTGACGACGGCGACGTCGTACGGGCTGGCGGCCTTCCGGGACGCGCTCAACCACTTCCTCCCGGAGGACGTGGCGGTGCGAGCGGCGGCGGAGGTGGCGGCGGGCTTCGACCCTCGGCGGCATGCCCGGTCGAGGCGGTACCGCTACCGCGTGATGGACGGCCAGAAGCGGTCGCCGCTGGAGCGGCACCGGGCCTGGCAGGTGGAGCATCCGCTGGATGTCTCCGCCATGGCGGCAGCGGTGGCGCTGTTGCCGCGGGAGAACCGAGACTGGGCCGCCTTCGGTGGCGCTGTCCCGGAGGGATATCCCACGGTGCGGACGCTGCTCCACGCAGAAGTGGAGCGGACCGGGCCGAACGAGCTGGTGGTGGTGCTGGAGGCGGACGGCTTCCTGCCTCACCAGGTCAGGCTCACCGTGGGGACGTTGTGGCGAGTGGGTTCCGGCAAACTGACGCCGAGCCAATTCGCTGAGATGGTGGACGGACCGCCGGCGAGCGCCGGTCCTGCCGCTCCACCACAGGGACTGACACTGATCGCCGTGCGCTATGCGCCCGGCGCGGTCGACTGGGGAACATGATGACGACCAAGACCTTCCGCCTGAGCGGCAACGACCTGGACCGGCGCTGGCACGTGCTGGACGCTGGTGGCCGCCCGCTGGGCCGCGTGGCCAACGAGGCTGCCCGCCTGTTGCTGGGCAAGCACAAGCCGACGTACGAGCCGCACCTGGCCATGGGCGACTTTGTGATCGTCATCAATGCCAGCAAGGTGGAAGTCACCGGCGGCAAGCGTGACAACAAGATCTACTACCGCCACACCAACTACCCGGGCGGCCTGCGCGCCCGCTCCTTCCAGGAGCAGATGAACCGAGACTCCACCCGCGTCATTGAGCGCGCGGTGAAGGGGATGCTGCCGAGCGGCGTCCGCGGTCGGGCCATGCTGCGGATGCTGAAGGTCTACCCGGACCAGACGCATCCGCACCAGGCGCAACTGGCGGCCGGCACCGGCGCGCGCGCTCGCAAGAGCGCCGAGTAGCGAGAACTCACCCGGGAGGGGTGTAAGCGATGACCACCGAGCACTATCACTACGGCCTGGGCCGTCGGAAGTCGTCCGTCGCACGGGTGCGCCTGTACCCCGGCACCGGCACCGTCATCATCAACGGCAAGCCCGCTGAGGCCGTGATCCCGCGCGAGTCGCTGCGCATGGACATGCTCAGCCCGCTGACGCTGACGGAGAACAGCCGCGCCTTCAACGTCCAGGTGGTCGCCGCCGGCGGCGGCGTCTCCGGCTGGGCCGGCGCCATCCGCCAGGGCATCGCCCGCGCGCTGGTCGTGGCGGACGAGTCCTACCGCCCCGCCCTACGCACGGAGGGCCTCCTGACGCGCGACTCCCGCGTGAAGGAACGCAAGAAGCCGGGCCTGAAGCGCGCCCGTAAGGCGCCGCAGTACACGAAGCGCTAGTCGCGCTCCGTCGTGTTGATGCCGGACGGCCCGCCGAGAGGCGGGCCGTCTTCGTGTCTGCGGATCGTGTGTCGGCGGGGACGCCAAGGTGTGCGGCCTCAGCGCGGCCCGAGGGCGCGCTCGATCTCCGCGAGGTGCTCGCGGCGGTGGCCGTGCCGGTGCAGGAGCCAGCGGCGACGCGCCTCTATGACGCCGGCGACCGTGCCGGGCGACAGCGACGCGACGAGCGCGTCCACGGCGTCCGCCGCCTCCAGCGCCAGGCGGCACGCCTCGTGCGGCGGGAGCGCCAGCCACTCCGGTAGCAGCGCATCGTTGGTGACGTTGTCCGCCCAGTCGGGCTCCTCGGCGACGGCGACCTCGCCGCGCTCCCAGCGTTCGAGGACGAGCCGGTAGCGGCGGTCCCAGTACGCGAGGTGGGCGAGCGTCGCCGTGACGGTCCAGCCGGAGTGGGTGGGTTGCCCGAGGTCGGCGTCGCTCAGGCTGGCGACGACGCGGCGGAGGTCGGCGAGGGCGGCCTCGTTCTCGCGGACGTAGTCGGTAGGGGTCTGAGGCACGACGAGCGCTACCCCTGCGCGAGCGAGCGCTTGAGGCGGTCCATGACCGTCAATGGCGCCGGGTCGACACTGCGCAGCAGCCCGAGGTAGTAGGACGTCCAGGAGCCGAGCGTGCACGAGGCGAGTATCGCTTCCAGCGGCGTCTCGCCGCCGGCGTCCGCGATCTGCACCTGGCGGCCTGCGGCCTG
>JAUXUW010000098.1 GCA_030684635.1 Dehalococcoidia bacterium
GAGGGCCGCGCGCTGCTCAGCGGCGAGGCGGACGTGGTGGTGACGGACGGGTTCACCGGCAACGTCTGCCTGAAACTCGCGGAGGGCATGGTGACGCTGCTCTTCGGCGAGATGCGGAACGCGGCGCGCTCCTCGCTCCGCTCGAAGGTCGGCGGGGCGCTGCTCCTGCCCTCGTTGCGAGGGGTGCGAGAGCGACTGGACTACCGGCAGTACGGCGCGGTGCCGCTGCTGGGGGTGGACGGCGCGGTCTTCGTCGGCCACGGGCGCAGCGACGAACAGGCCGTCACGAACGGCGTGAAGAACGCTCACCACGCCGTGGAACAGGGCATGCTGGCGGCGCTGACCGAGGCGGTATCGGGCGGCCTTCAGGCCTGAATATTCGCTAAGGATCGTGCGCCATGCGCGTCCCGAGAGACGTGCAGCGATGCAGCGCGCTCTATCCTTCAAGGAGGCGGCACAGTCATTGTTCCTGATGCGCCTGTCAGGCGGATGTTGTGCGCCCACTTCCCTCACTGGATGAGATGGCTGACCAGTTAACGCAGGCACACCCGCTGCCGGTGGGGTTCCTGCCGCTGGTCATGCTGGATCCCGCTGACCCGGACACGCCGACCGCGTTCCGCGCGATCCTGGCTACGACGAAGGATGCGCGTGTCCGCCTGCGACAGGTGGGTCGATCCCTGGGCGACCCCGAGGCGATCGCGACGGACACAGACGCCAGCCTTCAGCAATACGGCTATCGAAGGCTCCATTCTGCGGCGGTGATCTCCCTGCTGATCTCCGGTCTGGACTCCGGCACCAACGCCCTGGACATCGTGGAGTTCTGGAGGCGGGCCGTTTGTGTGTCATTCGGGACGTCTCTGCTGATCCCGGACGGAGCCCCGGAGGCCGGGCTGGCCGCGGCCACCGGGCTGCTCTACGAGACGGGCTTCCTGCTCCTGGATATCGAGCGGTCCGACCTGACCGCGATGCTGCCGTCCCTGCGGACGCACCGAGGTGGGCTGGACGCGGACGGGGAGCGCGCGGTACTGGGTTACGCCCTGCACGAGCTGAGCGCGGTGATCCTCCAGCGCTGGGGCTTGCCGGCGACGGTGGTCACCGCGGTGCTGGAGCGGGAGCGGGGGCCGCTGGAGCGGAGCCGACTGGGCCGGGCGCTGTGGACGGCCGTGGAGGGCGCGTACACGCTTGGCTTCGGTGGGCGCTTCTACCCGCAGCGGCGCGAACTGGACCCGAAACTGCAGCGCGCGATCGAGGGGTTCTACGGGTCGACCGGCGAAATGATCCGGCGTGTCGACCGTGTGCTGTCCGGGGCGATGCTGGACGATCCGACGGCCTAGCGGTCGCTCATCACGGGCAGCGGGGACGATGCGCCGCTAGAGTCCGGGTCCACCCCCGTGCCGCCGGCGGCCGGCGCCCAGCGCCACCACAGCCGCATCGCATCGCGCAGCGCGTCCACCTGGGCGGCCGGCTCCTTGCCCTCGATGCAGGTCGACAGGTGCTGGTCCAGCACCACCGCGCCGACGGTGTCGATGCTGGCGCGGACGGCCATCAACTGCGTGACCACGTCCTCGCAGGCGCGCCCACCCTCCAGCATGCGCGTGATGCCGCGCACCTGGCCCTCGATGCGCCGCAGGCGCGTCAGGAGTGCATCGTTCTCGCTGGGTTCCATGGCCATACCACCTTCATCCCCGTGGCTGCATGTTCGCACGTCTGTGTCCGGCGGGGTTGACATACCCGGAGGGGGTATGTAGATTGTCACTCAGCGGCGGGAACCGTGTCAACGGATCCCACACGGGACGCGCGGCGTTCGCCGCTTATGCTGCCGGCCTCTGCCGGCGGGTTCACCGAAAGGACACGGGCGATGGCACACCCGACTGATACTTCTGACGCCACCTTCGAGCAGGACGTCCTGCAGAGCGAGACGCCCGTGCTGGTGGACTTCTGGGCCCCCTGGTGCGGCCCCTGTCGCATGGTCGCCCCGGTCGTGGAGGAGCTCTCCAACGACTACGACGGCAAGGTGAAGTTCGTGAAGTTGAACACGGACGAGAACCCGAAGGTCGCATCGACCTACCAGATCCGCTCGATCCCCACGCTGCTCATCTTCAAGGGCGGCCAGGCGGTCGGTCAGATCGTGGGCTTCCGCCCGAAGAGCGACCTGGCGAAGCACCTCGAGTCGGCGCTGGCGAACTAAGCGCTCGTCTCGGCTAAGTGAACAAATCGGGGCGGCCGCGAGGCCGCCCCGATCACTCGCTCGACCGTATGCGGGTAGCGCGGGAGCCTAGCCGCCGCCGAGGGGAATCGTCTGCGGTGCGTCCGGCTCGTCGCCATCGGCGCGGCGGCCCTTCGCCACGGAGCGCCCCTGCTTCGCCTCCAGGCGTCCGAGCGCACGGCCCTTGTCGGGCGTGGGGTCGAACCTCAAGCCGTAGGCTTCACGGCCTTCGTGGTCCTCGGGCAGGTGTTCGGTGATGGGAAGACCTTCCTCATCGCAGAAGAGCAGTCAGTGGCAGTATTTCCACCGCTGCATCTCCTCGCAGGGACAGATCCAGAACTTCTTCTCGATCTCCTGCTGCTTGTCCTCGAAGAACATGCAGGGGCAGAGCGGCTTCCCGACCTCGTCCACGTTCTTGGCGAGGCCGATCACGAGGAACTCCGTGATCTCGGGCTGAGGGTGTAGGAACGTGCCGGACTTCTGTGCGAAGTTCTCCACGAACTTCTGCATCTTGGCGAGCGTCTCCGGCTTCGCGACGGCGCGGTCTGCGTCTGACGGCTGGTCGAGCGTCACGATGCCCCCTTCGAGTCCGTTCAGTCTCGCCGCCACCGGCGGCCCTCGCAAGTGATGACCCCGTTTGAAGGGTGACCCGTGACCGCAGCCCCATTCGCCCGTGAGATCGAGATCGCCATCGTCGGCGGTGGCCCCGCCGGCCTGGCTGCCGGCCTGTACGCCGCGCGGGCACTGCGTTCGACCGTGATGTTCGAGGGTGGCGTGCTCGGCGGCCAGATCGCGACTACGGACGCGGTGGAGAACTACCCGGGCTTCCCGGACGGCGTGAACGGGCTCGACCTTTCGATCGCCATGCAGGCGCAGGCGGAACGGTTCGGGATGGAGACGGTCTACGCGCGCGTCACCAGCATCCGTCGTACCGAGGACGGACGTTTCGTGCTGACGACGGAGGGCGCGGGCGACTTCCTCGCGCGCGCCGTCATCTACACGGCGGGCGCGGAGTACAACAAGCTCGGCGTCCCGCGCGAGCGCGAACTGACCGGGCGCGGCGTCTCCTACTGCGCCACCTGCGACGCGGCGTTCTTCTCGGGCCAGGAGGTCATCGTTGTCGGCGGGGGTGACTCGGCCGTAGAGGAGGCCCTGTTCACCACGCGGTACGCCTCGAAGGTGACGCTGGTGCACCGGCGCGAGGAACTGCGCGCCCAGAAGGTGCTGCAGGAGCGCGCCTTCGCCGACCCGAAGATGGCGTTCGAGTGGAACAGCGTGGTCGAGGAGATCCTCGGCGACGAGGTCGTCGAGGCGGTGATGTTGCGGGACGTGAACACTGGCGCGACGCGCCGCTTCCCGACGAGTGCGGTCTTCATCTTCATCGGCCAGACGCCGAACTCGTCGTTGCTGGAGGACCTGGGCATCCCGCTGGACGCCGGCGGGCACGCGATCGTGAACGCGTGGATGGAGACGCCCGTACCGGGCCTGTTCGTGGCCGGCGATGTCCGCTCCGAGGCGGCACGGCAGGTCGTCTCCTCCGCCGGCGACGGTGCGACCGCGGCGATCCGCGCGGACCAGTACCTCACGCACCTGGACGGCTAGCGCGCGTACGATCGGGTCATGACCGAACACCCTCGGGCACGGCGCTGGCTGCGCTACGGCGTGACGCTGCCGGAGCGCGGCGTGCGCGCGACGTTCGCGGCGGCCGGCGGGCTGGTCCACGAGACCGCGCAGGTGGTTCTCCCGCGTGTCGTCCGTGGCTCCCGGCTGTACGAGGCGACGGCGAAGAATGCGCTGCGCGTGGCGGTGGAGCTGGTCGGCGGGGTGGTGGACCCCCGCGCCGAGCCGGACCAGGTGAGTGCGGGCCGGATCGCCGTGAAGAAGACGGCGGGGAACGTGGTGGAGGTGGGCGCGATCGCCGCGATTGGCTTCTCGCCGCTCTGGCTGCTGGCTGCCGCCGCTGACGTCCTGAACGGTTCGCGCGTGTACCTCCGCACGCTTGAGCGCGAGTTGCAGGCGGCCGGCATCCTGGCGTCGGACGTGCACTTTGCCTCGGTCGATCACCTGGTGGGGGCGCTCGAGGGCACGGTGGGCAACGCGGCGCGGATGATCGACCTGCCGCCCGTGGAACTGGCAGAACTGAAGCAGTCGATGTCGGAGTTCCGCAGCGACGCCGGTTCGCTGCCGGCGCCGGCCGAGATGGCCTCGCTGTTCAACGCGCTCGTGCGGACGGCGCGGGAGGAGCGGCGCTCACTCCTTGAGGTGTCGAGCGGGGTGGGGCTGGCGTTCCTGCACTCCGCCGGCCAACTTACGCAGGAACACCTGGTGACGCCATACCGGCAGGACTGGGCGCGGTTGCGCGGCGAGGGCTTTGGCGCCTACGCGGCGCGTGTGGGCGAGCCGTACCGCCGCGCCATCACCGGCCACTTCGACCCCTCGCGCAGCACCCTCACCGAACGCGCCTCGCACGGCGCGAGTGGCTGGGTACGGGCGCGCTGGGCTGGCTGGCGCGCCCGCCGAGGCGGCTAACGGCCAACTCGTGCCCGTAGTGCGCCCTCGACGGGTGCGGCGCTTATCATCCCAGCGGGAGTGGATGGTGCCCGGTGGTGTCCGCGGTCTTCAAAACCGTTGCGGGGCCGCGTCGCGGTCCCGGGTGGGTTCGACCCCCACGCACTCCCGCCAAGATCGAGCCTCGGGGCACGGTGAGCCATCGCTGAGATCGCTGAGCCCAGGACTCGTCCGCCGCTGACGGAGCGCGCCCGTGCCCGCGGGGCGTGGCTGGTCGCCGCGGCGACCTTCCTGTTCTGGCTGTCGCTCTACTTCTATGTCCCGTTCCTGCCGCTGCGCGCGCAGGACCTCGGCGCGTCGAACACGATGCTTGGTGCGGTGGTCGCGTCGTACGCGATCGCGCAGGTGGGTCTCCGCATCCCCATCGGCGTCGCCGCGGACGCGCTGGGACGGCGGAAGCCGTTCGCGGTGATCGCGCTGGTCGCGTCGGCCCTCGGCGCACTGTGGCTGGCGCTGTCGCCGAACCCGTGGTCGCTGTTCGCCGCGCGCGCCGTCACCGGCATCGCGGGCGCGGGGTGGGTGGCGATCACCGTCCTGTACGCCTCCTACTTCGCGACGGGCGACGCGGCCCGGGCGATGTCGCGGATCATGGCGGTGAACGCCGTGGCGCTGGTGCTGGCGACGTTCATCGGCGGTCTGCTCGCGGACGCGCTCGGCACCGACAGCACGTTCTACGCGGGCGTGGTGGTGGCCGCCGCCGGCGCGGTGCTGCTGCTGCTGGCGGAGGAGCCCCCGCTCGCCGACCGGCGACCCTCCTCGCCGCGCCTGTTCCTGGAGATCGCGCGCGTGCCGCTGCTCGTCACCGTCTCGGTGATCGGCATCGCGGTGCAGTTCGTCTCGTTCGCCACCAGTTTCGGCTTCGTGCCCGTGTACGCGGAGCAGATCGGCGCGACCGACGCCGAGGTGGGCTACATCACGACGGCGATGTTCGCGACCTCCGTGGTGGGGACGCTGCTGGTGCCGTGGATGGTGGCGCGCACCGGCTACGCGGTGACGTTGCTCATCGGCGTGCTGGTGACGGCGATCGCCGCCGCTGTGGTGCCGCTGACCTCCGACGTGCTGGAACTGGGGGTGACGCAGGCGCTGAACGGCTTCGGCCGGGGCTCCACGAACGCGCTACTGATCACGCTGGCGGTGCTGGCGGTGGCGCCGGCGCAGCGCGCGACTGCGATGGGCGTCTACCAGGCGGTGTACGCGATCGGCATGCTCTCCGGGCCGGTGGTCTCCGGGGCCGTGGCCGACGCCGTGGGGATCGAGGCAGTGTTCTACCTCTCGACGGCGGTGGCGCTGGCGGGCGGGGTGCTGGTGTTCGCGCGGCCGCTGCCGCGCTCCTGACCGACCGGCGCAAGTCCCTCGGGCCGTCGCCTACATCCGGCGGACGGATGTCCAGGCGACGAGGAAGACCACGAACGCGACCGTGGCGGTCACCATGAACATGCCGATGCCGAGTTGCGGGCCGTAGGCCGACACCGCGAAGGCCATCGGGAGCGACCCGATCGGCTGCACGCCGTGCGACATCTGGTTCACCGCCATCACGCGGCCTCGCATCTCGCCCGGCGCGATCTCCAGCAGGAGCGTGGCGTTCAGCGTCATGGCGACGGAGTGGAAGACACCGGCGAGCGCGAGGATGGAGAGCGACAGCGCATAGTTGGATGACGCGGCGAAGCCGATCAGCAGCGCGCCGTAGCAGATGTAGCCGAACAGCATCATCCGGCCGCGGCGTTGCACGCTACCGGCCCAGGCGAGCGCGAACAGGCCGATCAGCGAGCCCCACCCCATCATCGAGGAGAGCATGCCGAAGCCGGCGTTGCCGCGGTGCAGGACTTCCTCCGACACCACCTTCAGGAACGGGATGTAGGGGTAGATCAGCAGCGAGGGGATCACGGAGACGGCGATCAGGCCCAGGATCCGCCGGTCTCGCCAGCAGTACTCGAACCCCTCTTTCATCATCTTGACCGGCCGCGAACCGCTGCGCGCCTGGACCTGGCGGGTGACGCGGCTGATCTGGAGCGTGGCGACGACCGCCGCGAGTTGCAGGACGACGAGCGCGATCAGCGCCGAGGCGACGCCCCAGGTCGCCATCATCACGCCGAAGCCGGACGGACCGAGGACGCGCGAGATGTTCTGCACCATGGAGTTCACGGCGATCGCGTTCTGGAGCGTCTCGTCCGTGGTCACGTCGTAGACGAACGCCTGGCGCGCCGGCTGGTTGATCGACTGCGCGAGGCCGCCCCCGAAGGCGATCGCGTAGACGTGCCAGACGTGCGCAAGGTCGGCGAGCACCAGCACCGCGAGCGTGCCGGCGAGCGCGGCGTCGAGCATCGTCGAGAGCACGATCACCACGCGTCGCGGGAAGCGGTCGGAGAGGTAGCCGCCGAAGGGCGCGATCAGCGTCCCCACGCCGCCTCGGAACGCGGCGACCGCGCCGAGTTGCACGGCGGACCCGGTCATGTCGTAGACGAGCGCGAAGAGCGCGAGCTGCTTCGCCCACTGAGCGAAGCCGGCGGCGAGCGTGGAGGCGGTGAGGTAGCGGAAGTCCCGCAGCCGGAAGGAGACGAAGATCTCCGCCAGCGTCGCCTTGCGTCGCTTCGGCGGCGGCCCGGCAGGCGCGGCGAGCGGCGCCTCGTCCGCGGGGGCGGGCGGCTCCTGGATGCCGGTCCGGTCCGTGCCAGTCGTCATCGGCTGCCTCGATCGCGGGCACCATACACCCGCGGGGGAAGCGGCCGGAGGTCAGCCGGGGCGGTGTGCCACGAGAAAGGCCGTCAGGGCGGCGGCGAGACGTTTCGGATGCTGAAGGTGCAGTTGATGGGCGCCGGGGAGCATCTCCAGGCGGCCCCGGGGCAGGAGGCGCACCGCCTCCTCTGCGGCCTCCTGACTACTCACCGTGGACTCCTCGCCGCGCCCCACCAGCACCGGGCAGGTGATCGCCGGGAGGATCGACCAGTTGTCGAACTGCGGGTAGTCCGCGAGCGTCCGCGGGTCGAGCCGCTGCTGATAAGCGCCTGGCTCCACCTCCTCGTAGCCGGTCTCCGCGAGGCGCCGAGCGATGGCCGGTGAGATCCCGGGCGTGATGCGCTCGATGCCAGCTACCACCTCCTCGAACGAGGCGAACCGTCGGGGTGGACGCGATCCCGCCTCGCGCAGCCGTTCGCGCTGCGAGTCCCGGGGGCGAGGGTCGATGTCGAGGAAGGCGGCCGCCCAGACGCGGGCGGGGAAGCGCGCGGCGAACTGCATGGCGACGAGCGCACCGGTCGAGTGCCCCACGAGCGCGACCGGCCGGCCGATGGCGTGTGCGACGCGGTCGAGGTCGCCGACGTACGACGCCACGTCGTAGTCGGGTGCGGGGTCGGATCGCCCGTGTCCGCGTGCGTCCGGGGCGACCAGGTGGAACCCGGGTAGGTGCGAGGCGACCGGCTCCCACACACCGGCGTGCTGCGCCGCGCCGTGGAGCAGCACGACCGGCGGGGCGCCCTCCTCACCCCACTCCAGCAGGTGCAGCCCGGGTGCGCTGTCGGCGAGGTACCGGCTGGAGGGTCGGTCGGTCATCGTGTTCTCCCGCGAGCGTGCAGCGATGTCCGCATCGTACCGGGGCCGGAATCCGCGGGCCGCGACCGAGGCGCGTTGCGTCCGTATGATGCCTGTCTACCGAGTCGCCGGTCCCACGAAGGGGGCCTCGTGCCGCAGCGCAGAATCTTCCACGGCTGGTGGATTGTGCTGACCGGCGCGGTACTGCAACTGTTGCAGGGCTCGTTGCTGGGCCAGGCGTACGGCTCCTACATCGTGGTGCTGGGCGCCGAGTTCGGCTGGAGCCGCACGCAGCTGTCGCTCGCCTCCGCTCT
>JAUXUW010000099.1 GCA_030684635.1 Dehalococcoidia bacterium
ATGAACCGGCCGCCCCGGGTCACGAAGAGCCCGCCCGCACCCTGGTCCGCGGCCGCGTTCAGCGCCGCGCCGATGTCGCCGCCGCCCCAGATGACCAGCCCGATGCCCAGCGTGGGGAACGCGCCGATGAACGTCCCCTCCGTCGAAGGCGGCGGAGCGGTGGCGGTGACCGTCAGCGAGAGCGTGGCTGAGGCGGGTCGGAGGAATCGGTCAGACACCAGCACCTCGAAGGTCAGGACGTCGTCCGGGACGGCCGGCGCCATGAACGAGATGACCGGTGACGTCGGGATGAACGTCACCGGCGTCCCGCTCGTCTGCGTCCACAGGTAGGACAGCACGTCCCCCTCCGGATCGGTCGCCGCCACGGAGAGTGTCGCCTGCGCCCCGGCCACCACCGTGACCGGGGTGGGCTCGGCGATCGAGGGGCGTCGGTTCACGCCGTACATCTCGGTGATGCGGGCGATCTCGGCGGCGCTCGCGGCGCCCGGGCAGGTCGACACATCGTCCGGGTTGAAGGACGGGTACATGAGGTCGGCGCGCGCGTCGCTGTGGCCCAGGCCCAGGCCATGCCCGAGCTCGTGCGCGATCACGCTGCGGAAGCAGGCCTCCGGGACGTTGATCAGGTGGTCGATGACGATGTCAGTCTCGCGGAACTCGCGGCTGCCCGGCATGACGACCCACGTTCCCTGCGTGCTTGCCGCCGCCGCCCCCTGGACCTGGTTCCGGCCGTCGTCCCACCCGATCTCGTTGACCAGGTTGCCGTCCGCCCAGTTCGTCCCAGTGCAGTCGCCCTGGTAGTGGTACGCAACGGCTGCCTCTGCGTTGTTCCACATCTCCGCGCCCAGGCGCACCGCCTCCCGGAACTGCTCCGCGGTGATCGAGGCCGGCCGGCCCACGTGGTACGTGCAGATCGCCACCACCGCGCGCGAGGTGCCCCACCGCACGGGCGGGCTGCCGGCGGCGAAGTAGTCGATCGCAAGTTCCAGCGGGAGCGCACCGTCGCCCAGGTCAGCCGGTCCAAACTGCAGACCCGCGTCGAACAGGCGCCAGTTCCCGGGCGCCCCTTCGGCCTCGGCGCGCGCACCGTCCACCCCGATCGCACCGGAGACGGCAACCGCCCAGAGCGCGCCGGCAGCGAGCATCAAGAGGAAGCGCCGGACGGCCCGGTGCAGGTGGAGGCGAGCGCTCAGCAGGGGCTCCTCGCGTGGTGTGGCAGGGCCGATCCACCATACCCCAACTTCCCGTCCACCATCTCACCCGCCGGTTGACGATCGGTTGACGATCCTCCACGCGGGCGTCACGCTCCGCGGGCATGCCAGACGGCACGGGGAGGTCACGGGGGTGGACGCACTGCACGGATTCGATCCCGGCGTCATCGAGCGCCGCATCCGCGCCTACGAGGCCTTCGGCGTCCATCGCACCGGCTGGCCCGGCGACGACCAGACCAGCGCCTGGCTGCGCGACCAGCTGCGCGCGGCCGGCGTCACCGCCGACCTCGAGCGCTTCTCCTACCCCCGCGTGGAGTATCGGAACGCCCGCATCTCCTGGCCCGGCGGCCAGGCCGACGGAGTGCCGATGTATGACGGCGGCTTTACCGACTTCGGCGGCATCACCTCCGACCTCTGCGACGACTCCGACCCAGACCTGTTCGGGAAGATCGTCGTCGCCACCTCTGCGCTCCAGGGCGACAAGCGCTGGACGGCGCCGGAGGCCCGCAAGCACTACGAGACCCTGAAGGATCAGGGCGTGCTGGGCGTGGTCGTGCCCTCCGGCGACCCGGAGGGGCGCGTCATCCTCCGCAACGCGGAGCACATCGGCGGGCCGTTCAACCTCCCCGTCCTCCAGATCTCGGAGCGCGACGCCCGGGGACTCCTCTCCGCGGTGGTCCTCGGCGTTGAGGGCACAATCGAGGTGGACGGCGAGCGGCTGAAGTCGAACGCGACGAACGTCGTCGCCACGATCCCCGGCACGGACGCCGGCGCCCGCCCGCTGGTGGTGATGACGCCGAAGTCCGGCTGGTTCACCTGCGCCGCGGAGCGCGGCGGCGGCATCGCCATCTGGCTCGGGATCGCGGATGCCCTCGCCGCTCGCCCGGCAAGGCGCACCGTCCACTTCGTCGCCTCCGCCGGGCACGAACTCCACCACCTCGGCCTGGCGGACTACCTCGCACACCGCGGCTCACTCCCGCAGGACGCCCTCGGCTGGCTGCACCTCGGCGCCTCCATCGGCGCAAAGTTCCCGCAGGCGCGCATGGGCGCCAGCGACGAGACGCTGCACGCGCTCGCCACCCGCTCGCTGGAGGCCGCCGGCGCCGGGCCGTTCGAGGCGATGCCCGCCGGTGAGTCCGGCAACGGCGAGGCGCGCAACCTCAAGGCCGTCGGTGCGCGTTATGTCACATTCCTCGGCGGCCACCGCTACTTCCACTCCCCACAGGACACCTTCGACGTCGCGTGCGATGCGGAGAGCGTGGCGCGGTGGGGCCTCGGCGCGTGGAGCGTGATCGAGGGCATGCAGGCGCCGGACTAGCACAGACCGAGAAGGAGCCGAGCGATGGTGAACACGATCCGCGGCGAGATCGACAGCGGCGGCCTGGGCCGGACGCTCTCGCACGAGCACCTCACGACCGGCACCGCCGGCATGGAGCGCATCCCCGGCTTCATGGACACCGCCGAGCGCCGCCAGGAGATGGTCGACCGCTGCGTCGAAGCCCTCGCCCGCGTCCGCCAGTCCGGCATCGACACGATCATCGACCTCACCCCGTTTGACCTCGGCCGCCAGGTGTGGCTGTTCCAGGCGGTCGCGGAGCGCCACCGCGAGCACGACGTGAACGTGGTCTGCGCCACCGGCGTGTACCGCTGGGTGCCGCCGATCTACTTCAACTGGGACCCGGACGAGGTCGCCGAGCACTTCGTCCGCGAGATCGAAGACGGCATCGAGGGCTCGGACATCCGCGCCGGCATCATCAAACTCGCATGGGACCTGGAGGCGCGCCTGACCGAGGGCCGGAACCCGCCGCGCGCGCAGATGGAGAAGATGGCGCGCGGCGCCGCCCGCGCCGCGAAGGCCGCGGGCGTCCCCATCTCCTGCCACACCCTCGCCACGGACAAACTCGGCGTGCCGCTCCTCGACATCTTCGAGGACGAAGGCCTCGACCTCCGCGCCGTGACGATCGGTCACTCCAACGACACGGATGACATGGCCTACCTCACCGGCCTCGCCGCCCGCGGCGCGACCGTGGGCCTGGATCGCTTCTTCACGACGGAGGAGACCTACGTCGCGCAGCGCTCCGCGATCGCGCTGAACCTCGTGCGGGCCGGGTACGCGGAACAGATCTGCCTGGGCCACGATGCCCAGCCGGCCGGCTTCTGGGGCAAGTGGAACCCGGAGCGGCGCTCCGACCTCTGGACGCTGGTCCCCGAGCACGAGGTGCCGTGGATGCAGGCCCACGGCGCCTCCGACGACGAGATCGACGCCGTCCTCCGCCGCTCCATCCGCGCCACCTTCGATGCGGCAGCGAGCATGAAGGGGTGACGAGCTTGTGCCCAGGCGGCCGACCTCGATGCTAGAATCAGGAGTGTTCCGAACAAGAATTGCGCATTTGCATCATCTGACTAACCTATCTTCATGACCGACCCTGAGCCCGTGTACGCACACCGCCTCACATCACTTGAGATCTGCGCCGGAGCCGGCGGGCAGGCGCTGGGCCTTGAGGCAGCGGGGTTCGAGTTAGAGGCGGCGGTCGAATTCGATCCCGCCGCGTGCGCCACGCTTCGCCTGAACCGTCCCGCGTGGGATGTTCGCGAGGCGGACGTTCGAACGGTCGACGGACGTCCGTTCGAAGGCATCGACCTGCTGGCGGGCGGCGTCCCCTGCCCTCCATTCTCGGTGGCGGGCAAGCAGCTCGGGCAGGACGACGAACGAGACCTCTTCCCGGAAGTCCTGCGTCTCGTCGAAGAAGCAGAACCCCGAGCCGTCATGGTTGAGAACGTACGGGGTCTACTCTCCGCCAAGTTCCAACCGTACCGCCAGGCGATCCTCGACGAACTCGACCGCCTCGGGTACCGGGGCGAATGGAAGTTGCTCCACGCGAACGACTTTGGCGTTCCTCAACTCCGACCCCGGTCGGTCCTTGTCGCGATGCGTCCCGCCGACTGGCTGAACTTCCGCTGGCCCGAGCCGGACGTGCAGACGCCCACCGTTGGTGAGGTGCTGCGTCCGATGATGGCGGCCCGCGGGTGGAAGGGCGCGACCCGTTGGGCGCGCATCGCGAACGGGATAGCGCCCACGGTCGTGGGAGGCTCGAAGAAGCACGGCGGACCGGATCTCGGCCCCACGAGGGCGCGGGAGCAGTGGGCACGCCTTGGCGTTGACGGACGCAGCGTGGTCGCAGAAGCACCAGACCGTGACTTCCCCGTCGACGGGATGCCTCGTCTCACCGTTGAGATGGTGTCCCGTCTCCAAGGGTTCCCCGGCGACTGGGCGTTCGCTGGCCGTCGCACCGCCCAGTACCGGCAAGTGGGGAATGCATTCCCTCCCCCGGTCGCAGCGGCAGTTGCTAGCGCGATCGCCGCCGTCCTCCGCGGCACAGCCATAGCCTCACCATCCGAACGGGGCGCTCAAATGAAGCTGTTCGAGAGACTCTCTGCCTGATGGCAGCCCGAGATCGCCTGCGCGAGTACTTTCTCGCCCGCGTCGGTCAGGTACTCGGATCGGATGAGTTGCGCGCGGTCGCAGGAATCAGCGAGTGGGCGCGGCGCGTCCGGGAACTCCGGGACGACGAGGGATATCAGATCCTGACTCACAACGACCGCAGCGGTTTGAAACCCGGCGAGTACATCCTCGAAACCGACAAGCGATTACCCGCGTTCGGTCGATCAATCTCAAAGGAGACTCGGGCGTACGTTCTGGATCGGAACGGTTTCACCTGCCAGATGTGCGGCGCGGCCGCGGGTGAGACCCACCCGTACGATGGCCGCAAAGTCCGATTGCACATCGGGCACATCGTCGACAAATCCCTTGGCGGGGACGACGAACCGTCGAACCTTCGCGCGCTCTGCAGTGTCTGCAACGAGGGTGCAGCCAATATCACTCTCCCCCGGCCAGACGCAGGGAAGTTGCTGGCGCAAATCCGGCGAGCCACGAGTGATGATCAGCGCGTGATCCTGGACTGGCTCAAGGCGAAGTTCGACGGGCGCTGACGTCACAAAGCACGCACGCAGCCGACCTCGCCTACTGCGATGGTCGGCGAAACACGGCCGCACTTTCCCATGGCGCACCGGCAGCGACTACGGAGTGGCGGTTGCCGAGGTATTGCTCCAGAAGACCCGCGGCGAGGCCGTGACTGCCATCTGGGGCGAGGTGCTGAAGCGTTACCCTTCGCCGGATCGTCTTGGGCGCGCACGTCCGGACTCGCTCCGGCCCGTAGTCGCCCCACTCGGCCTCGGCGAACAGCGCAGCCGTCGGCTGATCGCGATGGCACGGTCGTGGAATGACCCTTCACCGAAGGCCCTGGGCCCCTACGGAACCGCGGTCCTCGCGCTCTCGCGGGGCGAGCACCCCGCCACCGTGCCCGTTGATGGCAACGTCGCACGCGTCATTCAGAGATTCGAGGGCTGGACATGGGCGCGGGGTGAGCCCCGGAAGAAACCGGAACTGAAGAACGCTGCCAGAGAGTGGCTTTCTGGCCGTCCGGCGGTCGCACTCCGCACGCTCTATGCCCTGGTCGACCTCGGTGCTTTGGTCTGCACTCCCCGCAACCCGAAGTGCCCCGCGTGTCCCCTACGGGACTCATGCGCCTCAGCCGCCGCCTTCCTTCAGTCATAGCCTCCTCCCTCCACAGGCCGGACACGCCCCGGGCGATATACTCCCGGCGGTCGGGAAGGGGTGCGGGATGATCGAGGGCTACCCGGAGATCGGCAAGGACATCGGGGCGCTGAAGCGTCCGCCGAACCTCGCGGACTGGGCCAGCCTCCGCGCCTCGTGGTCATGGGACGACCAGTGGGCCGAACTCGGCCGGCCGAGCGGCCTCGTGAACAAGGCCTACGAGTGCGTCGACCGGCACGCGGACGGCCCCCGCGCCGCGCACCCCGCGATCATCTGGAACGGCGCTGACGGCGCGGTCGAAACGTACACCTACGCCGACCTGAAGGCGCGCTCGAACCAGGTCGCGAACGCCCTCAAGGGGCTCGGGATCGCGAAAGGCGACCGCGTCTTCCTGCTTTCCGACCGCATCCCGGAGCTCTACTTCTCCGTGTTCGGCATCCTGAAGATCGGCGCCATCGCCGCGCCGCTGTTCTCCGCGTTCGGCCCCGAGCCGATCAAGGACCGCGTCGCCCGCGCCGAGGGCTCGGTGATCATCACCACGCCGAAACTGCTCCCGAAAGTGAACGCGATCCGCGACCAGTTGCCCTCCGTGCGCCACGTGATCGTGATCGCGCACCGCGAGGGCAAGCCCGTCGCCGCCGGGGACATCGACTACGCCTCGATCGTCCACGGGGCGTCCGAGGCGTTCACGATCGAGCCGACCGGTCCCGAGGACTGGTCGATCATGCACTTCACCTCCGGCACCACGGGACTGCCGAAGGGCGCAGCGCACGTCCACAGCGCGATCGTGAGCCACTACGCCACCGGCAAGTACGCGCTCGACCTCCAGCCGGACGATATCTACTGGTGCACCGCCGACCCGGGCTGGGTGACGGGCACCTCGTACGGCATCTTCGCCCCGTTCTCCAACGGCGTGACGAGCATCATCGACGAGGGCGGCTTCGGCGCCCGCCGCTGGTACGACGTCATCCAGAAGTTCAGGGTCACCGTCTGGTACACCGCCCCCACCGCCCTTCGCCTTCTGATGAAGGCGGGCGAGGAACTCCCGGCGCAGTTCGACCTCTCCACCCTGCGCTTCATCGCCTCGGTCGGTGAGCCGCTGAACCCGGAGGCGGTCGTGTGGGGGAACCGCGTGTTCTCCCAGGCGATCCATGACAACTGGTGGCAGACCGAGACCGGCGCGATCATGTGCGCCAACTTCGCCTCCATGCCCGTGCGCCCCGGCTCGATGGGCCGCCCCTTCCCCGGCGTCGAGGTCACCGTCGTCGACGAGGACGCGCGTGAGATCACCGAGCCGATGGTGGAGGGGCACCTGGTCGTGAAGCCGGGCTGGCCCTCCATGTTCCGCACCTACTGGAACGACGAGGAGCGCTACAACAGCCGCTTCAAGAACGGCTGGTACTACTCCGGCGACAAGGCGAAGAAGGACGCGGACGGCTACATCTGGTTCGTCGGCCGCGACGATGACGTCATCAACACCGCCGGCCACCTCGTCTCGCCCTTCGAGGTGGAGAGCGTGATGATCGAGCACCCCGCCGTGGCGGAGGCCGGCGTCATCGGCAAGCCGGACGAGGTGGCGATGGAGGTGGTGAAGGCGTTCGTGACCCTGAACGAGGGCTACGCCGTCACCGACGAACTGATGCGGGACCTGAACCGTCACGCCCGCGCCCGCCTGGGCCCGGCCGTCGCCCCCCGGGAGATCGAGGTCATCGACCTGCTCCCGAAGACGCGCTCC
>JAUXUW010000107.1 GCA_030684635.1 Dehalococcoidia bacterium
GAAGGACGGCGTGCAACTGGAGATCTCTGACGAGGACTCCGAGAAGATCCGCACGGTGCAGGACGCGGTCGACTACCTGAAGGACGCCGGCATCGAGGACGAGTAGGGCTCGCCCCGGTTCCGCGTGAACCTCGCGAACAACCACGTGCGCCCCGGCAGTCCCCAAGACTGGCCGGGGCGTACTATTGGACACCATGAACCTTTTCGGCGTCGGCGCGTCTGAGGCAGGGCTGATCCTCCTCATCGCGCTCATCCTCATCGGCCCCCAGAACTTCCCCCAGGTCATGCGGCAGGCAGGCCGGTGGTACAAGGTCGCGCGCGCCTTCAGCAACGAAGTCATGAAGGATGTCCGTGCCGCGGTCGATGAGATTGAGCAGGAAGTCACGCGCGAAACCGGGGACCTGCAGTCCGTGCGCGAACTGACGGCGGGCCTGGACGCCGACCTCCGGCAAGTGAAGTCCGAGATCCGTTCGATCGGCGACCAGACCTCCAGCGTCGCCCGCGGGACGGAGGCGGCCCCCGGAGGACTTCCCGCCCCCACCCCTGCCGCCGCCCCGGCGAAGGGCTGGTGGGAGAACCGCGACCCGAACGACCCCTTTGTCCGGCTGGAACGGGAGCGCGCCGCCGCCCGCGAGGCTGCGCTCGCGGCGCGCGAGGCGGCCCCCGCCGTCGCTTCGGGCACCCCGGCCGTCGCTGAGCCGTCTGCTACTGACGCCGCGGCCGCGCCCAGCGAGCAGAAGCCGGACGAGGCGGTTTCGTGAGCGCCGCCCAACTCCAGTCGCCCCGGGAGCCTGAAGGTGAGCAGCGCGCGGGCGGCGAGATGACGCTGATGGAGCACCTGATGGAGCTCCGCCGGCGCGTGACATGGATCGCCGTCTCCGTGATCCTCGGGATGTCGATCTTCTTCGTCCCGCCGATCGGCTTCCGCGTGATCGGGCTGCTACTGGAGCCCGCCCGCCAGTCCGTGCCAGACTTCCGCCCCCAGTACATCGAACCAATGGAGAACATCGTGGTGTACTTCCGCGTGGCGCTCCTGGGCGGCATCTCAGTGGCGATGCCGATGATCCTCATCCAGGTCCTGGGATTCGTCACCCCGGCCCTGACCTCCAGGGAAAAGAAGTGGGTATTCCCGATCGTGATCGGCGCTACGCTCTCCTTCGGTGCCGGGCTGGCGTTCGCCTTCTTCCTGGTCCTGCCGTTCACCCTGGACTTCCTGCTGACCTTCGGTGATTCGTTCGCGGAGGCGGACTGGCGGATCGGCAACTACATCGACTTCGTGACGCGCATGCTGCTGGTGCTGGGGCTGGTGTTCCAGACGCCGTTGCTGGTAATGGGGCTCGCGAAGTTCCGCGTGGTAACGGCACGGCAACTGCTGAAGTGGTGGCGGTTTGCGATCGTCGGCGCGTTCATCATCGCCGCCGTCGTGACGCCGACGATCGACCCGGTCACGCAATCGCTCGTGGGCGGGCCGATCATCCTCCTGTACTTCCTGGGCATCGGTCTGGCATGGCTGGTCCGGCGGGACTAACCGGATCATCTGTATATCCGTTTATACCAATCATTGCCGCCGTACGGCCTCGGTGTTACCCTTTTCCAAATGCATCGCACCCCTGCAACCGTCGCGCGCCGGCCGTGTCGGACCGCTCTCGCGCCTCGGCCGGAGGGTTCCCGCGTGGCTGATCCGCGCCTGACCGCACCGCCTGCGCTCCGTCCCCTCTACGAGGTCCCCGCCATCGCGGCCGACCTCTACGAGGAGGTCGCCGACTGCCCCGCGTGCATCCTCGCGAAGACCCGCACGCGCACCGTCCCTGGCTCCGGCCCGATGCCGGCCGACCTGATGCTCATCGGCGAGGGCCCCGGCCAGCGCGAGGATGAACTGGGCCTCCCCTTCGTCGGGCGCTCCGGCCAGTTCCTGGACGAACTGCTGGGCACCATCGGCCGGTCGCGCCAAGACGTGTACGTCACGAACGTGGTGAAGTGCCGCCCGCCAGGCAACCGCGACCCTGAGCCTGCGGAGATCGCCGCCTGCCGCGGCTACCTGGACCGCCAGATCGCGATGGTCCGGCCACGCGTGATCGCCACCCTCGGGCGCTTCTCGATGGCGCGCTGGTTCCCCGGCGAGCGCATCTCTTCGATCCACGGCCGCGCCCTGCGCGCCGGATCCACCTGGGTGGTGCCGATGTACCACCCCGCCGCCGCCCTGCGCACCGGTTCCCTGCGTGAGGTGATGAAACAGGACTTCCAACAGATCCCTGCGCTCCTCGCGAGTGCTCCAGCCGACGAGGCGCCACGCTCATGACCGACCAACTACGAGTGATTCCCCTGGGTGGCCTGGGGGAAATCGGCCGCAACATGATGATCTACGAATACGGCGAGACGATGATCGCCGTGGACGTGGGGCTCATGTTCCCCGACTCCGACCACCCCGGCGTTGACCTCATCATCCCGGACATCAGTTATGTCATGCAGAATGCCTCACGCCTGAAGGCGATCTTCCTGACCCACGGGCACGAGGACCACATCGGCGCGATCCCGTTCCTCCTGCGGGAGGTCAACGCGCCGGTCTTCTGCCTCCAGCTCACGCACGGCCTCGTGCAGGTGAAGTTGAAGGAGCACCACCTCGCCGACATCGCGGAGGTGAACGTGGTGGAGCCGGGCGACATCGTGGATGTCGGGCCGTTCTCCGTGGAGTTCTTCTCCGTCTCGCATTCCATCCCCGATTCAGCGGGGCTGATCATCGAGACGCCGCTCGGGCCGATCGTGCACACGGGCGACTTCAAACTCGACCACACGCCGATCATGGGGCAACACACAGACCTCGCCCGCCTCGCCACCGTCGGCGAGGACGGCGCCCTGCTCCTGTGCGCGGACTCCACCTACGCGGAGGTGGAGGGCTACACCCCGTCCGAGCAGCGCGTCGCGGAGACGCTGGACCGCTACATCGGCGCGGCCGACGGCCGCGTAATTGTCACCACCTTCGCCTCGCTCATCTCGCGCGTACAGATCGTGATCGACTCCGCCGCGAAGCACGGGCGGCGGGTCTTCGTGACCGGCCGGTCGATGATCAACAACGTGAACATGGCACGTGAGCTGGGCTACCTGAAGGTGCCGGCGAACATGCTCATGTCCGTGAACGAGATGCGGAACCACCCCGCCGCGAAGACCGTCATCATCTGCACCGGCTCGCAGGGCGAGCCCACCTCCGTCCTCACGAGGATGGCGGCGGGCACTCACCAGCAGATCACGGTGCAGCAGGGCGACACCGTCATCCTCTCTTCCAGCCCAATCCCGGGTAACGAGAAGCTGGTCTCCCGCAACATCGATCTCCTCTACGAGGCCGGCGCGCGCGTGCTCTACAGCCGGATCGCGGACGTCCACGTGCACGGCCACGCCGCGCGCGAGGAACTGAAGATCATCCACCGGCTGGTCCGGCCGAAGTACTTCGTCCCGATTCACGGCGAGTACCGCCACCTGGTGATGCACCGCGAGCTTGCGGTGCTGCTGGGCATGCCGCCGGAAAACGCCTTCGTCCTGACCGACGGCAACGTACTGGAGATCGACGCCAACGGCGCGGGCTTCGGCAAGAAGGTGTCCGCCGACTACGTATACGTCGACGGCCTCGGCATCGGTGACGTGGACGACTTCGTCCTGCGCGACCGCCAGAAGCTGGCCGATGACGGGTTCATCGTCTTCGTCGCTACCATCGACCGCCACGGCGGCAAGCTGACCCGCCCGCCGCAGGTGATGTCCCACGGCTTCATCGGCCCGGACGAGGAGCCAGCCGTGCTGGAGGAGGTCCGCCAGATGGTGGTGGACGTCCTCGGTGGGGAGTCTCGCGCGATAGACTGGAAGCAGTTGCACGAGTCACTGAAGGACGATGTCGCGGACCTGCTGTACCGGAAGACCCATCGGCGGCCGATGGTGATCCCGGTGATGCTGGAGGTCTGACGACCGCGGAAGGAAACAGGACACATCGGTCGCGTCGGGGCGGGGGCCTGGGGCGCGGCCGAAGGAGCAAACGGAGCCATGGCTCGGACCCGCACCCGCCGTTCCCGCGCTGCCCGCAGCGCAGCCCCCGCACTGCCCGACATCTCGACGGTCGCCCGCGGCGTCCTGCGCCCCGAGGTGTTCGGGACCATCCTCGTCGTGCTCGCCGTCGCCTCAATCCCGTACCTGGTGCCCCTCACCGGCGTCGTGGGCGAGTTCCGTGACCTGCTGGTGCAGGCGTTCGGCCTCCACGTCTTCACCCTGATCGTGCTACTCGCCGGCGCCGGCGTCCTCCTCGCGACGAAGCGCGCCGATGTCCTGGGACGCCACGCCCGGCATATCGCCGGCATGCTGGCGCTCCTCATCTTCCTCGCCGGGCTGCTGGGGCTCTGGCAGCCCGCGACGCGCGTCGGCGGGGTCGACTTCGCAGAGGTGTCCGCCGGCGGCGACGCCGGCCGCGCCCTGACCTCCAACATCTACGCCGTCTTCGCCTGGCTCGCCCTCCTCGTTGCGGGGTTCGCGCTGCTCTGGCCGCGCACCGCGCGCGCCGTCGCCTCGAACACCCCACGGGTGCTCTGGGAGACGCTGCGCTGGCTCTGGGACCTGGGGCTGCACCGCCGCCTCGGCCACGCCCTCGCGGCCATCCCCGGGCTCCTCGCGCGCCTCAACCGCCGGCCGGACGCCCCGGTCATCGAACTCGAGGTGCCCGAGGCCGCCCCGAAGCGCGCGAAGCGGAAGCCGGCCGAGACCGACGCGGCGATCGCCATCGAGACGGACACCGGAGCCGAAACCGTCGAACCTGCCACCATGCCGCTGCCCCGCCGCCGCTCGAAGCCAGTGGAGGAGGACGCGGAGGCGAAGCCGGCCGCGCAACTCCTGATGGACATGGAGACGCCCGTCGGCGAGTGGCGCGAGTCCGCGGACGGCTGGCAGATCCCGCCGATGAAGATGCTGGCGCCGCAGCCCGCCGAGACCGACCGCACCGTCGACAACGGCATCCGCGCGCGGCTGATTGAGCAGACCCTGAGTTCGTTCGGGGTGGACGCCAAGGTGGTGGAGATCAACACCGGCCCCACCGTCACACAGTTCGGCCTGGAGCCGGGCTGGGACGTGAAGACGAAGGCGGTCGTGGAACGCGACGCCGCCGGCGCGATCGTCGTGGACCCCTCGGGCGCGCCCCGCACGAACGACGTAGAGATCGCGCGCACCCGCATCCGCGTGAACCGCATCACCGCGCTGCAGAACGACCTGGCGCTGGCGCTCGCGGCACCCGCGCTCCGCATCGAGGCCCCCGTGCCCGGCAAGGCGATGGTGGGCATCGAGGTGCCGAACGGGACCACCTCGGTCGTGACGCTGCGGCAGGTGATGGAGTCGGCGGCGTTCAAGAACCTGTCGGAGAAGGGGGCGCTGCCGATCGCCCTCGGCGCGGGCGTCTCCGGCGACGCGGTGGTCGCTGACCTGGCAAAGATGCCGCACCTGCTCATTGCCGGTGCGACCGGCGCCGGTAAGTCGGTCGGGCTGAACTCCATCATCGCGTGCCTGTTGATGAACTTCTCGCCGGAGCAACTGCGGTTCGTCATGGTCGACCCGAAGCGCGTGGAGATGACGGCCTACCAGCCGATCCCGCACCTCGCGTTCTCCGAGATCGTCGTGGAGATGGACCGCGTGGTCGGGACGCTGCAGGCCGTGATCAACGAGATGGAGACGCGCTACCGCCGCTTCGCGCAGGTCGGCGTCCGCAACATCGAGCGGTACAACGAAAAGGAAGCCCGCAAGCTCCCATACTGGGTCGTGATCATCGACGAACTCGCCGACCTCATGCTGGCGGCGCCGTTCCAGGTGGAGCACCAGCTCGTCCGCCTGGCACAACTGGCGAGGGCGACCGGCATCCACCTGATCGTCGCGACGCAGCGCCCCTCCGTGGACGTGATCACCGGCCTGATCAAGGCGAACTTCCCGACGCGCATCGCGTTCGCGGTGTCCTCCATGGTGGACTCACGCACGATCCTGGACCAGGGCGGCGCGGAGAAACTGCTGGGCAAGGGCGACATGCTCTTCCTGGCGCCAGACGCGCAGAAGCCGAAGCGCGTGCAGGGCGTCTACGTGAAGGACGACGAGATCGAGGCGATCGTCTCCTTCTGGACGCAGGACCGCTTCAAGAAACTCGTGCCCGAGAAGTACGACGCGATGCTGGAGCAGGCGCTCGACCAGGCGATCAGCATGGGGCCGGACGGCTCCATGCCGCCCGACGCGGCAGACGACCCGATGATGCAGCGCGCGATGGACGTCGCGAAGGGGAGCAAGTCGCTCTCCACCTCCATGCTCCAACGCAAGCTCGGCATCGGCTACCCGCGCGCCGCGCGCCTCATGGACCTGCTGGAGGAGCGCGGCGTCGTCGGGCCGCAGGAACCCGGGAGCAAGCCGCGCGACGTCCTCATCGATGGCGACGGCGACGCGATCGGCGGCGTGGACGCCTACGCGCCGGCGAGCCTGGCGGCGCACGCCGCCTCGTTCACCCCGAAGCGGCGCGAAGAGCCTCTGGCAGACGACGGTCTGCGGCCGCGTCCGTTCCCGCCCGCCTTCGACTCCGACTAGCCCGTTCGCGCTCGTTCGCACGAGCACATCCGCGAGGTCGCGTGCGTCCGCGCACGCTGCGCGCGGCTCCCGATGTCTGTTCCTGCCCCCGCCGTGCGCGAGATCGCCGCTCCGCGCGCTTGCGCCGGAGGTGGACACTCAATGCACGACACAGCAGCGAGGTTGCCACTGACCGGAGGGCCCGCCATTGCAGCACGAGACACCGTTACCGACGCGAGGCCTTCCCCGGACGTAGTGTCAGGTCGCGCCAAGTTGTGAGTGAGGTTGTGAACGAGCCCATGTGGCCGCGTTCTTGAGCGCTTCGATGCGCGCCAACTCTTGCGCTCCGACCTGTACTCCAGGGCCAACGCCGTCTTACGGCGATTGCGACCGTGACGCACTTTCGGGGATCGACAAGCCGCCCCCGGCAGCAATGCCGGGGGCGGTCTGGTGTTTGCGGGCCTGACGAGGGGGCCTACTTGGTGCGCTTCGTGCGGCCGCCGCGCATCTTGCGGGCGTCCGGCCGCCGGGTCTGCTGCGAGAGCGACCGAAGCGACTCCGGCATGCCGTCGCCGATCTGCTCGCGACGGAGTTCCACGACCTGGTCGCGCAGCAGCGCCGCGCGCTCGAAATCCAGGTCCTTCGCCGCTGTCTTCATCTGCCGCTCGATGTCGATGATCATCCGCGCGAGTTCTTCCTTCGGTACTTCACGCGCGTTGACCTCGTAGCCGGGCGACTCCTCAGACACCTGCCGCAGCCGGTCACCGATGTCGCGGATGGTCTTGCGGATGCCCTCCGGCGTGATCCCGTGCTCCTGGTTGTAGGCCAGCTGGATGGCGCGCCTGCGGTTCGTCTCGTCGATCGCGTACCGCATCGAGTCCGTCACCACGTCGGCATACATGATCACCCGGCCGTCTACGTGGCGGGCCGCCCGGCCGATCGTCTGGACGAGCGAGCCACCCGAGCGCAGGTACCCCTCCTTGTCCGCATCCAGGATGCAGACCAGCGACACCTCCGGCAGGTCCAGGCCTTCGCGGAGCAGGTTGATGCCCACGACCACGTCGTACACGCCGAGACGCAGGTCACGGAGGATATCGATCCGTTCGAGGGTGTCGATCTCGGAGTGGAGGTACATGGTCTTCACCCCCATCTCCTGCAGGTAGTCGCTCAGGTCCTCCGCCATCTTCTTCGTGAGCGTGGTGACCAGCGTCCGCTCGTTCCGCGCGGCGCGCGCCCGGATCTCCCCGAGAAGGTCGTCGATCTGCCCCTTCGTCGGGCGCACGTCAATGCTCGGGTCGATCAGGCCGGTCGGCCGGATCACCTGCTGGACGACCGCCTCCGACACCTC
>JAUXUW010000108.1 GCA_030684635.1 Dehalococcoidia bacterium
GGAACTCGCGGTGATGGGGCAGCGTGGGCGACCCTGGGTTCAGCACCAGCACGCCGTCCCGGTAGTCCAGCCGCTCGATGTGCGTGTCGCCACCGATGAGGATATCCACGCGCTCACCGCCCAGCGACTCCTCCAGCAGGACAGAGACGGGACGTTCCTCCGGGCGCAACTCGTGCACCATCCCGATCCGCCAGCCCTCGATGTCCACGATCTGGCGCGCTTCCATCCGCCGGTCGTCGAAGACATCGTTGTTGCCGCGCGCGACGAGAAGCGGCGCGAACTGCTCGCACCAGTCCAGGACGGAGGGACGGACCACGTCCCCGCCGTGCAAGATCAGGTCGGCCCCGGCGAGGAACGCCGCGAGCTGCGGGCCCAGCTGATCCGGCGTCCGGATGAGCGAGGGGAGGTGGGTGTCCGAGATCACGGCGATGCGCACACAGGGACGTTATCCGCGCTACAGTCCGCCCGCAATGACGGTCGTGATGCCGTGCGGGGATGACCTCCGGCGGCGATAGGGAGGTGAACCGTGGCGACGCAGGAGCGGGCAGCCGCAATCGTCGGCATCCACGAGTGGCCGAAGCGGCTCGACCCGGGCGTGTCCGCGCTCCAGATCAAGGCGCAGTCGATCGGCCGCGCGCTGGAAGACGCCGGACTGTCCTGGAAGGACGTGGACGGCCTCTACGACGCCGGTGAGGGCGAGGGCGGGGGCGGGCTGGGCCTGGCGCCGTACCTGGGCATCAAGCCGAAGGTGATCGACACCACCAGCGTGGGCGGCACCTCCTACGAGTTCCACGCTGCCCACGCGATGCGGGACATCGCAGCCGGGCGCTGCAACGTGGCCGTGCTGTCGTACGGGTCGAAGGCGGCGAGCCAGCGCATCCCCATCGGCACCGGCGGGCCTCGGGCCGGGGGCTCGTGGCAGTCGAACATGGAGAACCCATACGGCACCACGCTGATCGCGAACTACGCGATGGTGGCGCACCGCCACATGCACGAGTACGGGACGACCACGGAGCAACTGGCGGAGATCTCCATGGCCACGCGCGCGCACGCGATGCGTAACCCGCAGGCCGTGCAGGCCATGCAGGACCTGAACTTTGCCGACATCCGCGAGATCACCATCGACGACGTGGTGCAGTCACGCATGCTCGCCGACCCGCTCCACCTGCTGGAGTGCTGCATGGTCTCTGATGGTGGCGGCGCGATCGTGATCGCCAGCAAGGACGTGGTGAAGGGCACGAAGAAGCCTCCCGTCTGGCTCATCGGGTCGGGCGAGGCGACGGCGTACAAGACGAACTCGAACGACATCACCACCAGCGCCGGCGCGCAGAGCGCCCCGGTCGCCTTCGGGCAGGCCGGCGTGAAGCCGAGCGAGATCGACATCGCGATGATCTACGACTCGTTCACGATCACGGTCGCGGTGATGCTCGAAGACCTCGGCTTCTGCAAGAAGGGCGCGGTGGGCGAGTACCTCAAGGGCGGGCGGCTGCGCTGGGACAACCCGGACGGGCCGGCCCTGAACACGGACGGCGGCGGGCTGTCCTCCAACCACCCGGGCATGCGCGGCATCTTCCTGCTGCTGGAGTCCGCCCGGCAGTTGCGAGGCGAGTCCACGAGCCAGGTGGCCGGCGCGAAGCTGGCGGTGGCGCACGGGAACGGCGGCCTGCTGGGCGCCACCCACTGCGGCGGCACCGTCATCCTGGCCGCCGACTAGCCGCGACCGACCGAAGGGAACCGAACGATGTCTAACCGACTCCAGCCGATCCTGCCGGAGCATGACACCCAGGAGTTCTGGGACGGCGCAAAGGCCGGCGAGCTCCGCTACCAGACCTGTGACGCCTGCAAGGGCGTGGTCTTCACCCCGCGCTCGCACTGCACCGAGTGCGGGTCGACGAAATTGACCACGCGCGCCTCGAAGGGCCTCGGCACCGTCTACACCTACTCGGTGGTGCGGCAGAACCGCAGCCCTGCCTTCGCCGACCTCGGCGCCTACGCCGTCGCCTACGTCGACCTGGACGAGGGCTTCCGGATGCTCACCGGCATCGTCGGGGTGGGCGACCCCACGAAGGAAGTGAAGATCGGGATGCGCGTGCAGGTAGAGTTCGAGCCGCAGGACTCGGGCGAGTACCCCGTACCCGTCTTCCGTCCCGCCTAGTCGACGTTCACGCCCGCGGAACCCGGAGGGATCGCGCCCATGCCTCGACTCACACCGCTGAAGATGGACGAACTGACGCCCGAACAGCGCGAGGTAGCGGATGCGATCGTCTCCGGGCCGCGCGGCGGCCTCCGCGGGCCGTTCGACCCGTGGCTCCGCTCGCCCGTGCTGGCCGACCGCGCACAGCGCCTGGGCGAGTTCTGCCGTTACGGGACGGTCCTCCCGAAGCACCTGTCGGAGATGGCGATCATCCTCACCGGTCGCCACTGGGACTCCCAGTACGAGTTCCACGCCCACGCCCGCCTGGCACGGGAGGCCGGGCTCCCCGAGCCGGTGATCGAGGCGATCCGGACGCGCGCGAAGCCGGAGATCAGCGGCCCGGAGGCCGCCCTCTACGACTTCGTGACGGAGTTCCTCGCCACGCACCACGTGTCCGAGCCGGTGTACGCGCGCGCCCTCGCGGAGTTCGGGGAGCGCGGGCTCGTCGACCTGATCGGGATCGTCGGGTACTACGGCCTTGTCTCGATGACGCTCAACGTGTTCGAGGTGGCGCTGCCGGAGGGCGTGGAGCCGCCGCTGTCGTAGGGGCCGCGGCGCCCCTACGAATTACGAGCGTGGTAGTCTCCCGCCGCTGTAACGCGCCGAGGAGGCTGCGATGGACCCTGTAGATGGCCTGACGTTCACCCGTGAAGGCGCCGTCGCCACGGTCACCTTCAACCGCCCCGAGCGGCTGAACGCGATCACCTTCGACATGCTGGAGGGCGTGACCGAGTTCGTGCGCGAAAACGGCCGCGACGACGACGTGCGCGTGATCGTGATCACCGGCACCGGGCGCGCGTTCTCCTCCGGCGACGACATCGTGAACGGGATGGGGGACCGCCCGGACCGCTACGGCCCACCGGCCGGCCTGGCCGCGAACCTCACGCCACACCACAACCTGGTGAAGACGTTGATGAGCGCGCCCAAGCCGGTGATCGCGGCGATCAACGGCCTCTGCCACGGCGCGGGGTGGGTGACCGCCCTCTCCTGCGACTTCCGCGTCGCGCGGGACGACATCCGCATCGGCGACATCCGCTCGGGCAAGGCGATCTTCGCCGGCCAGGGCGTCAGCCTGCTGCTCCCGCGCCTCATCGGCCAGTCGCGGGCGATGGACCTGCTGATGACAGGCCGCGTGATCGACGCGGTCGAGGCGGAACGCATCGGGCTGCTCGCGCGGGTGTGGCCGGCCGCGTCCTGGGACCAGGACCTCGCCGCCTTCATCCAGGAACTGGCGGAGGGCCCGACGAAGACCTACGCCGCGTGGAAGCTGACCGTGAACCGTGCAGTGCTCAACGAACTGGACGCCTTCACCGACTACGAGACGCGCCTTGCCCAGCTGGCCCGGGCGACCGAGGACGCCAAGGAAGGCGTGCAGGCCTTCCGCGAGAAGCGCGCCCCGAAGTTCATCGGCCGCTAGGTCGCTCGCCGCGACGGGCGGGGGCTGTTACCGGTGCCGGCGGGGCGTTCGTGGGCTTCCTGAATTGGCTCGTGGTGCATTCCGTTCGCACTGAGCCTGCCGAAGTGCGGTCGCCGTCCGGCCACGCTGCACTCAAACCGCACCTGCCATCCATGGTCGAACGGTTGAGTTTCCCTTGAGACCTTGTGACGGTGCGCACATACTGAGGAGACGTGTTACGGTCAGGACAGGTCGACGCACGATCCCCCGGACTCACCGAGGGCATGGCGCGACAGACTCCTCAGAATCCTCTTCTTCTCGGCACGACGGCCCTGCTCGTGAGAAGCCCGGAAGAACGCCTCGCAGCCCGCGTCCGATTGCGGGCGACCCGCCAGGTGAACCGGCCTCTGAGACACACACGAGCAGTGGAGACGCCCGCCGTCGGTGGGGCGCTCCCGGTTCCGTCGGCGGCCCTCGCGGGTCTTCCGGTGGCCTGTCCCCTGCACTTCCACCGACTGCCCCCTGAGGGAGACCGCCGTTTTGGTAGCTTTGATTCCTGACACCTTGATTCCTGACACTGGTGCCACACTGGCCACCGCCGCGCTGCCTGATGGCGATGCGGATGCCATTACCTTCGAGTCGCTCGGCCTGTCCGCCGACCTGGTCACGGCCCTGGCCGCAGGCGGCATCACCAGCCCGTTCCCGATCCAGGCCCTGACCATCCCGGACGCCCTGGCTGGCCGCGACGTGTGCGGCATGGCCCAGACCGGCTCCGGCAAGACGCTCGCCTTCGGCCTGCCGATGATCGAGCGCACCACCACCGCCAAGCGCCGCCGGCCCCACGCCGTGGTGCTGGTGCCGACCCGCGAACTGGCCAACCAGGTCGCGGACGAACTCGCACCGCTGGCTGCCGCCCGCGGGCTGTGGCTCTGCGCGATCTACGGCGGCTCCTCCATGGTCCGCCAGATCCGTGCCCTGCACGCCGGTGTCGACATCGTCATCGCTACGCCGGGCCGCCTCAACGACCTGCTGGAGCGTGGTGAGCTGACGATGGAGGCGATCTCCTTCGTGGTCCTGGACGAGGCCGACCAGATGGCGGACATGGGCTTCCTGCCCCAGATCCAGCGCATCCTGGACCAGGTCCCGGAGAAGCCGCAGACGCTGCTCTTCTCCGCCACGCTAGACGGCGTCGCGGGCGCGCTCGTGCGCCGTTACCAGCAGGACCCGGTCCGGCTGGAGGTGGTCTCCGAGACCTCCACGGTGGACACCCTGAAGCAGCGCTTCATCGGCGTCTCGTATGACGACAAGCTGGACGTGGCCGCGCGCATCCTGGCCGGCGCGGAGCGCGCGGTGGTCTTCACCCGCACCACGCACGGCGCGGACCGCCTGGCCGCTGCCCTGGACACCGCGGGGCGCCGAGCGCTCCCGATCCACGGCCGCTGCAACCAGAACCAGCGCGAGCGCACGCTCGCCCAGTTCGCCGCCGGCGACGCGAGCATCCTGGTCGCCACGAACGTGGCGGCCCGCGGCCTGCACGTCAACGGCGTGGACGTGGTCATGCACTTCGACCCGCCGGAGGATGGCAAGACCTACCTGCACCGCTCCGGCCGCACAGCCCGCGCGGGCGCGGACGGCCTGGTCATCACGCTTGCCCTCCCGGACCAGGTCCGCGACGTGGTGAACGTGCAGCGGGAGGCCGGCGTGGACTACGCCATTGTCCCGATGCGCCCGGACGACGAGCGCCTGGACGACCTTGGCGCGTGGGAGGCTCCCGCGGGCGCCCGCCTGCCGGACACCTTCCGCGGCCGCCCCGGCGGCGGCTCC
>JAUXUW010000112.1 GCA_030684635.1 Dehalococcoidia bacterium
GGTGGAGGACTACATCCGCCGCGGCCGCGAGCACCTGTGGATCCACACCCAACAGGAGAACGAACTCGCTCAGGACGACGCCTACACGGTGATCGACGGCGGCGAGGGCATCTACCTCTCGGACACCCACGGCCGCCGCTACATCGACGCGATGTCCGGCCTCTGGGTCGTCGCCATCGGCCACGGCCGGCGCGAACTCGCGGAGGTGGCGAAGCGACAGATGGAGCAGATGGCGTACGCGAACCCGTTCGCGTATGCCACCATGCCCGCCGTGGACCTCGCCACGAAGATCGCAGAGGTCACGCCCGCCGGGTTCACGCGCACGTTCTTCGTGAACGGAGGCGCGGAGGCGGTGGAGACCGCGCTGCGCATGGCGCGCCAGTGGCAATACAACCGCGGCCAGCAGAAGCGCTACAAGTTCATCTCGCGCATCGGCTCGTACCACGGCATGACGCTCGGCGCGCTCTCCGTGAACAACGCCACTGCCCTCAACAAGACCCCGTTCGAGCCCCTGCTGCCCGGGACGCTGAAGGCGCCCGCCGTCGCATGCAACGGCTGCGGCGAGACGTGCCTGCCAGGCTGCGAGACACCGGCGGGGCTCAAGTACCTGGAGCAACTGATCATCTCGGAGCGGCCGGAGACCATCGCTGCGTTCATCACCGAGCCGATCTCCACCTCCAACGGCTCGGTCGTACCCTCGAAGCAGTACTGGCAGACGATTCGGGCGCTGTGCGACAAGTACGGCATCCTGCTCATCGTTGATGAGGTCATCAACGGCTTCGGCCGCACCGGCACCTGGTTCGCGATGGAGCACTTTGACGTGCAGGCGGACCTGATGACCGTCGCCAAGCAGATCTCCTCCGGCTACGCCCCGATCGCGGCCGTGGTCGCGACCGAGAAGGTCGCGGAGGGCTTCCGAGGCGGCCCGCAGGATGCCTTCATCGGCGGCTCCACCTTCGGCGCTCACCCGGTCTCGTGCGCCGTGGCGCTCGCCAACATCGAGATCATCCAGCGCGAGCACCTCGTCGAGAACTCGGCGAAGGTGGGCACATACCTCACGACGCAGCTGGACGAACTGAAGTCGCGCCACCGCATCGTCTCCGCAACGCGAGGCATTGGGCTGATGCAGGTGATCGAGATGAAGAGGGACCCGGCCGCTGGCGCGGAGTTCACGCCGGACGACGACCTCTCGCACCGGGTGCCGCGGCTCCTGAAGGAGAATGGCATCCTGTCGCGCGGCGGCGCCTCGATCCAGGTCGCCCCGCCCCTGGTCATCAACCGCGAAGAGGTGGACGAACTGGTGGACGGGCTGGACCGCACGATCGCCGCCCTGGAGGCGGAGCTCGGCCTCTAGCCCGCGCGGCGCTCCGCCTCGGTCAGCCGAGGCGGAGTACCACCGTCAGCACACCCTCCGACACGGTGCCGATGAAGTCGAGCGGCTCGGTCGACCAGGTCGTGCCCTCCACCGTCACCAGGGGCAGGTCGGACAGGGCGAGGCCAACGACCCGCAGCGAGTCGCCGGCACAGCGTGGCGGAAGCGACTTCGCGAGCGCCTGGCACAGGCGCGCCTCGCCATCGCTCACGACCATGAAGCCGTGCACGCGCACCGGCTCACCGAAGCCGCTCGCCTGCGCCTCCACGACCGAGAAGTACGGGAGCCCCTGCGCCGCGTCTACCGGGGGCACAGGTGGCGCCGGGTCGCCCTCCGCGATGTCGACCGGCGTCCAGCCGAGCGCGATCGTCACGGCGAGCGCGATCAGCACCCCGGCCGCCCACCGGCCTGCTCGTCGCCCTGAAACCATCCGACCCGAAGGTGTCCTGCCCGCCTGCCGCACTGTTGCCTCCTCGACACGTCGTTATGACGTACGAGGTGGCGCGGCGGTTCCCGCTACTCCCAGGCGTGGTTCGCGAAGGCCCAGTCCAGCAGCGCCCGGGCGTCGCCGTAGCGGTCGTTCGCGTTCAGGAGCACCACGTAGAGCCGATGCCCGTCCCGCGTGGCAGAGGCGGAGAGCGTCCGGCCCGCCTCCTCCGTGAACCCGGTCTTCACACCGTCCCCGCCTGCGTACTGAGAGATAAAGGAGTTCACGTTCAGCATCGACAGGTCGCGGTCGCCACTGGCGGTCCACGAACGTGCCGTCACGACCTGGCGGAACATCGGCAGCGTCATCGCATAGCGAGAGACCATCGCCACGTCGTAGGCCGACATGACGTGCTCCGCGCTGCCGAGTCCGTGCGGGTCGGTGAAGTGGCTGGAGGAGAGCCCAATGCGGGCGACCAGCGTGTTCATCAGGTGGATGAAGTTCGCATCACTCCCGGCCTGGTAGCGGGCGATAGCGAGCGCGGCATCGTTACCGGACGGCAACATCAGCCCGTATACGAGGTCACGCAACCTGAAGCAGTCGCCGGGGACCAGGCCCACCACGCTGCTGCCCGGCATCTGCCGGTAGTCCACGTCCGCCACATGCACCCACGACTCCGGGTCGGCGGCCTCCAGCGCGACCACCGCGGTGACGATCTTGGTCAGGCTCGCCGGCGGGACTGCCTCGTAGGCGTTGTGGTCGTAGAGGACCGCGCCGGACGCCTCATCAATAATCACGGCCGCCCGAGCACGGATCTCTGGCGCGGGCGTGCTGCCACTAAACCGCGGCGCGGAGCGCGTGGGTGCGGGCAGCGGCACTGAGGAGATCGATGCGGTCGTGGAGCCGGGCGGCTGGCAGACCAGCATCAGCGGCGTGCCGGCGGAGATCGATCCCCCGGGGAACGCGTCCAGCCAGTTGCGGTTCACGAAGTCCGGCGCGCCGAAGGTGTAGCCAACGAGGCCGCCCGACGGGCTGTTGCCCCACACCGCCCGCAACTGGCAGCCCTGCGACAGCGCCAGCGTCTCGACGCCACCGGTGGTGCCACCACCCCAGACCACCAGCCCGAAGCCTCCCCCGCTGGGGGCAGACCCCGTGAAGCCGGGCTGGATGCTGGAGGCGGCACTGCAACCGTCGGTCGGCGGCGGTCCGTTGTAGGGATCCAGGAACTCATCCGCGGCCCAGCCGGTGGTCTGCCGGTAGGAGATGAACTGCCAGCGGTAGCCATCCACCTCGACCGTGTTGGGCAGGATGGTGAGTATCCCGCCGTCCGGGATGCAGTCGATCCGGGTCCCGGCCAGACCGGGGGTGTTGCGCACGCGCAGGCAGTCGCCATCACCTCGCACGATCGCCAGGGTGCCGGGAACCAGCGGCTCGCCGTCGATCCGCTGCTGGCCGGTCTCAGTGTCGGGGGCTGCGAACGCGGAGTGACGAATTAGTCCCGGAGGGAGCAGCATTGTCACGAGCAGGATCGCGAAGAAAGACGCGCGGAAGGTGCGACCGCCCGGCATACAAGGCTCCACCCCACCCGCCGGGAGACAGCATACGCCCCACGAGTCGCAATCCGCACCGTCCGGGGTGCGGACATCGTGTGACTCGCGGATACTGCGCGGCATGACGACTGACAGCGTCGTGCTCGATCTGCTGAAGCGCCGATGGCGGCGCCAGCTGGACGTGTCCACGGTGCAGCAGGCGCAGGACGCGCTCGGACTGCCGCGCGACACCGCCCAGCGGCTGCGGCTGCTGGCCGTCCTCCAGCGCTCGAAAGCGGCGTGGAAGCCAGTCGCCGGCTACGGCGCAACGCCGTTCACGTTGACGCTCACCGAGGACGAGAAGGTCGTCGCGCGCCACCTCATGGACGACGTGCCACTCGCCGAGGCGCTCACCCGCGCCGGCCTGGACGCGCCGCGCGCATCCGTCGCCCGCCGCGTGCTCACCGCCACCGGGTTCCTGCGCCGCGGCCGGATCGCGGGCGATTTGTCGAGGTTCCT
>JAUXUW010000118.1 GCA_030684635.1 Dehalococcoidia bacterium
CTGCGCCGGCTCGAAGATCGTGGGCGTGATCAGCACGTCCACCTTCGCCATCACCTTCGCCGCCTCCTTCGCGTAGTAGGAGCGGAAGCGCTGCGCCTGCACGTAATCCGCGGCGGAGGTGAACGCGCCACGCGCGATGACCTGGCGCGTGCCGGTGCCGTAGTCGGTCCAGCGGCTGGCCATGTCCATGCGGTGGTATGCGAACGCCTCGCTGACCATGGTCAGCGTGTTCGCCTCCTTCGCCTGGGCGGAGTACGGGAGGTCAACCTCGATCACCTCGGCGCCGAGGCCCTTGAGGACCTCGATCACCGCGAGGGTCGTCGACTTCGCCTCCGGGTCCAGCATCGGGTGGTCGAAGAAGTAGCCGACCGGCACGCCGATCTTCAGGCCCTTCACGCCGCCATCGATACCCGCGAGGTAGTCCTCCGCCGGCGTCTTCGAGGACGTGGGGTCGCGCGGGTCATACCCGGCGAGGGCGTTCATGATCGCCGCGCAGTCCCAGGAGGAGCGCGCCATCGGGCCGATCGAGTCGAGCGTATAGCCCAGCGGAGCACAGCCCCACTTCGGCACGCGGCCGTAGGTGACCTTCAGACCGGTGTGGCCGCAGTACGCGGCGGGGAACCGGACGCTGCCGCCCGTGTCCGTGCCGAGGCCACCGAGGGCCATACCGGTGGCGACGGCGATGCCGGTCCCGCTGGAGGAGCCCCCCGGCGTGCGGTCCAGACTCCACGGGTTCTTCGGCACCGGGAACGGCTTCGTCGCGTCCGGCGCGCCGATCGCGAACTCAGACAGCACCAGCTTGCCGAGCAGCGAGGCACCCGTCGCGCGGATGCGTTCCACGGCGACGGCGTCGTAGCCCGCACCCCAGGCCGGGTCGAGGATGAGCGAGTTCGCGGTCGTCGGCGCGTCCTTCGTCGCGAGCAGATCCTTGATCGCGAACGGGATGCCCTGCAGCGGGCCCCGGTCGACGCCCGCGGCGAAGTCGGCATCGGCCTGCTTCGCGCCGGCCATCGCGATGTCGTCCGTGACCGCGATGAACGCGCCGACCCTGCCATTCAGCGCAGCGATGCGATCGAGGGCGGCGCTGGTCAGTTCAGCGCTGGACACCTCGCCCGCGCGCAGCGCGGCGGCGGCGTCCTGGATGGTGATGGGCAACGTCACGGCTAGGCGCCCTTCATGGGAGCGACGGGCGTGAAGACCAGCGCCGGCTCCTCGTAGCGGACTTCCTCGATGTAGAGGGTGTCCGTGGCCTCGCGGAGCATCGGGTACATCTCCACGAACGCCTTGAACTCCTCCTCGCTCACGTTGAGGCCGGCGGCCTCCAGCATGGTGCGGACGGCGGCGGGCACATCCTTCGGGACGGGCATGGTGACTCTCCTTCGCCCTGCGGGCGCTAGCTGGCGGACGCGGCGAGCGCGGGCGAGGTCGCCCGCATCTCCACCGAGCCCTCGACGTACAGATGACAGGCCACGCGGTGGCCGTCCGCGGCCTCCACCAGGGGCGGACGCTCCTGGGCACAGACTTCCATGGCATACGGGCAGCGCGTCCGGAACCGGCATCCGGACGGCGGGGCCAGCGGGCTCGGCAGTTCGCCCTCAAGCGGCGGCGCGACCGGCCCGTCCGCGTCGTCCAGGCGCGGCGTGGAAGCGAGCAGCGCCTGCGTGTACGGGTGCAGCGGCTTCGCGTACAGCCGGGCGGAGTCCGTCATTTCGACGGCCTGCCCGAGGTACATCACGAGCACTTCGTCGCTCATGTACTGCACCACGTTCAGGTCGTGGCTGATGAACAGGTAGGTCAGGCCCAGTTCCGCCTGCAGGTCCTTCAGCAGGTTGAGCACCTGCGCTTGCACGGACTTGTCGAGTGCGCTCACCGCCTCGTCGCACACAACGAGCCGGGGCGAGAGTGCGAGGGCCCGCGCGATGTTCACGCGCTGGCGCTGGCCGCCGGACATCTGGTGCGGGTAGTAGGACGCATGGTTCGCGTGCAGGCCCACCTGCTCCAGCAGCCACTGGGTGCGCTCCTGCTGCTCCTCCTTCGAGAAGCCGTGCACCTTCATGGGGAACGAGATGATCTCGCCGATAGAGGCGCGCGGGTTCAGCGCGGAATGCGGGTCCTGGAACACCATCTGCATGTTCCGGCGCAGTTCGCGCCGGTCGTCCGGCGTCTGCGGCGACTCCCGCTGCGCCTTCACGTTCCGGCCTTCGAACAGCACGTCACCGTTGTCGATATCGATCAGCCCGAGGATCAGCCGGGCGGCGGTGGACTTCCCGCAGCCTGACTCGCCCACGATGCCAACGGTGGTGCCGTGCTTCACGGTGAACGAAAGGCCGTCCACCGCGGAGACGTAGCCCTTCTTGAACGGGCTCAGGCGGACCGGGAAGCTCTTGGAGACGTTCCGAACCTCCAGGAGTGGCGGGCGGCCGGCATCGCCGTCCACCACCGCGACCAGCGGGTCTGTCTCGACGGATAGCGTGGTCATGATGCGCTCCTACCCTCGCACGTCCAGCGAGTCGCGGATGGCGTCCGCGAGCATGTTGAACGAGATAGACGTGAGGAAGATGAAGAACCCCGGCAGCGCCGCCACCCACGGGTTCACGTAGATCGTTCCCCGAAGGCTGTTGAGCATGAAGCCCCACTCCGGCGCGGGCGGCTTCACGCCGAGCCCCAGGAAGGAGAGACTCGCCGCGATCACGATCGACAGGCCCACCAGGCCGGAGGCGTAGACGAAGATCGGGCTGAAGATGTTCGCCAGGACCTGCGTGAGCAGGATCTTCGGCGTCCCCGCCCCGGTCAGCCGCGCGGCCTCGATGTACTCGGCGACCACCACCCTGCGCGTCGCCGCCTCCGCCACACGCGCGAGCGGGGCGATATAGACCACCGTCATCGCGATGATGACGTTGGTGAGCCCCGGGCCGAGCGAGGCAGACACGGCGATCGCCAGCAGCACCGTGGGGAACGCGTAGAGCATGTCCATGGCGCGCATGATCAGCGCCGCCACCCAGCCCTTCACATACCCGGAGAACGAGCCGAGGGCCGTCCCGATCACCGTGGCGATGAGCACCGGCACGATGCCGGCGATCAGCGAGAGCCGGCCGCCGTACAGCAGGCGCGTCAGCATGTCGCGGCCCTGCTCGTCCGTCCCCAGGAGGTGGCCGGCGGAGCCGATCCCCTTGAGGCGGTCTGCCGGCGTCCCAACGATCGGGTCGTATGTGGTCAGCACCGGCGCAAAGATCGCTGAGAGCACCAGCAGCGCCAGCACCCCGAAGGCCACCTGGCCCACTCGATGCTTCATGAACCGCCGGCGCGCGGCCTGCAGGTAGGACTCCGGCGCGGCGGGCGCATCCGCCTCGCGCCATCGCGCAGCAATGGAGGATGCGGCGGGGTTGAGCGTCGTCATCGGGCGCCTCCTAAGCCGCGCGCTTCTGGCGCGGGTCGAACGTGACCTGGAGGATGTCCACCGCCAGGTTGAGCAGGACGAACGTCACGGCGATGAGCAGCGTGGTGGCCTGCACCACCGCCAGGTCCCGGGCGGCGATCGCGTTGAACACCAGTTGTCCGAGGCCCGGCCACGAGTAGATGGTCTCGATGAGCACGGACCCGCCGAGCAGGTAGCCGACCTGCAGACCGGCCGTGGTGAGCACCGGCGAGATTGCGTTCTTGCCGACGTGCAGCAGCACCTGCCACTCGCGGAGCCCCTTGGCCCGGAGCAGCTCCACAAACTCCGCCTGGTACGTCTCCACGATGCTGGCCCGCGCCACGCGCGCCGTGATGGCGATCGTGATGAGCGAGCCGGCGAAGACCGGCATCACCAGGTACTTCGCATAGTTGAAGAGGCCGTCTGAGAAGTCGGCTCGACCTCCGGCGGGCAGGATCTTCAACTCCGCTGAGAAAACGATGAGCAGCAGGATCGCGATCCAGAACGAGGGCACGCTCAGCCCGACGATGGAGAAGCTCGTCACGACCCGGTCGATCCAGCGCCCGCGGTAGACACCCGCCACTGTGCCGGCGAGCAGGCCGATCGAGAGACCGAACCCGGCGGACACCGCCGCCAGCACGGCCGTGTTCTTCCACGCCGTCGCGATCAACTCGGAGACATCCCGCCGCCGGAACGGCGAGTAGCCAAAGTCGCCGCGCAGGACATCGCCCATCCATGCGACGTATCTGACCGGGAGGGGGCGGTCCAGGCCCATCGAGATCTCAAGGTCAACACGGTCCTGCGGTGTGGCGTCCTGGGGCAGCAGCCCCACCAGCGGATCGCCGGGCAGGATGGAGAGCAGGAGCCAGATCAGGAGCGAGACGCCCAGGAGCGTCGGAATTGCCATGCCGAGCCGGCGGAGGATCACCATCGCCATCGCGGACTCCTAGCCTCGGGGCACGCGCACGCAGCGCGCGCTGTGGGTGTTCGTCAGGGTGACCAGGTCGGGAAGCGACTCCCAGCAGCGATCCTCCGCCACCGAGCAGCGCGGAGCGAACGAGCAGCCCGGGGGCAACTTCGCAAGGTTCGGCGGCGCGCCGGGGATCGCCTCGGGCCGGGTCAACTGGCCCGGACGGACGTTCGCCTCCAGCAGGCCGCGCGTGTAGGGGTGCGCCGTCGACCGGACGATGTCCGGGACCGTGACCTGCTCCACGATCCGGCCGGCGTACATGACGGCGATCTCGTCCGCAATCTCGGCGGCGACTGCCAGGTCGTGGGTAACGAAGATCACCGCCATCCCTAGCCGTTCCTTCAGGTCACGGAACAGGTCCAGCACGCGCGCCTGCACCGTCACGTCCAGCGCCGTCGTCGGCTCATCCGCGAGCAGGAGCGTGGGGTTGGAGACCAGCGCGAGGGCGATGACGACGCGCTGGCGCATGCCGCCGGACAGCTCGAAGGGGTACGCCTTCAACCGGCGCTCCGGCGACGGGATCTGCACCAGCGTCAGCAGTTCCATCGCGCGGTCGACGGCGTCCTTCTTAGAGAGGTCGCTGTGGCGGCGGATCGTCTCGACTAACTGCTGCTCCACGGAGAAGACCGGGTCCAGTGCCGTCATCGGGTCCTGGAACACCATCGAGACCCAGGAGCCTCGGATGGCGCTGCGCTCGGCGGGGGACATCGCGATCAGGTCGCGCCCGTTGAGGATGACCTCACCCTCGATCTGCGCGGTGGGGGGCTGCAGTCCCAGGATCGTGCGGAGCATGGCGCTCTTGCCAGACCCGGACTCGCCCAGGACGCCGAGCACGCGGCCCGGCGCCAGGTCAAAGGAGACCTGGTTCACGGCGGTGAGCCAACCGCTCTTCGTCG
>JAUXUW010000120.1 GCA_030684635.1 Dehalococcoidia bacterium
GAGTGGCCAGCGACCATCGCTGGGCGGTGAGTGAGGGTGCCCGCGTCCAGGGCGGCGACGAGCGCGGCGATGGAGTGCGTCACGATCGCCGGCTGCGTGTTCACCGTGCGGGTGAGTTCGTCCTCGGGACCCTCGAAGCAGATGCGGGAGATCGGGATGCCCAGCGCGGCATCGGCGGCATCAAAGACCTCGCGCGCGGCGGGGATCGCCTGCGCCAGGTCCTGGCCCATGCCGACGGCCTGCGCGCCCTGGCCGGGAAACACCCAGGCGGTGTCCGCGGCGAGCGGGAGCGAGGCGATGCGTGAGGCGAGCTCTTCCAGGCCGGGCACCGGCGACTAGTCCGCGTCGCTGGCGATGACACGGCCCTTGCGGTCGCGGGCGCCGCCGGCGGTGTGGTTCACCTTGAAGCCGCCGGTGGCGGGGTCGCGCACCAGATTCGGGACGGCCACGCGGTCGTGCGCTCGGCGGGAGTTGGTCTTGGACTTGGGCGTCCTACGCTTCGGGAGAGCCATGACGTTCCTCTAACTGGAGCCGTTCGGCCAGGCCGGACAGGGGGCTCCACTTGTCGCTTGTCACGGCTGCTGTGCAGCCGCACGTCGCTTCGTTCAGATGTTGCCCGCAGGTGGGGCACAGCCCGCGACAATCCGGCCGGCAGACCGGCTGGATCGGGAGCGCGGACTGTTCATATTGCCGGACAGCCTCGCTGAGGTCGAGATGCCACCGCTGATCGATGCGGAACTCGTCTTCATCGGCCTCCGGCCGGAGTCCCGTCAGCGGGTCGCGGTATGCGACATATTCCTCGTCGAACTCGATGTGGACCGGCTGCAGGTAGGTCTCCAGGCACCGGCTGCACTCCAGTTCCACTGGGTCAAGGTCGAAGGAGGCGGTCACGAGCACGCCGCGATCGCTCCGGATCACCCGGATCGGGCCGGTGATCGTCTGCTCGTAGCCCTCTTCGGGCACGGATACGGCTTCGCCGTCGGCGAAGTACTGCCGAGCGTGTCCGATCGGCTCCTGGAGCAGTGTTGCGACGTTGATGAGCACGGGGGAGCCGCCTCCGGGCGACTACCTACATCCTAACACCGGCCCCCCGCTGCCCCCGGCCCGGAGCCTCCGCCTAGACTGGTGGCCATGACCGATCCTCGCCCGGACGCACCGCCTCAGGGCGCTCGCGCCGTCATCGCCTACCTCTGCCCGCTCGCGACTGGCGGCCCACCGCTCGACCTCGCGATCCAGCGCCGGGCGGCTGCGGCGTGTGCCGGCGGCGAGGGGCTGGGCGAGCCCGAGTGGTTCGAGGACGGGGACCCGGCCGCCCGGACGGCGTTCGCAGCGGCGCTCGACCGCCTGGACGCCTCTGTGGACGGCGTGGCGATCGTGCCGACGCTTGCCGTGCTCGGGGCGACGGCGGTGGAGCAGGCGTGGCGGCTCCTCGCGCTGATGTACGTCGGCGGGCGGCTCGTGTTCGCGGACGGGCGGCTCCCGGAGGCTGCCCTGCGCGCCGCCCGCTCCGACCGGCCGGACGAGGAGCGCCGCCGCGAACGCGCCCGCGAGGGGATGCGCCGCCGCGCCCTGCGCGCTGAGGTGCTCGGACGGCCGCCCTTTGGCTACGCGGTCGAGGGGCGGACGCTGGTGCCGCACCCGAAGGAGGCGCGCGTCGTCGAGCGGATATTCGCGCTCTACCTGGATGAAGATGAAGGCATCCGCCGGATCGCTGGGCAACTCAACCGCGACGGCATCAAGACCCGCCGAGGCGGCCCGTGGAGCGCGGGCTCCATCCGCACCGTGCTCCGCAACCCCGCCTACATCGGCCTCTACCGCCGCCTCGGCGTGGCGGTGCCGAAGGCGCACCCCGCGCTGGTGCCCGCGCCGCGGTTCCACGAGGTACAGCGACGGCTGGACGACCGCCGCACCTCCGCGAAGGTGCAGCAGCGGCACCGGTATCTTCTTGCGGGGCTCGTGCGCTGCGGCTACTGCGGCAACCGGATCATCGGCGCGCGCCGCGCCGCGCCCGGGGGCGAGACGGTGCTCTATCGCTGCGAGTCCGCGATGAACCTGGGACGCTGCCGGTACGGCAGCCGCCGAGCCGACGAACTCGAGGCGCTGGTGCGGGGCGAACTCGTGCGCGCCGCGGAGCCGCTGCCCGTCGCCGTCCACACGGCCGAGGCCGAGGACGATACCGACGGCCGTCGCGAGCGCGCGGAGCGCCAGATCGCGCGGATGCTCGAACGGTGGGAAAGCGGCGAGTGGGGCTGGGCAGACCTGGTGCGGCGCGCCGGGCCCGTGGCCGAGACGCTGGTCGAGGCAGAGCGTCCGGCACCGGTGGGCGCGGACATCGACGCGGCGGGCGCGCGCGAACGCCTCGTGCGGGAGTGGGACGCGCTGCCGTTCGCGGAGCGGCGACGGCTGCTGCAGGCCGCCGTCGCGGAGGTCGTCGTCACGGACGACGCGGTGAGGGTCACGCGTCGCCGGTGAGTCGGTCCAGCCGCGGGGCGTAGACTGAGTGGAAGCCAGGGGGCTGGACGGTCGCCGGTCTCTTTCGGGAGGCGGGAGGAAAGTCCGGACTCCGCAGGGCAGGGTGCCGGTTAATGGCCGGGCGGCGTGAGCCGACGGACAGTGCAACAGAAACATACCGCCGGGCCGCCTTCGGGCAGCCCGGTAAGGGCGAAATGGTGCGGTAAGAGCGCACCGGCGTCGTGGTAACACGGCGGCCGTGCAAACCCCACCCGGAGCAAGGCCAAATAGGGGGACATACGGGCGGCCCGTCCTGTCCCCGGGTAGGTTGCTGGAGGCGGCGGGTAACCGCCGTCCTAGATGGATGGCCGTCGCCGCGTCCCGGTTGGGCTCGGGACGCGGTACAGAATCCGGCTTACAGGCCCCCTGGCGCCCAACACCTCTTCGAGGCGGTCAGTCGCGCGACTGCACCACCTGGCCGCGCTGCACGACGCGGGTGATCTCCACGATCACCGCCGTGCCGGCCTTCTCCGCGTCCGCCTTCTGCTCCGCCTCCGGGGCGGCGTTGTAGACGCGGTCCTTCGTCTCCTGGTCGTCCGCGCGGCGCGCCTCGCCGTGGATCTGGACCACCAGGCGGGTCGCCGGGTTGCGGTACATCATCGAGACCTTCGGGTTCTCGGAGATGCGCTGGAGGAAGCCGCGGTCGGGCGTTCGCATCCAGATGCCGAGCTGGTGGTCGCTATAGGTCTGCGTGGAGCCGAAGAAGTTGAGGGCGGACTGCCCATCACTCCCGGTGCTGGACCAGAGGATCGGGCACCCGTCCACGAATGCGCTGTTCAGCGCCTGCTTCCACTCATCGGTCAGTTCAATCGCCACGTAGGCTCCATTCCTGCGCACATCTGGTAAGGCGCTGGAAATTCTACAGTGCCCTACCTGCTTGCTGTCCAGAGCCGAACGGCCGGACGTTAGCCGGGGCCGCGCACTAGCATCGGACGCATGACTACGGAACCATCCCCCGCCCGCGGCGACTGGCGTGCCGGCCTGCCCGATGGCATCGACCGCGCCTCTCTCCCGGCGATCCAGGCCGTCCAGTTCGACTCCCGGCAGGTGCGGCCAGGCGACCTCTTCGTCTGCATCCCTGGCGAGCGCGCGGATGGCCACGCCTTCGCGGCTGCCGCCGTCCAGGCGGGCGCCGTCGCCCTGATCGCGCAAGCGGGCCGTGGCGGCGAGGTCGCGGGCCTGGGTGTGCCGGTGGTGGAGGTCGGCGACCCGCGCGCCGCCATGGCCTCGGTCGCCGCCGCGCACGAGGGCTACCCGGCACGGCGGATGAAGGTGATCGGCATCACCGGCACGGACGGCAAGTCGACGACGGCGTTCTTGCTGCACGCCGCGCTCTCCGGCTGCGGCCTCAAGACCGGCCTGCTCACCACGATCGAGTCCAAGATCGCCGACCGCGTGCTGCCCAACCCCACGCGGCTCACCTCTCAGGAGGCGCCCGTGGTGCAGCGCCTGCTCGCCGAGATGCTGGAGGCCGGGTGCACGCACGCCGTGGTGGAGGCGACCTCGATCGGCCTCGACCTGCACCGGCTGGACCACTGCGCGTTTGACGTGGCGGTGTTCACGAACCTGACGCCGGATCACCTGGACTTCCACGGCGACCTGGCGAAGTACCGTGCGGCGAAGGGGCGGCTCTTCGAGCTCCTGGATGACCCTGCGCGCGGCAAGCGCCGCGGCACCGCTGTCCTCAACCGGGACGACCCCGCCTGGCGCTACATGGCGAGCCGCACAAAGGCGCGCGTCGTCACGTACGCCCTGAACGACGAAGAAGCCGACATCACGGTCGAAGACCTCATGCTCTGGACGGACGGCTCCACCTTCGCGCTGTCGACCGGGGAGGAGTCGCTGGAGGCCTCCGTCCGAATGCCGGGCCGCTTCAACGTCGCGAACGCGGCCGCCGCCATCACCGCGGCGGCCGCGCTTGGCCTGAACGCGATGCAGGCGGCTGCCGGCGTCGCCGCGTGCGAGGGCGTCCCCGGGCGGATGCAGAGCATCCCGGGCGCCCCGTTCACGGTGATCGTGGACTACGCGCACACGGCGGACGCGCTCGGCAAGGTCGTGGACACGGTGCGTCCGGCGGTGGAGGGGCGTGTGATCGCGGTCTTCGGCTGCGCGGGGGAGCGTGGCATGGAACGCCGCACCGGCCTCGGCGGCGTCGCCGCGAACGTTGTCGACTACTCGATCCTCACGGACGAGGACCCGCGCTCCGAGGCGAGCGAGGCGATCATCGACGACATCGCACGGGCAATGCTGGCGGGCGGGGCGGTGGAGGGCGAGCACTTCGAGCGCATCCCGGACCGCCGCGCCGCCATCGACCGGGCGCTGGAGATCGCGCAGCCGGGCGACCTGGTGCTGCTCGCCGGTAAGGGCCACGAGACGACGATCGAGTACGCGGACGGCCCGCGCCCGTGGGATGACCGGTCGGTGGCGCGCGAACTGATCGCGGAACGCTTCGGCGGCCCGCCGATCTAAGGCTGGATCGTACCGGTACGGGTCATACCATCTGAAATACTTGGCCCGTCAAAGCCTGCAGCCGTCTGACGGCAGGGTCGGACCAGGGTGAGGCGTACGCGATCCCGGCCGCGTCGACCCTCGATCCTGTGAGCCAATTCCTCGCGCTGCTCTCTGGCCCCTCCCGGGTCGACCGTTCGACGTTGGCGAAGAACGCTGTCGCTGGCGTGATCGTCGGCCTGATCGCGTTCCCGCTGGCGATCGCACTGACCGTCGCCGTGGGCGTCCCGCCGATCGCCGGCCTGTATACCGCGATCTTCGCCGGCGGCCTGGCGTCGACGTTCGGCGGCTCCCGGTTCAACATCACGGGCCCCACGGCCGCGCTCGTACCGCTGCTCCTGCATGTGGTGCTGATCCACGGCCCGCAGGCGCTGCCGCTGCTGGCAATGATGGCCGGCGTCCTGCTGATCGGGATGGGGCTGCTGCGCTTCGGGCGGGTGATCCGCTACATGCCGGCGCTGGTGGTCGTGGGCTTCACCGCCGGCATCGCCATCTCGATCGCGACCGGGCAACTGAACGGCCTGCTCGGCCTGAGCGGCACGGATCCGGGCCTGGAGCACTTCCACGAGCGCATCGTGGACACGGCCCGCCACCTGCGCTCGATCACGCCCGCCGCCGCGGCGCTCGGTACCGCGTCGGTGGTGTTTCTCTTCTGGTGGCAGCAGAGTGCGAGGCGCGTGCCTGGCGCCCTGATCGTGATCGTCGTTGCCACAACGCTCACCTACTTCCTCGACCTACCGGTGGAGACCGTCGCCTCGAAGTACGGCGAACTGCCGCACTCCCTCCCCCGTCCCTCGCTTGCGTTCTTCAATCCGGGCCTGGCGTTCGACCTCCTGCCGCAGGCGCTCGCGATCGCCACCCTTGCGGGGGTCGAGTCGCTGCTCTCGGCGGTGGTCGCGGACGGCATGGTGGTGGGCTACCCGCGTCACGACCCTGACCGGGAACTGATCGGCCAGGGCATCGCTAACGTCGTTGCGCCGATCTTCGGTGCGATCCCCGCCACCGCAGCGATCGCACGCACCGCCGCGGGCATCCGGAACGGCGCCACGTCGCGGCTGACCGGCGTCTTTCATGCGCTCACGGTGCTGGTGCTGACGCTCCTGCTCGGAGGTGTCGCCGGCCACATCCCGCTGACGGCGCTCGCCGCGATCCTGATTGTTGTCGCCTACGGCATCGCCGATGTCCCCGAATTCATGAAGTTGCTGCGCGGATCGCCGCGGGAGGACCTATTGGTGCTGGCGGGCACGATGATCGTCACCGTCGTGCTGGACCTGACCTTCGCGATCGCCCTCGGCGTGATCACGTCCGTCGTGCTGCTCCTGCGCCGGCTGACCGCCGTCCCCGTGGTCGCCGAGATCCTGGCGGATGTCGCGGATGGCGAGGACGTCGAGGGGATCGGCGCGCAGGTGCCGCTGGACGTCGCGGCGTTGATGCGTTCACGCCCGGACGTGCTCTTCTTCACCGCGCAGGGGATCATCTCGTTCCACTCGGCGGCGGCGTTCGAGTCGCTGCTGCCCTCCCACGATCACCGTCCGCTGATCATCCGCATGCGGGACGTCCACCATGTCGACTCGTCAGGCCTCCTCACGTTGCAGGGGATCATCGAGCACCGGCATCGCGTGGGGAGCCGGGTCGTGCTGACGGAGACGCCGCCCGCGGTGGTTGCGGCGATGGAGCGCTTCGGCCTGGTCGCTGCGCTGCGCGAGGGTGGCCTGGCGCCGAGCATCGAGGCCGCGCTGGCCACGATCCCACCGCCTGTCGAGGCGAAGTAGCGGGACTGCTCCGCGGTTACACTGGCCCTCGGACGCCTCTCCGAGGGGTGTCGCGACCGAGGATGGAGCCCGGCGATGACCGTTGACCAGTCGATGTATGAGGCGCTTGCGCGCGAGGACCAGGCGCACCTCCTGCATCCGCAGTACTTCGCGCCGGACCACCAGCAGCCCGTCATCTTCGACCGCGGCGAGGGTGTCTGGCTGACCGACATCCGCGGCCGTCGCTACATCGACGCGCTCGCCTCGCTGTGGAACGTGGCCGTGGGGCACGGTCGCGGCGAACTCGCGGATGCCGCCGCGGAGCAGATGCGGAAGGTCGCTTTCACCAACAACTACGTGGGGTTCAGCAACGTCCCCGCGATCCGCCTCGCCTCGAAGGTGATCGACCTCGCCTACGACAACATGCAGGGCGTTTTTTTCACGAACTCCGGGTCGGAATCGAACGAGGGGGCGCTGAAGGCGGCGCGGTTCTACTGGAACCTGCAGGGCCGCCCCTCCAAGGTGAAGTTGATCTCGCGGGAGCGCTCTTACCACGGCGGCACGCTCGCCACCTCCGCGATGACCGGCCTGCCGGCCTTCTGGAAGGGCTTCGGCCCGCTCGTGCCGGAGATCACCCACACGAGGAAGCCGGAGAACCTGGAGTGCGACTGCACCCCGAACACGGACGGGGAGTGCGCCTGCTGGATTGAGCAGGCGATCCTGCGCGAGGGCCCGGACACCGTGGCCGCGATCATCGTGGAGCCGGTGAAGGGGGCGGGCGGCGTGTGGACGCCGGCTCCGGAGTACTTCCCGAAGGTGCGCGAGATCTGCGACCGCTACGAGGTTCTGATGATCGCCGACGAGGTGATCACGGGCTTCGGCCGCACCGGGCGGTGGTTCGCTCTCGAACACTGGGGCGTGCAGCCGGACATCCTCAGTATCGCCAAGGCGATCACCTCCGGCTACATCCCGATGGGCGCGTTCATCGTGACCGGCGAGATCTTCGAGGCGTTGAAGCGCGCGCCGACGGACGCCCGCTTCATGCACGCCTACACGAACAGCGGCCACCCCACGGCTGCGGCGGTCGGCCTCCGCAACCTCCAGATCATGGAAGACGAGCACCTGGTCGAGAACGCCGCCGCGATGGGCGAGGTGCTGGGCGACGGCCTGCGCGGCGCGCTCGAAGGGCACCCGCACGTCACGAACCTCCGCCACCTGGGGCTGATGGCCGGCCTGTCGCTGGTGAAGGACACCGCCACCGGCGAGGCGTTCGACCCGGCGGCGACCACCGCGCTCCGCGTCCAGCGCCACATGCGGGAGGAGGGCGGCGTCATTACCCGCGTCGTGGGCGACCACGTCGTCTTCGCGCCGCCACTGGTCGTGAACGCCTCCGAGGTGGGTCAGATCGTCGACGCAACGCGGGCGGCGCTGCGGTCGGTCACGGGAGTCTGACCGATCTGTTGACGGCAGTTTCTGACTGGGTGACTATCTGCGTATGGATGCAGATAAGCATGTGTTTGAAGGTCCCGTCCCCGAAGATCAAGTCGATCTCGCCGTGGAAGTGTTCCGGATGCTCGCGGACGCGACCCGCGTGCGCCTTCTGTGGGCGCTGTTGGGGGAGGAGTTGTCGGTCAACGACCTCGCCTCCTCCGTCGGCAAACTCCCGACGTCCGTCTCGCAGCACCTGGCGAAACTGCGGATGGCGCGCCTCGTGCGAGCGCGACGCGAAGGCACGCATGTCTTCTACCGCATCGAGAACGACCACGTTCGTCAGTTGATCCGCGACGCCATGTTCCACGCCGACCACGCCAGCGGCGGGGGCGGAGGGCGGCTGCAGGTGGTGGACACCGCGGCCCCCGACGCGACCGGTACCGACCGATGACCCAACCCCCTCACGCCCACCCACATCCGCACGATGACGATGAGGCGCACGCGCACGCGCACCCGCACGAGTCCGCCGAGGCCCATGCGCATCCGCACGAGCCTGCTGCGGCGCACGCGCACGCGCACCCTCACAACGGGGAGCATGAGCATGGCGAGCACGGGCACGCCGGCCACAGCCACCGGAAGGGCTTCCTTCCGGCCTGGTTGTCGGACTTCTTGCACCCTCACAGCCACGACACGAACGATTCGATCGACCGAGCGCTCGAAGGCAGTACGGAGGGCATTCGCGCGGTCAAGATCAGCCTGGTCGCCCTCGGGGTGACGGCTGCCTTCCAGCTCGTGATCGTCGCGATGACTGGCTCGGTGGCGCTGCTCGCGGACACCATCCACAACTTCGCGGATGCCTCCACGGCGATTCCACTGTGGATCGCGTTTTCGATCGGCCGCCGTGCGGCGACCCGTCGCTTCACCTACGGGTATGGGCGGGCGGAGGATCTCGCCGGGTTGTTCGTCATCGCCATGATCGCCGCCTCCGCCTTCCTGGCTGTGTGGGAATCCGGGTGGCGGCTGTTCGTACCGCGCGAGATCACCTACGGCCCGCTCGTGCTGCTGGCGGGCCTGGTGGGCGCCGCCGGCAACGAATTTGTCGCTCAGTACCGTATCCGCGTGGGCCGGCGGATCGGCTCCGAGGCGCTGATCGCGGACGGTGTCCACGCACGCACGGATGCGTTCACCTCGCTGGCGGTGGCGGTCGGCGCCCTCGGCGTCATGGCGGGGTTCCCGCGCGCGGACGCGATCGCGGGCCTCCTCATCAGCGTCATGATCCTGCTGGTCCTGAAGGACACCGGTCTGGCGATCATGCGGCGCATCATGGACGGTGTTGACCCGCGCCTCGTGGAGCGCGCAGACGTCGAGCTCCGCGCCGTGCCTGGCGTCCGCGACGTGGACGCGCTGCGGATGCGGTGGATCGGCCACCGGTTGCATGCCGAGGTGGACGTGGTGTTGGAGGATCGCCTTGACCTGGCTGCGGCTCATGAGGTCGCGGCGGAGGTCCGTCACCGTCTCCGGGCGCGGATCGCCGGCCTGGAGCGGGTGTCCGTGCAGACCCGCTCAGCGGCGGTCTGAGCTCGGCGCATCCCCGTAACGTGTCTGCAAACAAATTGCTCACACTGCTGATCCGTAGGTGTTGACAACCCCTTGCCGTTTCTCTAGATTCGAGCGCAGGAAAGGGGGTGATGCTCGTGGCTGACGATAGTCATGGTCACCAGTTTCAGGGGTCGGGCGTCTTCTACGGGGAGGTGCTCGAAACCTAAGCCCCTCTTGACTGAGTGACTTAGCTGAGGGCGTCGCGCGAGCGACGCCCTCAGTGTGTGTCTCAGGGGTGTCTGATGCCGTTCGACCTCGCCCGCTACCACTCGCTCCGCCGCTCCCGCACCGTCGGCGTGGAGGTCGTCCACCTCGACGAAACCGGGTCGACGATGGACGACGCGCGCGCCGGCGCGGAGGCGGGGCGCCCGGTGGGCACGGCCTACGTCGCCGCAGCGCAGACCGCCGGCCGAGGGCGGCAGGGACGATCCTGGGTGTCGGAGCCGGGCGCTGGCCTCTGGGTGACCTTCCACCTGCGCCCGGGTGTGCCGGCGGGCCTCGTCGCGGCTGCCACCGCGCTGGCCGTTGCCGATGCGCTGGAGGTCGCCGCCGGGCTCACCGTCGACCTGAAGTGGCCGAACGACATCCTGTACGGCGGCCGCAAACTCTGCGGCATCCTGGCGGAGGCCCGCCCGGGCGCCGCCGGGGACGACGTCATGCTTGGCATCGGCGTGAACCTGCGCACCCCTGCGGGGATGCCTCCCGAGGTGCTGGCGATCGCCACCAGCATCGAGCAGGAAGGCCGGCCCGCCCCCTCGCGGGAGGCGCTGCTGGCCGCGCTCTCGACCGCCCTCGAACGCCGGCTGGAGGAGGCCACCGCGAAGCCCCACGGCTTGCTCACGGCCTGGTCCATGCGCCTCGTCACCATTGGGCGGCGCGTGCGGGTGGAGACGCCCGGCGAGGCGTTCGAGGCCCTGGCGACCGGCGTGGACGAGACCGGCGCGCTCCTCGTGCGGCTGGATGACGGTAGCGAGCGGGTCTGCCTGGCCGGTGACGTGCACCTCCTGGACGCCCGGTAGCAGGGCGGCGTTGATCGTGCGGGACGGCGCACCTAACCTCGGCAACACGATGGAACGAATCGCTCAGTCCCACGCGCACCAGCACGGGCATGGCCACCACGGCCACGTCCGGCCGTCGCGCGCGCGCTGATCCGCAGGTCGTTCCACCCCGGAACTCACCGGCACCCAACCAGCAGACGCCGCGACGGCTCCCGCCTCGCGGCGTTGTTGTGTGTGCCGGGGCCGTCCCGGCGGCGCCGCCGAGGAAGCCCGATCGGCCAGTAGCCCCCCGTGGGGACGCCCCTGAAGGGACGTAGAATGCCAGTTGATCCCCCTGCCCGGATGGAGGCAACCACCGTGCCCGACCGCGGACTGCGCAGCCACGGCATGCGTGACCTGGGCCCCGACGAGATGCAGCGCTTCCGCGCCGTGGAGCGCACCTTCCTGGAGGTGACCGCCGCCGCGGGCTACCGCGAGGTGCGGATGCCCACCATTGAGCCGCTGCACCTCTACACCACTTCCGGCACCCTCTCGCCGCAGGCGCTCGACCGCGTCTACTCCTTCCTGGACTGGGACGGTTGGAGCGGCGAGCGCGTCGTGCTCCGCCCGGACGCGACCGTGGCTGTCGCCCGCTGGTACGGCGACCAGCCGGACGCTGGCGCGCAGCGACTCTCCTACGTCCAGCCCGTCTACCGCTTCGCCGCGGACGAGGACCGCGAGGTCTGGCAGTGCGGGGTGGAGTGCTTCGGCGCCTCCGCCGCGGAGGCGGACGGCGAACTCCTGACGCTGGCCCGCCGCTTCCTCGCCGGTCTCGGCATGGCGGAGGTCGAGTGTGAACTGGCTCACGCCGGCCTCGCGCGGGCGGCCTTCGCCGCCGCCGGCCTGGACGCCGCGGAGCAACTCGCCGCCTACGACCGGATGCTGGAGGGCGATCCCTCCCTCATCGCTGAGCTCGCGGAGCGGCACCCCGCCGGCGCCGCCGCGATGCGGCTGCTGGCCGAGGTCGACGGCACGTCCGCCGGCTACCTGGGTAACCTGCGCGCGGCGATGGCGTCCGTGATCCCGGGCGCGCCGGCGGCGATTGCCGACCTGGAGACCGCCGCCCGTGCGCTGGACCAGGCCGGCGTGCCATACCGCGTCCGCGCCGGCACCGCCCGCAACTTCGAGTACTACACCGGCGTGACCTTCCGATTCGTCGCGGACGGCCGCACGGTGCTCG